>CANRNU010000048.1 GCA_947632005.1 uncultured Oscillospiraceae bacterium | reverse complement strand
AATAGCCCCGTGTCCTCCTTGGCCGGGTCCGCCGCCTTCTCCTCGTCGGTGTAGATGTCATAGAAAACGGTCTCGCCCGCGGCGGCCTTTTCATGGAGATAGCTGCATATTTCCACGGTCTTGTCCGGGTCGATGTTGCTGTACCAGGTCAGGCGCAGGCCCTCCAGCGTTTTGCCGCTCCAATAGCCCTCGTCCGCCGGGAAGATCAGCCGTCCCCATGACCCGAACACGGGGTCGCTCATCACATCGGATATTTTCGTGTTCACAGTATAAGGCTCGTCCATCTCATCCTCTCCCCGGTCCGCCGCCGCTGTGCATAGCAGCAGACACGTAAGCAACACGGCTGCCAAACCAGCTCTTTTCATCGCGCCCTCCTGTTTGGAGTATATCCCATGCTCATATTATAAAAAGACCGGGACCTCTTGAGAAGTCCCGATCAGTTCATAAGTATATACCCAAAGGTTATAACTCTTTTTCCTGCACCACGGCCCGCACCGCGTCCAGGAACCGGGCCAGCATGGGCGACGGCTCTGGCGGATGCAAAATGCCAAAGGGGATGGCGTGGTCCCACGCTACCGGCAGCACCTTCAACATGGGATGGACGCATGACCACTTGCCGATCACCGTCAGCACATTCCGGCTCTGCTCGCAGCGGTTGAAGATGCTCACGTCATAGAAATCAAAATCCGCGATCTGCACGTCCGGGTGGTTCTGTTTCAGGTCGTCCCGCAGCTCGTCCATGTACCTGCTCCACCCCCGGTGGATCAGCAGCAGTTCCTCCCCAGCCAGGTCCTCCGGCGTCAAGACCTCCTTGGCCGCTAGGGGGTGATAGATACTCACGGCGCAGCAGATGGGCTCGCGGGATATTTCAAAGCCCGCGCACTGGCGCAGGGCCAGCAGCGTCTCGTCGAAGATGCCCGTCACCACGTCGATGTTCTCCCCCAGGTTGCGCAGGATCTCCCGGGCGTTCTCCGGGGTGTTCTCAAAGGGGACCAGCTGAAAGCTCACGTCCCCGCACCGCTCGTGGATCTGGGGCCACAGGTCGGTGAGAAGCTGGGCCGGGGTCATGGGCGAGGTGCCGATGCGCACCACGCCGTACTCCTCCTGCATGGCGGCGTGGGCGCGGGCGATGGCCCGGCGGGAGTAGTCCATCATGTACTTGGCGTCCCGGTAGAGGGATTCGCCCGCCTTGGTGAGCGTGAGCCCCCGGTGGCTGCGGACAAAGAGCTTCAGGTCCAGCTCCGATTCCAGCAGGTTGATCTGCTTTATCACTGCCGTAGGCGTGATGAAGGCGTCGTCTGCCGCCTTGTTGAAGCTGCCCGCGTCCGCCACCCGGACGAATGTCTCCAGCTGGGGATTGTACAAACCGCTCACCGTCCTTTCCTTTATCAGTATAGCACGATAAAGCCAAGTCTGGCAAGATGAGGGATGATTGCATCTGAAGTGATCTTTTGCACAACATTATGCAAACCAGATGTTGATTTATATGCTGTGATGTGCTATGATATAGGAAACCACTATGGGAGGGTCCATCATGCAGATTATGGCAGAACGGCTGCGGGCGCTGCGGCTGTCCATCAACGTGTCCCAGAATAAGCTGGCCCCGGTCCTTGGCCTGCGACAGTCCGGCGTCAACCGCTACGAGAATAACCAGTGCGAGCCATCTGCCAAGGTGCTGCTCCGCTATGCCGACTATTTTGACGTGTCGCTGGACTATCTCTATGGCCGCACGGACGATCCCAGGGGCAAGGTGTATTCCAACGAGCCGGACCTGGGCAAGCTGCACCCGGAGATGAATGAGTTCATAGAAATGTGCTTTGACCCCAAATCCCCTATGAATAAACGCCTGAAAAAGACGCTGGTGCAGATGCTGGAGGAGGAGACGAAATGACCGCTGTGATCTATGCCCGGTATTCCTCGGACAACCAGCGGGAAGAAAGCATAGAAGGGCAAATTCGGGAGTGTACTGCCTTCGCGGAGAAAAACGGCATCACTGTGTTGCGTCACTACATAGACCGGGCATTCTCCGCCAAGACGGATAACCGCCCTGAGTTCCAGTCCATGGTCAAGGATAGTGGCAAGAAACTGTTTGATATGGTCATCGTCTGGAAACTAGACCGCTTTGCCCGAAACCGCTATGACAGTGCCAGGTATAAAGCTCTGCTGAAGAAAAACGGCGTCAAAGTCGTATCTGCTACCGAGGTCATCTCCAACGGGGCCGAAGGCATTATCCTGGAATCCGTCCTGGAAGGCTACGCCGAATACTTCTCCGCCGACCTGTCCGAGAAGGTCATCCGTGGCCGCACCGAGAATGCGCTCAAATGTAAGTTCAACGGCGGGACGCTTCCCATTGGCTACGTTATAGACAGCGAGCACCATTTCCAAATTGACCCTCTGACGGCACCCTATGTGCTGGAAGTGTTCAAGCGCTACGATGAGGGCGCGACTATGACGGACATCCGGGACTGGCTGAACGGTCAAGGCATCAAGAACGCAAAAGGTCAGCAAATGACCTATAACAGCATCGACCACATCCTCAAGAATCGCAGATACCGGGGAGAGTACAAATACCGGGACATTGTGGTGCCCGATGGCATACCTGCCATCGTCCCTCAGGACCTGTTTGAGCGGGTGCAGGAAAAGCTGGAAAAGAACCGGCGTGCTCCGGCCCGCCACAAGGCCGAGGAAGATTATCTTCTCACGACCAAGCTCTACTGCGGTTACTGCGGGGCCTATATGTTCGGAGAGAGTGGGGCCAGCCACACAGGGAAGGTCTATCGCTACTACAAGTGCTTCTCCGCCAAGAGGAAACGCGGGAGCTGCCACAAGAAGCCGGTCAAGAAACAATTCATCGAGGACCTGTTCGTGAACCGAGCGATAGCGGCACTGCAGGACGACAAGACCATTGAGGCCATCGTCTCCATGGTGATGGACTTGCAAGAGCGGGAAAACACCGATCTTCCGCTGTATGAACAGCAGCTGAAAGAGGCGGAGACCGGCATCAACAATCTGCTCAACGCCATCCAGCAGGGCATCTTGACCCCCTCTACCAAAAGCCGCCTAGAGGAACTGGAGGCCGCGAAAGAAGACCTGGAGATCAGGAATCGCCAACGAGAAACTGGCAAAACCGAAGCTGACGGTGAAGTTCGTGACCATGTGGCTGGAACGGCTCCGGAAGTTGGACATGACGAAGCAAGAACATCGGCAGCGACTGATCGACACTTTCATCAATTCGGTGTATGTTTATGATGACAAGCTGGAATACACCATCAACTACAAGGACGGCACGGAGACGATAACATTTGAAGATGCAAGCAGGGCCCTGGCGGAACAGGAGTCGGGTTCGGATATGGAATCCTCTGGTGTGCCACCACATCGAAAGGTTCTTGAAGATGACGGCAGGCGTGCCTTTTTTGGCGGCCCTGTAGCTGATTTGATAATAGGAAGAATGAGGTGAGAACGAGTGAAGCGGACGAATGAGCTGTCCAAGGATGAGGAGCTCATCATGATGGCCCGGTCCCGATGGACCAGCTACGTCCTGCCGGGGCTGCTGGCGGCGGCATACGGCTCTGGCTGGTATCTCGCCCAGAAAAGCGGGGAGGACACGCTCATTTTTCATTTACTGATGGCCGCCATCGCCGTGTGGGGCGCACGGTTTTTTGCCCGGCGTCTGTCCACCTATCTGATGCTGACCAGCAAGCGCATATACGGCGAGGCGGGGGTGTTCGTGACCAAAACGCTGGATGTGCCGCTGGACCGGGTGGGCGGCGTATATGTGGAGAAGACCCCCATCGGAAAGCTCACCGGTCGGGGCACCGTCACCATCACCACATCAGGGGGCCGGTTTGAGTTTCCCTATATCCCGTCGGCGGTCAAGTTCCGGGACGCGCTGATGCGGCAGATAGAACTGACCCAAGCGGCGGAGGACCGAAAGCAGACGGAAGCCATGGCGGCGGCCATCGCCAAGGCGTTTCGCCAGGCGGAAAGCCGCCGGCACCACAACCGAAACGGCATGGTCTGAGACCCTGCCCGCGTTCCATGGAATAGAAATGACCCGCTGCGCCGGCAGCGGGCCATTTTTAAATTGTCCGGAAATGGCGGAGAGGCCGCTCACTTCTCGTCGGTGAGATACTTATACTTGCTCACCAGCATGGCAATGGATACGGCGGGGTTGATGTAGCAGCCGGAGACATTGCCCACGCAATAGACCATGCCCACGATCACACGGCCTCAGTCGTCGCTGCTGTTCTGATGGATGACTGCCGCGCCACCGGCGACCGCGCCGGATTCGTTCTCCCGGCGGATCTCCCGCTCCCGGATGATCCGCTCCAGAGCCACATACACAGCCACGATCCTGTCCAGCTGGCTTTCGTCCAGCACGTCGATGTAATATACGTCATGCAGGGACACCCACTTCTGATGGGTCCGGGCCAGCACGCCGCCGCGCATGTCGACGAACTCATAGTTGTGCTGGAGGATGTCGCCCCGCATCTGCCAGCCGAGTCCCTCCAGATTGATGACGTCCTTCATCACATGGAACCACTCGGTGCGGACTTCCACGTCCTCGCCGTCCGCGAACTGGATGATGTGGGTCTCATGCAGGGATATGGGTTTGTGGGTGATGGTGGCAATGTTCTCCCCCGCCGCATTGCGGACATAGGTCGTATCGTGGATGGAGATGGCCTTGCTCTCCACCGTGTAAAGGACCTGGTCGGCCTCGTCCATGATCTCCATTTTTTTGTGGATGGAGAGCATTTTGCTTTTTGCGTGCAGAAGCATGTTATATCCTCCTTGTGTTCTGTATTGGGACTGTGTTCCACAGGCGGCGGGCCGCCGCCGTTGCGTCTTGTTGGGCGCCCGGCGCATTCCGGGGACCGGTGCTCAGGTGGGGGCGCCGGACTCCAGGTCCTTGCCCATCTCACGCTGCTCCTCGGCAAATTTCTCTGCCTGGCGTTTCTGCCACTCGGTGGCTTCGGCGAATTCCACCGGCTGGTTGATGACCACCTGGGGGAAGGGGACGTTGATCTTATACTTATCGAAGATGAGCTTCATCTCCCGGTTCAGATCCCGGGCCATCTGGATGCGGTCGCCCTCCGCGCACTGGGCCACGACCTTGATGACCACGCCGGAGTCGGCCAGGGACGCCACGCCCTTGTAGAAGGGGCCGTCGGTGATCTTGGGCAGGCGCTTGCGTATGTTGGGCAGCTCCTGGGCCAGGATGGCCTCCACCCGCTCCAGGCTCTCGCCGTACTCAATGCCGATGTCACAGGCGGCAAAGGACTCCTTACGGGTCATGTTGATGACGTTGGAGATGGCGCTGTTGTTGATGATCTTGATGTTCTTGCCGGGCTCCTCGATCTTGGTGGTGCGCACGCCGATCTCCACGACGGTGCCGCGCCAATCGCCCACTGTGACGATGTCGCCCACCTGGAACTCACCTTCAAAGATGATGAACAGACCGGCCACGATGTCCTTTACCAGGTCCTGGGCGCCCAGGCCGATGACCAGGGACAGGATACCGGCGGATGCCAGCAGCGTGGCGGTGTCCACGCCGAACATGGCCAGGCAGAAGTACAGCGCCACGATGACGGCCACATATTTGACCAGGTTGTTGACCAGCCGGACGACCGTCTCGCCCCGGGCGCTCATGCTCCGGCTCAGGAACTTCAAAATGGTGCGCAGAAGCATGCTGATCACGCTGACCACGCACAGGATCATGACGCTGGCGGTGATGGCGAACACGTTCACGCCCCGGGGCCAGGTGCCGTCGAGGACGTAGCGGAACACGCTGGTGCGGGTGAAGGCAGCCTCCTTGTTGGCCACGGCCACCACGATGAACAGGGCCAGCATGCCCAGCAGGACCTTCAGCACCATCAGGGTCTTCTGTTCGGCGGTCATCTCGCCCCAGCCAAGGGCCTGGTTGCTCCATCGGCTGAAGGCACTCTCCGTTCGCTTGACGGTGCCGTCCGGCATCACCACGTCCACCATCCGGGCCCGCTTCCCGGAGCCGTTCGCGCCCTCCGGAGAGGCGGCGGACCGGCCCTTGGGCTTGTCCTCCTCCGGCGCCTGGCGGTCCAGACTCAGCAGCAGACACATCAGCGCAAGACACAGCAGGCTCACGCCGGTGGTGCTGAGACTGATGAGCACCCGGTCGCCGAAGAGCTCCCCGGCGGGTATGGCCACATACACGAACGCCTCGTCCGTCTCCACGGCGGCGCCGTAGTACTTGTCCAGGCCCAGGGTGAGATAGCCGCTGTCCCCGTCCTGGAACTGGTCTTCCTTCATGCCGTAGTCCACGGCGCTGCGGCCGATGTACCGTTCCTCGGGATAGTAGGTGAAGGTCTTGGTGTCCCGGTCCACCGCGAAGGCAAAGCCGTTCACACCCACCCGGATGTTCTGCAGCACGGCGCTCAGGCTCAACTGCTCCACGGCGTTGGCCAGAAGCTCGGGCTGGACAGACACCTGCACGAAGCCGTTGGCGTCGCCGTTTTCGTCCCGGATGGTGACGCCCACATACTGGCGGTACACGCCCACGTCGTCCTTTTGGGCCGGCTGGACCAGGTACGGCACGCCCTGCAGGAGCTGCCGGAACTCATAGGACTGCTCGGTGGGGTCCTCGCTGAGGGTGAAGTTGGTATAGGGGGAGTCGGTGGCGGCGATCTTGCCGTTCTTGTCGAAGACAAAGATATACTCGGCGCCCAGCGCCTGGCTCAGGGCGCTGAGGCGGTCCTTCTCCTCAAAGATGTCCGGTCGCTTTCCCAGGATGTAGGCGGCGGTCTCGCCCTTGCTGACATAGCTCGTGTTGTACTGCTCGGTGAGCATGTCCACGTTCTCCCGATACCGGCCCAGGGTCATCTCTATCTCCTCCAGCCGCTGGGTGTTGGTGAAGGAGGCCCGGCTCATGGAGAACAGGGTCTGCATATAGAAGGATATGACCAGGATGCAAAGCAGGCCGATGGCCGACACGGATATGAGCTTCCGGCCCACCCGCCTGTGCCAGCAGAAGGGACCTATGTCCTTATATTGGCCGTCCGGGCCGGCCGCCGTGCTGTTCGGCGCGAGCGCCGCGCCATGGGCCCGCTCCTCTTTCAGCAAGGCGATGGCGTAGAACAGCACGATGGTGATGGCGGTGAAGAACACGAACAGCACGACGATGACGGTGATGGCGTTGGCGGAGTTGATCTCGCCGCGGCTCACGGCGCACAGCACATACACGTCGTCGGCGCGGACCACGCCGCAGTACAGCTCCTCGCCGTTCACGGTCATCCAGCAGCTGCCGCCGTCCTCCAGGTCCTCCACCCGGATACCCGCGTCCAGGGCATCCAGGCCGATCAGGGACTCGTCAGGGTGATAGAGGAAGGTATAGTCCTTGGCGGAGATCACGAAGGAATAGCCGTTCAGACCCACGCTCACATTTTCCAGCACGCTCTTCCAGGAGGATGTCTCCTCCGTCAGTCGGTCCAGTTCCGCCGGGTCCTGGGCCACCACGGCCATGCGGCCCCGGTCGATCATGGCGCCGTAATAGCGCAGCTGGCTCGTACCCATATCCACCTCAAAGGCCTGGGACGGAAGGTCTTTGTCGAACACGGTGCGGAGCTGATTGTACCGGGCCCGGGTGAAGTCCGCGTTTGAGGGCCGGGCCTCAAACATCACGTTGCCGTCCATGTCCAGGATGAAGACGTTGTTCACGTCCAGCAGCTCCCGGTACTCCGCCATGACGTCGTCGTCCAGCTCCGGGTCCACTTCCTCCCGCACCATGTACGCCAGGCTCATGGCCTTGGACTGATAGATGCCGTCCACGGTCTCCTTCAGCCGCTGGGTGGACTCGCCGGTGGTCTGGACCAGCTCCCGGATCTGCTCGATCTTCTGGTCCGTGTCCCGGCGCTGCTGCTGCAGGGACAGATAGTCCTGCATGGTGGTGAGGTACACGCCGAGGCCGATGAGGCATATGGCCTCGATGAGGATCATGATGATCGCTTTTTTCTTCAGCTTATCCATAACGCCTCCTCAGTCCCACTTGTCGATGTACCGGTCCACCGTGCCGTCCGCCAGCATCTCATCCATGGCTGCGGCCACCTGCTCGCTGAGCTCGGACCCCTTTTGTGTGGCCACGCCATAGTACTGGGTGGCCAGGGAGCCGGGAAGATAGGCCCGGTCCTCATTCATGTACGCCTGGGCGATACAGCCGTCCATACACACGGCGTCCACGTCGCCCCGCTCCAGGGCGTCGGACAGTTCCTGATAGGTGTCCTCCTCCTGGAGCTCGACGCCCTTGTGGCTGTATTTCTTCATGGTCTTCGCTACCAGGTCGCCGGTGTTGGAGCCGGCCAGCACCCCCACGGTCATGCCCCCCAGGTCCATCCACTGCTTGAAGCAGGAGGAGGTCTGGACCATGAAGACCGTGTCGTCGGTGTAATACGGGGCGGAGAAGTCGAACAGCTCCTCCCGCTCGTCGTCGATGGAGTAGCAGGCGATGAGGCAGTCTGCCTCGCCGTTTTGCAGGACATCCTCGCGGGTGGTGGGGGTCACGGTGACGAACTCCACGCCCTTCCGATCCAGCCGCGCGGCCAGCTCCTTGGCCAGGTCGATCTCCAGGCCGTAGTATTTTCCGGTGGTCTCGTTCAAAAAACCGAAGTTTACGATGTCGTCACGAACGCCCACCACCAGAGGCTGCTCCTCCGCCATGGCCGGCTGTCCGCCGGCAACGGCTCCCACGGCCAGCACGGCCAGCAGAACGAGCGGCAGTATACGCACCCTTTTCATGATCTATACCGTCCCTTCGACAAAATCTTTCCATTCTGATTATAGCATCCGCTGTTTGTGCTTGTCCACACCTTTGCGCGGTCATCCTGCCGCGAGACTTCTTCCTCTCCTCCGGCGGACGCGCAGGACACCGCCAGGAAGAGAAAAAGACGCCCGGGCACATCGCTGTGTCCGGGCGGAAGGTCAGTTGATGGTCCGCACGACGGTGACATAGTCGGCAGAGACGTAGGCGCGGCCATCGTTGTAACGGATGGTGTACCAGCCGTCGCTGAGGCCCAGGGAGACCATCCGGTCTCCCGATTTTACGGTGGTCAGCACCTGGGAGTCGGTCGTGGGACTGGAGCGCACGTTCAGCTCCGTATTGGCGGACAGGACAAGCACCGTGCCGGGCTCGGCCAGGTCCTGGATGTAGTCGGCGGAGACATAGCCGGTCTGACCCTGGTATTGGACCTGATACCAGCCGTTGCTGACGCCGGTATAGGTCAGCTCCGTGCCCACTTCCACCGTGGCGATGGGCTCCTTATCCTTGTTGGGCTCGGGCCGCACGTTCAGGACGGCGGTGGCGAGCAGGGTGTTTGCGGCGGGGGTGGGCGTGGGCTGGGTGGGGTCGACGGTCTCGGTGGTGCCGCCGTGCTCGATCTCCAGGGAGCCGGTCTGGGGCGCGGGCGGCAGCGGCGCGGCATCCTTTTCCATGGCGGTCTGGGTGTTGTTGAAGAAGACGCCGCGGCCCCGCTCGATGCGCAGATAGCTGCCCTGGAAGTCGCCCCGGCCTGTGAACTGGTAATAGCTGCTGCCGGAGGCAGGGTCGGCGGTCGCGGTGCCGTCGCCGAAGGCGTCCCGGAAATTGACGCTGTGGGAAGAGGTGTCCGTGTAAGAGACGGTGCCTGCCACGGTCCCGGAGGAAAAGCCCGTGATCTCAATGGCGGGACCGGAGCCGTCCGCCTCTGTCCAGGTGCCGGCCAGCCGGGTCCAGTCCTCCGTCTCGTTCAGGACCTCCTCCTGGGGGTCCGGGGTCCAGCTGCCGCTGTAGGTGAAGTTCAGCCGGGCGGAGGTCTTCACGTCGCAGTAGGTATACCGTTTCGTATAGGTATACTCCACCGTCTGGGTCTTTTTCTCCGTCTCGTTGGAGGTGATCACCGCGTCCCGGGGCAGGAAGCCGGTCAGTTCCGAGTCGGCCAGACCGGCGGGCGCCCGGAAAAAGAAGAAATAGGCGCCCACGGCGGCTGCCAGAAAGAGGATGACCAGCAGCGCGCCCAGAGCAAGCAGCAAATAGAGTTTGTTATTTTTCTTTTTGACCGGCGGACGTCCGGCCGGGGGAACGGGCGGGACCTGTCCGGGCGCCGGATTGGGCCGGAAGTTCGGGTTCTGCCGGAGGTTCGGATTGGGCGGATAGCCGGGATTCCGGCGGGGTCCCGGCGCCTGGCCGGAGGCCGGCGCGGGCCGGGGCCGAGGGGGCTGCTCGGGGCTCGGGGCCTGTCGGGGAGTCTGGGCCTGGCCGGGAGCGGCGGGCGTCTGTTCCGGAAGGTTCCCGCCGGGGCCGAGAACGACGGTCGCGTCCGGCGACGCAGGCTGTGTTCCGTTTGGCGGCAGGACCTGGGTCTCCGAGGGCATATGGGCCGGTCCCTGGGGACCGCCGGCAGCCGCCGGAGCCGGAATGGCAAAGCCGCAGTAGCAGCAGAATTTTGAACCGTCCGCCAGGGTCTTTTTGCATTTCGGGCAAATCATCATGGAGCCTCCCTTGCGTATGATCGGGCCATGCAGTCTTTTCAGCCTTTATTGGACTTTATTTTATGCTCAAAGTTTTCTTTTCTCTTGTTTTCTCTTCACTATTGTATCATGTCTCGCGGTTCCGCGCAAGCGGGAGCGAGACGATAAACATGTGGTGCGGGAGGGGCGAAGCCCCGGAGCACCATGTCTCGCGGTTCCGCGCAAGCGGGAGCGAGACGATAACATGGGGTGCGGGAGGGGCGAAGCCCCGGAGCACCATGTCTCGCGGTTCCGCGCAAGCGGGAGCAGACGCAAAGCCCTCACCGATCCCGGTGAGGGCTTTGGATCTTCTTTCATTTAAAATATAATGGTCTCCGTGTCATAGACCGGCTCGTTGTTCCCGTCCCAACCGGTCATGACCGTCACGGTGACGGAGGCGATCTGGTCCGGGTCGATGATCCGGTTGAAGCAGAAGCCCATCACGCCGTCCGGCCCGCCGCAGAGATAGGTGGTGTTGTCCACCGGGTCGGCGCCGGGAACATCGTCCCGCCACACCAGGTACTCGCTGCCGTCGGCCATGGTGACGGAGAAGCTCTCGACGCCGTCCACGAGCACGCCCAGGTCCTGCCCCTCCGCCGCCCGCAGGCTGGCCCCCATGGGGGAGACGGCGACGGTCACATACTGTCCTTCCCCGGTCCGGGCCGGGACCAGCCGGTCCGCATGCAGGGTATACTCCTCGTTGAAGCCGCCCACCTCCCCGTAGGCGTCCAGTACCGTCATGTAGTCAAAGCCTTCTTCGATCGAGGCGATGGGCACGCCGATATAGGCCACGGTGTCCGTGGTATTCTCGGTGTCCACCAGGAAGTACCTGCCCCCGGCATTCATGAGGACCGTGCCTCCCTTGAAGATCACGGAGTGCTCTCCCGCCACGGTGTAACCCCGGCTCTCCCGGGTCCGAAGGTCCAGGCCGTCGGGATTCTCCACGCGGAAGTAGAGATAGCCCGTGCCGGCCTCGTCCT
Organism: uncultured Oscillospiraceae bacterium; assembly: GCA_947632005.1. Taxonomy (GTDB): domain Bacteria; phylum Bacillota; class Clostridia; order Oscillospirales; family Oscillospiraceae; genus CAJOIG01. The sequence goes on along the minus strand of CANRNU010000048.1, from coordinate 3,614 downwards.
GGACGAAGCTCAGGAAGGTGACGGCGGCGGCGCCCCAGTGGTTCGGCCTGCCCTCATATTCCGTTCCGGCCGGCCCCTCGTTGGGGAGGGTATAGGTCTGGTCCAGCTCCTGGATGTAGGGGCCGATGAGCCGGTCTGCCAGGGCCTGGTCCACGGGGGTGCGCTCATAGCCGGGCATGACGGAGGTGAAGGTCTTCTCCCCGTCGCTCCAGGTATACTCGTAGGCCTCCTGGGTGACAGTGCCGTCCGGCGCCACCTCCGGCTCGGGCGGCGCGGGGGTGGGCGTGACCGCCGTCCTATCCGCCGCCACCGCGCCGGTGCCGAACAGGGTGTCGAAAAAGCCCAGCCGGTCCAATCCCGCCGCCAGGGCCGTCACCGTCAGAAGGGATGCCGCCACCGCCGCGGCCAGCAGGGTCCGGCTCACCCTGCGGGCGGTCCGGTGGGGCCGGGATGCCGTCTGCCGGGGCTCCTTCAGCCCGGCCAGGGTACCCTGTATGCGCTCTTCAAAGCTCTCCGGCGCAGGGCCGTAGATGTTCTTCCAGTCGTTCATGTGTTCTCGTCCTCCTCGCTCAGACGTTCCCGCAGAAGGGCCCGGGCCCGGTGCAGGCGCATTTTTGCCGCGCTCCTGGAAAGGCCCAGCATCTCGGCGATCTCTTCCACCGAGAAGCCCTCCGCGTAATACAGGATCACCGGCAGGCGCAGACTGTCGTCCAGACTGGCCACCGCCCGTGCCAGGTCCATGGCCTCCTCCCGGTCGGCATCGGGCGCGGCCTGGTCCGGGAGCTCGTCCATGTAGATGACCCGCTTTCGGCTGCGGAGGATGTCATAGGCCGCGTTGATGAGGATGCGGGTGAGCCAGGTCTGAAAAAACCGGGGGTCTTTCAGGCTGCTCTGCCGCTCCCAGGCCCGGCATATGGCCTCCTGGACCGCGTCCTCCCGGTCTGCCTCCCGGTCCAGCACCGTACAGCTGACCCGGTACAGCGTCCCGGTCATGGCCGTCACCCGGACGGCGAACTCGTCATGTGTCATGTTCCACCTGCTCTCTGCCTTTTCTTGCACCAGATATCTGTCTGCACCCGTTAGACGGAGAAGGACCGCGTTTGGTCACAAAAAACGCCGGGAGCGTCTCCCGGCGTTTTTGCGGATATATCTCTTATTCCCCGAAGATCTCGGCCAGGTCCAGCTTCTCAAAGCCGTCCTCCCATGTCACGTCCAGGTCCTCGGCCATATCCATCAGCTGCTCGCTCATGGCGGCCTGGGCCGCGGCGGCCCGCAGGGGCGCACCGGAGCCGCTGCTGTCAGTATACGTCCCGTCCGGGTCGATGGGCAGGCGCAGGATGATGTGATAGCCGAAGCTGGACTGGACCGGCTCGGACAGGCCATATTCCTCCAGCCCGGCGGTGGTCTCCTCGAACACCGGGTCCATGACCCCGGAGGTGAACTGGTATCCGTCCGGACTGTAGGTCAGACCGGGGTCCTCGGAGTACTCGTTCATCAGCTCGTCGAACAGTTCCTCCAGCGCCTCCGGGTCATCCTGGACCTCGGCCAGCTGCTCGTAGATCTCGTCCGCCTTGGCCTTCTTTTCCTCGATCTCCTCCTGGGACAGAGACTCCTCGGAATCGGCGTCGCTGGAATTGGTCAAAAACAGGATGTGCTTGCAGGCCAGCAGCTCCAGTTCCTCGGCATAGGCCAGGGTCTCCTGGTCGGAGAGGTCCTTGCCGTCCTCGCCGTACAGTGCGGTGAAGACCTTGTCCCCCAGCATCCCCACCTGGTTCATATAGTCGAACAGGTCCCGGTCTATGAACTGACCATCCAGATATTCCTCGAAAGCGGCGGCCTCGTCCTCTGTGCACGTGCCGTCGGAATCGCCGTAGCTGTCGGCGGACTGGTCGAAGTAATCCTGCAGCTCATCCTCCTCCACCGTCAGCTTCAGCCGCTCTGCCAGCGCGGCAAGGGCCCGGTACTGGAGGATGGTATCCGCGGCGCTCCCGCGCACCAGGTCCCCGTTGGTCTGCTCCTGGGAGAAGTCGTTGGCCTCCCATCCGGAGAAGGGCGCGCCCATGGCGGCCATGTACTGGACATACCCGGCGTAGTAGTTCAGCCAGTAGTAATACTCCCGCCAGGTGATATCCCGGCCCTCGCAGACGGCTGCGACCGTGTCCGGCTCATAGGCCGCGTAGCCAAGGCCCGGTTCAGACGTGGGGGCAGGCTCCTCCGAGGGCGCGGCGTCCCCGCCGTCCTCGTCCCCGTCCTCTTCTGCGGGCGCGGCATCCTCCGGGGCATCGGCGTCGGTGCCGGAGGCAGCTTCCTCTGCCTCGGTCTCCGGCTCCTCTGCCTCCTCCGGCGTCTCCGGGACGTCGGCGTCGGTCTCGGAAGCGCCGGCCTCGGTCTCCGGCTCTCCTTCATATTCCTGAATGGAACTGCCGCAGCCGGTGAGCAGGGCGGCGGACAGGCACATACATAAAATAAGAGCGATGATCTTGTGGTTCATGAGGCGTCTCCTTTGCACAGATCCGATGGGTGTATCGACACAGGCTTTTTGCAGTATAGCACACTTTTTCCCGGGCTACAAGCGCCCTTGACGGAAAACCACCCCGGTGCTAATATGTATGGGATAATCCAAAATGGCGCGGTTTTGGCCATTTTATGGGAGGGCCTATGAATATCATCGTTGTGGGCGCGGGCAAGATCGGCTTCACGCTGACCCAGTACCTGACCCGGGAGGGCCATGACGTGACGGTCATCGACCGGAACCCGGACCGTATCACCCTGGTGAATACGACGCTGGACGCCATCTCCATCTCCGGCGCGGTGGACCTTGAGCTTTTGAAGCTGGCCGGCGTGGCCACAGCGGACCTGCTCATCGCCGCCACCAACTCGGACGAGTCCAACATCCTGTGCTGCATGATGGGCCGGAAGCTGGGTGTAAAGCACACCATCGCCCGGGTCCGCCGGCAGGACCATTTTGAGGCGGTCATGCTGCTGCGGGATGAGCTGGGCCTGTCCATGACCATCAACCCGGAATATGACGCGGCGGGGGAGATCAGCCGTGTGCTGCGGTTCCCCTCGGCGGCGAAGGTGGAGCCCTTTGCCAAGGGCCAGGCGGAGCTGGTGGAGTTCCGGCTGGGGGAGGACAATCCCCTTTGCGGGCTGACGCTGAAGAACTTTCACGGCCGTTTTGACCGGGGGACCCTGATCTGCGCCGTCCGCCGGGGCGACCAGGTCCATATCCCCGGGGGCGACTTCGTCCTCCGGGCGGGGGACAGCGTGAATGTCGTGGGCGCGCCCAAGCACATCCACGCCTTTTTCAAGGCCATGGCCATCTTCAAAAAGGGCGCCCGAAACGTGATGGTGGTGGGCGGCGGCATGGTGGGCATCTACCTGTGCCGGCAGCTGCTGGGCATGGGCATCCGCGTGAAGGTGGTGGAGAAGGACCCGGACAAGTGCCGCCTATTCAAGGACGCGCTGCCCAAGGCGGAGGTCATCTGCGCCGACGGCTCCCGGCCCAACATCCTGGAGGAAGAGGGCCTGCGGGGAATGGACGCGCTGGTGTCCGTCACCGGGTCCGACGAGATCAACATCATCCTGGGGGCCTATGCCCGCAGCGCGGGCGT
>CANRNU010000047.1 GCA_947632005.1 uncultured Oscillospiraceae bacterium | reverse complement strand
ATTCAAGAGGTCAGCGGTTCGATCCCGCTTATCTCCACCACGTCGAAAGACTCTTGAAGATGACGGCAGGCTGTTTACAGCCTGCCGTTCATCGGTCAAGAGTCTTTCTCCTTTTCCCCAAAGGGCAGGCGTGCCCTTTGGGGGCCCCTGAAGATTTCTTCTGAAGATTCGAGGTCCTCGTATGCGAGGCCCACTCATCGGTCAGAAGCCTTTCTCCTTTTCCCCAAAAGGCAAGCGTGCCGCGTGGGAGCCCCGGAAAGAAGAGAGCGCTCCTGTTGGAACGCTCTTTTTCATAATATTCTTTACGTGACGCCGTGATCCCGCCTCAGCTTCCGATCTGCCGACCAGCCATCGGCGTTGTAATACATCGCCGCAACAAGCGCCACCACAGGCGTACATACCATGAGCCGCGACGGGTCTCACTCCAGGGCCCTGGCCCAGTCCGCCTCCCGGAAGCCGGGCAGCACCACGCGGTCTGTCACCAGGATGGGCCGCTTGACCAGCATCCCGTCGGTGGCCAGAAGGGCGTACTGCTCCTCCTCCGTCATGGCCGGAAGCCTGTCCTTCAGGCCCAGGGCCTTATATTGCAGGCCGCTGGTATTGAAAAACCGCTTCAGGGGCAGGCCGCTTTTGGCATGCCAGGCCCGCAGCTCCTCCTCCGTGGGATTGTCCAGCTTGATGTCCCGGACCTGGTAGGCGGCGCCCCGGGCGTCCAGCCATTTCCGGGCCTTCTGGCAGGTGGTGCACTTGGGATAACAGATGAACAGCATTTTATATCGTCTCCTTTTTCTCGCTTGTCCGCTGCGCCGACTCGTCGAAGGGCGTGCCGATCTGCTGGACCTTCTCCTCGCTGTCGTAAGACGCCTGATACCTGTCGCAGCTATAGAACTCAAACACACCGGGCATGTCCCAGGGCTCGAGCAAATAACAGCGGTCGTTTTTCAGCCAGTAGCCCTTGCACGACGGCATGGCGATCCTGCTCATAGGCCGCTCTTCGTGACGGAGCTCCTTCGGGGGCGTCATACCCGGGGCTCTCCGTACTGTCCACACTTCGCTGCTGCCGCCGCCGCCGTCATGATAGGAGTAGGTCTCCCCGCCGTAGACCTGAATGGAGTCCGCCGATTCAGAATAATCCTTAGAGAAGCAGCCGATCTCCAGCCTGTCCCTGAAAAGCGTGAAAACGTCGGGCCTAGCCGGTATGTAATGGGACAGCTGCTCGGCGCAGTGGCCGACATTTGCCGGTGCGGACGCCTCGATGAACGGATGGAACGCCTCCGCAAATCGTTCTTTCCTGAACTTCTGCAGATGCCTTTCCCCAATATATCCATACCGGACATAGGGTCCGTCCTTCTCAGAAAAAATGACGTCCTTCGGGAAAGGCCCCGCCCCTTCCGGTGCGCTCCACGGAAGACCGCATCTTTCGATCATAACGTCGCTCTTGGCCGGTATGCGTCCGGCCAGCTCCGGCGGCAGGAACGGCCGCATGAGAGCATTCTGCTCCCGACACATTCGTTCCAGTTTCTTTTGCCTGTCCTGCACTTCTTCTTTCGGCTCCTCCCGGGTCGTGCTCTGCTTCTCCTGGGCCTTTTCAGCAGCCGCTTCTTTCTGCTTCCACTGCAGCTCCTCCTGGGCCCGCCGCTTTTCTTCTCGCTCCCGCTCGATCTGTGCGCGTGCTGCCTTTTGGCGCTCTTCCCAAGCGTTTTCCAGGGCTCGCTTCTGCTCTTCCTGTTTACGCGCCTGCTCCTCCCGTTGTTTCCGTTCCTGCGCTTCCTGCTGCTTCTGCGCCAACTCTTCCTGCCTCTTCCTATACGCCTGCTCCCACTCCTCCATTCGTGAGGGGCGTCCCTGACGACGCCTCTGCAAGTGATCTAAAAAGAAGGTCAGGGAGCTCACTAAATACGCCCAAATGATGAAAGTGATGACCCATCCTAAGGTCGTCCGCGTCGCGGGGAACAAGCGATAAACGATCGTTGCGGCGAGGAGCACGGCAGCGGAAGCGGCGAGGATCGACAAAAGAATGCGTTTGATCTTTGATCCTTTCATGACGGTCTCCTCCTGGTCAAATGATCTTCCCAAGCATTTGCGGGCTGTTCCTGCGGAGGTGCGGCGCTCATGTCCAGTTTAGCCCACAGCGGTGGAGCTTGTCAATCCCGCGTGACAAAAACACGGGGCGCCCGCAAAGGGGCGCCCCGCATGGCTTGTTTCTATTCACCCGTTCCGGGCTTTGTCTGGTTGGAGCCGAAGATATAGCCCAGCACCGTGACGGCGATGAGCTTGAACGCCTCGAAGGCGTTGCCGACCAGCGTCCGCTCCGCCTCTGTCCGGGCGGAGAGGAGCACGTCCAGCAGTACCAGCACCACCATGGCGCCCATGGCCGTGAACAGCACGGCAAGGCCCGTCTGGAACCGCAGCCGCCCCATGGACCGGCGGCAGGCCTCCGCCGTCTCACCGGCGGCGGGCTCCGTCCCGGCGGATCTCTCCTCCATCGTTCCCACCCCCGCCCATCCTATGCGGCGGGAGCGGGTCCGGTCAATTCTCGAAGAACTTCCGGTGGATGGCCGCCACGGCCCGGTCAGCGCTGGCGGCGTCGATGACGCAGGAGATCTTGATCTCACTGGTGTTGATCATCTGGATGTTGATATGCTCGTCGTTGAGGGCCTCGAACACCAACGAGGCGATGCCCACCGAGCTCATCATGCCCGCGCCCACCACGCTGATCTTGGCGATGTCCTTGTCCACGGAGATATCCTGAAAGCCGATAGCCGCCTGCCGCTGCTTCAGCGCCGCACAGGCTGCCTCCACGTCCTGCTCGGCCACCACGAAGCTCATGTCGTTGGTCTCGTCCCGACCGTTGGCCTGGATGATCATATCCACATTGATGCCCGCCCGGGCCACCGCGTTCAGCACCCGGAAGGCGGAGCCGGGCCGGTCGGCCACCTGCATGACCGTCACCCGGGCCGCGCTGGTGTCCTTGGCGATGCCGGTGATCTTCATCTCTTCCATGTTGTGGGAAACCTCCTTCACCTTAGTACCGGGCGCCCTCACCAGGGAGGAGAGCACCTCCAGCTCCACCCCGTATCGCTTGGCCAGCTGTACGGAGCGGTTCATCAGCACCTGCGCGCCCATGCTGGCAAGCTCCAGCATCTCGTCGTAGGTGATCTCGTCCAATTTCCGGGCCCCCGGCACCTTCCGGGGGTCCGCCGTATATACGCCCTCCACGTCCGTATAGATCTGGCAGCGGTCGGCGTGGAGCGCCGCGGCCAGGGCCACGGCGGTGGTATCGCTGCCGCCCCGGCCCAGGGTGGTGTAGTCCTCGAAGTTATTCACGCCCTGAAAGCCCGCCACCAGCACGATGCGCTTTTTGTCCAGCTCCCGGCGCAGCCGCTCTGTGTTCACCCGGCGGATGCGGGCGGAATTGTATTCGGAGTTGGTGCGGATGCCCACCTGCCACCCTGTCAGGGACACCACCGGCAGGCCCATGGCCTCCAGACACATGGCCATCAGCGCGATGGACTGCTGCTCTCCGGTGGTCAGGAGCATGTCGAGCTCCCGTTTGGAGGGGGACGGATTCAGCTCCGCCGCCTTTTCCAGCAGCTCGTCGGTGGTGTCGCCCTGGGCGGACAGGACCACCACCACCTCATGGCCGTATAGGTAATTCTCCGCGATGATGCCCGCCACATTGCGGATGCGGTCCGCGTTGGCCACGGAGGAACCGCCGAATTTTTGTACGATCAGCATATGGTTCAGGTCTCCTTGTTATACGATGCTCGGGCTCTTGCCCCTCCATTCTATGCCAGTACCCGCCACAGGGCCCGGCCGTCCAGCCCCGCCAGGAGCTTTTCCGCCGCCAGCCTGTCCATGGGCCCGGTGATGAAGCCGCACTCGCCGGTGGTGCTGTACACCGGCTTCACACCGGAAAACAGCGCCTCCACCGCCTCCGGCGCGGCGTCCGCCCGGACATACCAGGGGGAGACCAGCGCGCTCTCCGCCGCTACGGTCCCGCCGGGCGCGCCCATGTCCGGGACAACCGGGTCGGCCCGGTGCCGGACCGCGTCCGCGATGTCCGCCGACACGGCGCTGGCCGTGGGATGACTGCCCGCGCCCGGGCCGCACAGGACCACCTCGCCCACGGCGCTGCCCCGGATGGCACAGGCGTTCATCACCCCGTTCACCGAGGCCAGGTTGTGGCTCAGGGGCACCAGATGGGGCTGGACAAAGGCCAGGCACCCGTTTTCCGTCCTCTTGGCCCGGCCCAGCAGCTTCACCGTATAGCCCAGCGTCCGGGCCAGCTCCAGGTCCACCGCCGCCACGGTCGTGATGCCCGTGGTGGGGATGTCCGCCGGGTCCAGGTTGTGGCCGAAGGACAGATCCGCCAGGATAGCGGTCTTGCGGCAGGCGTCGATGCCCTCCACGTCCGCGGTGGGGTCCGCCTCCGCATAGCCCAGCTCCTGGGCCTTCCGGAGGGCCTGGGCAAAATCCTGGCCCTTCTCATCCATGGCCGTGAGGATATAGTTGGTGGTGCCGTTCAAAATGCCGTACACCTCGTCGATGCGGTTGGCCGCCAGGCACCGGCACAGGGGCCGCAGCAGGGGGATGCCCCCGCCCACACTGCCCTCGAAGAGGTAGCTGACCCCGTGCTCCTTCGCCAGAGCCGCCAGCTCCAGACCGTGGGTCGCCACCAGCTCCTTGTTGCTGGAGACCACGCTCTTGCCCGCCAGAATGGCCCGGCGGGAGTAGTCATAGGCCGCGCCCACGCCGCCGATGACCTCCGCCACCACGGCCACGTCCGGGTCGCGCTCGATCACGGAGAAGTCCCGGACCATCCTGTCCTTCCAGGGGCTGTCGGGCATGTCCCGCCGGACCAGGATATAGCCCAGCTCCAGCGCTTCGCCTGCGGCCGCCGCCAGCTTCTCCTTCTGGCCGGCCATGACCTCCGCCACGCCGCGCCCTACGGTCCCAAACCCCAGTATCGCGTATTTTATCATCTGTATCTTCCTCTTTTTATCCGGCCGCCACCGCAGCCTTGATGACGCCGTCCACCGTGCCGACCCGTTCCAGCAGCACCTCGGCGGAGGTGTCCAGGGTGGTCATGTCCGCCGTGATGGTCACCGGGGCCGCCCCGTTGGTGGGGATGCCCTGGTTGATGGTCAGGATGTTGGCGCCGATCCCCGCAAAGACCCCCAGCACCTCGCTCAGCACGCCCATCTTGTGCCGGAGCATGATCTGGAAGGTGACGATGTGTCCGCCGGCCACGTTCTGGAAGGGCATGACGGCATTTTTGTATTTGTAATAGGCGGACCGGGAGATGCCCACCTGCTCGGCGGCCTCCGCCACGGTCTGGGCCCGGCCCGTGTCCAGAAGCTCCTGGGCCTGGGTCACCCGGATGAACACCTCCGGCAGCGCGTCGCCTGCTACCAGATAGTACTGCCCACGCTTCCGTTCTGCCATGTGCATGTCCTCCTTTTGCGGTCATTTGTCCACGCGGCGTGTATCTTAACACGTTTGCCTCCATTATGCAAGGAGCTGGCCGCAGATTCAGCAAAACCCCGGCTCTGACGAGCCGGGGCTGCTGGTTTTCTGTGCGATTTTACCGGATTTACTGGATCTGGATCTGGTGCTGCTGGGGGACGATCTCCGGCAGCTTGGGCAGGGTCAGCTTCAGCACGCCGTTGACGTACTCGGCCCGGATGGCGGCGGCGTCCACGCCGGAGACCTCGAACCGGCGCTCCACGGTGGAGCAGGTGCGCTCCCGGCGGATATAGCCGCTGTCGGACTTCTCGCTGTCCTTGGCCTCATGCTCGGCCCGGACGGTGAGCACGCCCTCCTTCATGTTGACGGAAAGCTCGTTCTTGTCATAGCCGGGCAGCTCCGTCTCGATGATGAACTCCTGGTCAGTCTCCCGGATGTCCGTGGCGGCGGCGTGGGCCACCGTGCCGAAAAACTCCTGGAACGGGTCCCAGATCTTGCTGGGCGCATAGGAATGGTTACTGGCAAAAGGGATCATGTCAAACATGGTGTTCAACCTCCGTATCTTTTTGATTTGTCTGTATCATACACATAATTTGTGAATAAATTTATGTGTATCATGTGAACAAATTGTAAATATTAGCACTCAAAGATGAAGAGTGCTAATATTTTTCTGCCGCCCCTCTCAGTATATCCCCGCAGGCGGATTTCTTGTGCGGGGACGTTGTCAAATGATGGAAAGCATGGTAGAATGTGACCATCAGATCTTGTCAGGAGGCGCGGGATATGGGACCGATGTTGGTGATCATGGCCGCCGGGATGGGGAGCCGGTTCGGCGGTCTGAAGCAGATGACCCCTGTGGATGGGGCGGGCCAGGTGATCCTGGACTACTCTGCCTATGACGCGATGCAGGCAGGCTTTGAGAAGATCGTATGCGTCATCAAAAAGGAGATCGAGGCGGATTTCCGGGCGATGGTGGGAGACCGTATCGGGAAAAGGTGCGATCTGCACTATGCCTTTCAGGACCTGCATGACCTGCCGGCGGGCTTTGCCGTACCGGCGGAGCGGGCCAAGCCCTGGGGCACGGCCCACGCGGTGTACGCTGCCCGGGCGCTGATCGACCGGCCCTTTGCGGTCATCAATGCCGACGATTTTTACGGCCGGGGGGCCTTCCGGGCGCTGGCGGGGTTTTTGTCTGAGAATGCGGATGAGCACACCCACGCCCTGGTGGCCTATGACCTGAAGAACACCCTGACGGAAAACGGCACAGTGGCCCGGGGAGCCTGCACCACGGACGCGGATGGCTTTCTGGCCACGGTGACGGAGCTGACCAGCATCCAGGGCCCGGCGGATGCGCCCTCCTACAGCGAGGACGGGGGCCAGACCTGGGTCCCGCTGGCCCCGGATATGCCGGTGAGTCTGAACACCTGGGGCTTCCACCAGGGATTTTTGGGTGCCATCGGGGAGGAACTGGAAAAATTCCTCCGGGATGCCATGCCCAAAAACCCCGCCAAGGCGGAGTTCTTCCTGCCCAGCGTGGTGAACGCCTGTCTTGCCGCCGGCACAGACCGGGTGAAGGTGCTGCCCACGGATGAGGTGTGGCATGGGGTCACCTACCGGGACGACCTGCCCGCCCTGCAGGCGGCCCTGGCAGAGATGAAGGCCGCAGGAAAGTACCCGGAGGACCTCTGGGCCTGACCGGACGGATCAATGCCAATAAAAACGGACGCGGAAGATTCCGCGTCCGTTTCGTTTTCAAATTATCGCCTCACCGCCGCAGGATGGTCCGCCAGCAGCGAAAGTCCACCGGCTCGAACCGCTTCCGCAGCTCCTTGACCAGGGTGTTCCGGTCCGCGTCCTGGATGAACACGTCGTATTCATCCGGTGTACAGCCAAAGGTCACGGTCTTTTTCGTACCCATGATCTTTTCCAGCTCCCGGAGCATGGCCTGGCGGGAGACGGAGGCGTCGTAAATGCGCAGGAACGCATAGCCGCCGCTGAAGCTGCAGGGACGGATATCCACCCGGTACTGCCCCGCCCAGGGCTGGGCCAGCAGCGCCTCCCGGGCCCCGCGGATGCGCTCGGCCCTGTCCATGATGGAGACGTAGATCACGTTGTCGTATACGTCGGTCGCGCTTTTCAGATAGTTGCGGTAAAAGGAGGGCCGGCGCTTTTCAAAGGATATCCGCATGGCCTCGTTGGCCAGCTCCGCGTACCGCACCACCAGCAGGTCATCCTGGATGATGCAGTAGAAAAAGGGAAGATCGTTCTCCCTGGCCCAGGCCATGAGCTGCCGGGCATTCTCCGGCGGCATGGGCACCGTGCGCAGATACGCCTTTTTGCCCATGTCGTAAATGGCCGCGCCGTCCAGGGTGATGATGGGATAGGGCAGGGTGACCCCCTGCATGAGCTCCCGGACGGTGGCCTGGGACTCCTGGGTGGAGAGCGTGAATCTGGCGCCGTCCTCGATGAGCCGGTTCAGCTCCACCCGGGAGTAGGGGGAGAGGGTGCTGTCCTCCCGGAGGATGGTGTGGCCCAGGCCGGATACGAACAGCGTGTCGGTGTTCCGCCGCCGGGGCAGCTGGACCCGGTTGACGACCTCCGCGATGAGCAGGCCGATGACCGTGTCCAGCAGCCGGTTGAAGGCGTAGGCATAGGCGTTGATGCCCTGGATATGGTTGATGCCGATGCTCAGAAAGACCACCGCCGACAGACTCGCCATCCCGGTCACCTTCAAAAGCACGGTGGAATAGATGGTCACGCCGGTGAAAAGACCCACCAGCAGATAGTGGACGGCGTCGTCCGGTACGCCGCTCTCTGTCACGGCCAGCTCCAGCGTGATGAGGACCAGGCCCCAGGCCGCGCCGATCAGGGTGCTCTGGACCCGCTCCTTTGCCAGCTGGACCATGCTCTTCACATAGGGCTGGATGCCGGCCAGCACCGCGATGGCGGAGAAGATGGGCAGGCCCTGTTTGCCCCGGAGCAGGTAGACGCCGAAGCACAGCCACACGGAGATGACCGTGCGGATGATGCGCTGCCCCGGCAGGGGGATCTTCCGTTTGTGCCGCTTCGCGGGCTTTGTCCCTTCGGTCATGCCCGCTCCCACAGCAGTAGCCCGTCCTCAAACCGGGCGGTCAGGCGCCCCGTATCTTTCAGCCATGCCAGATAGGACCGGACCGTGCTGCCCACCAGGGCGTGCTGCTCGAAGGTCATGACCAGGCCATAGCGGGCAAAGAGCTTTTGCAGCACCGTCTCCGCCGTCGCCGGCGTCCGGCAGATGTCCAGGATATCCTCCGCCACGGCATGCACCGCGTCGATGTTGTACTGGGCCAGGGGGGCGATGTCCTCCGTGACGGGGGCGTGGGCCGGGACGAACACGGCCGCGGACATGGCCTTCACCTTCTCCAATGTGTCCAGATAGGCCCCCACGTCCCATATGTATCCGACCCGGTATTTGTCCAGGGTCTCCCGGCCGGACAGGCAGTCGGCCAGATACACCACCCCATCTGCCGTGCGGAAGCCCGTCATGTCGAAGCTGTGGCCCGGCAGGGGAATGAGCTCCATGCCCTGGGGCAGGACTTCCGGAGTGAGATACTGGGCGTCGCTGTCCTGGGCCATGAGGAACTTATGCCGCAGGTCCTTTCCGGGCCAGCCGCCCCAGAGGCCCGCGGGCTCCAGCACCGGGTACCGGGTGAAGGCGCACTCGATGCCCGGGGCGTATATCCTGCAGCCGGTCTGGTTTTGCAGATACCGGTTGCCGCCGATGTGGTCGGCGTGGGAGTGGGTGTTGTAGATGGCCGTGAGACGCCAGCCCTTCCCGTCCAGAAGCTGCCGGACCTTCCGGCCCGCGTCCTTGTCGTTGCCGCTGTCGATGAGGCAAACGTCTGTCTCGTTCAGCCGCACCAGGCCCATTTTGGCCGGGCTCTGGATGTAGCCGCACAGTTCTGTGAGCATGTTCAGTTCATACATGGTGTTTTCGCTCCTCTCAGTGCTCTTGGCACACCTGGAAGATGAAGAATTTGAGGTAATCGGAGTCCTCCGCGCCCCATAAGATGGGGTGGTCCGGGGCCTGGGTGCGAAATTCCACCTGCCGCAGCCGTTTGCGCACATTGTTGGCGGCCTGGCGCACCGTCTGGCCCAGCAGGGCCGCGTCCACGAAGTGGGAGCAGGAGCAGGTGGCCAGATATCCCCCGTCCCGCACCAGCTGCAGGGCCCGCAGGTTGATCTCCTTATAGCCCTTCACCGCGTTTTTCACCGCGCCCCGGCTCTTGGCGAAGGCCGGCGGGTCCAGGATGACCACGTCGAACTTCTCCTTTTTCCGGATGAGCTCCGGCAGAAACTCGAATACGTCCGCGCATTGGAATGTCACTCGATCGGTCAGCCCGTTCAGCGCCGCGTTCTCCCGGGCCTGGGCCACGGCCAGCTCCGAGGCGTCCACGGCCAGCACGCTTTTGGCCCCCGCCTGGGCCGCGTTCAGGGCGAAGGAGCCCGTGTGGGTGAAGCAGTCCAGCACCTTGGCGTCCCGGCATAGGGGCCGGATGGCGCGGCGGTTGTATTTCTGGTCCAGGAAAAACCCGGTCTTCTGTCCCTCGGCCACGTCCACCCGGTACCGGACGCCGTTTTCCACGATCTCCACCTTGGTGTCGAAGGGCGCGCCCCAAAAGCCCTTCACCCGCGGCAGGCCCTCCCGCTCCCGGACCAGGGCGTCGCTGCGCTCATATACGCCCCGGATGGAGATGCCGTCCGCCGCCAGCGTTTCCAGCAGCAGCGCCAGGATGGTGTCCTTCAGCCGGTCGATGCCCAGGGCCAGGGACTGGACCACCAGCACGTCCGCGAACTTGTCCACTACCAGCCCGGGCAGGAAATCCGCCTCCCCAAAGATGATCCGGCAGCTCGACGTGTCCACTGTGCGCTTGCGGTATTCCCAGGCGTTTTGCACCCGCATCCGGAGAAATTCCCGGTCGATGACGGCGCTCTCCTCCCGGCTCATGACCCGGACCAGCAGCTTGCTCTTCCGGTTGATGAACCCCTGGCAGAGGAACCTCCCCCGAAAATCCCGGACGGTGACCATGTCCCCGTCCTCAAAGACCCCCTCGACGGAGGCGGCCTCGTTGTCATATGCCCAGGGCCCGCCGGCCTTCAGCGCCCGGCCTTCGCCCTCCTTCAGTGTGACGACGGCGTTTTCCATGTTCATCCCGCCCTTCCTGGGAGTATTTTACATGAAAGCCCCCTTCGTGTAAAGGGGGCGTAAATCATCGCGGCGAAGCCGCACACGATAAGGCTCCCTTGTGCAAAGGGAGCTGTCAGCGCCAAAGACGCTGACTGAGGGATTGTTACCGGTCTGGAAGTGACCTCGGCACCGGTAACAACCCCTCCGACCCGGCTAGTGCCGGGCCACCTCCCCTTGCACAGGGGAGGCGTTCAATAAAGTGCGCCTGCGGCGCGATAACGTAAGGGCGCGGGACATGTCCCGCGCCCGTTCTCATGATCTCACTGTTCCGTCACCGTGTTCGCCAATGCCACGAGGGCATCGGCGTCCAGCAGCTTTGTCCGGTCCCCCAGGGTCTCGTCCATCCGAAGGGTGAACCACAGGTCGTGCTCCGTGTCCAGCCACTGGACCTGGGGCCCGGTGGTATAGACGCTCTCCGTCACGAAGCCGGAAAAGCCGTTCACCGTGCAGTCGGTGCAGGTGATCTGCTGGAAGGCGTAGTCCGGGTCCTCCTGGGCCTGGTGGCCGAAGCTGCGCTCGCCCTCGAACACCTCCTCCATGCTGCCGTCCTCGTAGAGCCGCCGCTCCCAGGTGAGGAAGATGCGCGTATAGCCCGCCAGAGGGTCGCTGCCGCTGGTATAGACCTGGGTGGCCCGGAGCCAGCTGCCCGGGTCCTCTTCCCCGCAAAACTCCGCCGGGGCGAAGCCCGCGGGCATCTCCAGGCCGAAGCGGCCCAGTTCCGGCACGTCCGCCGACGCCAGCCCCGAGGCCGGGTGCGGGATGGTCTCCGTTTCCTCTGAGACGGTCCCCGTGGGCGTGGGGCCCTGAACATCCCGGATGGAGGCGGCGAAGGCCTCCGCCAGGTCCAGGGTGTCCCGGACCGTGAACACCTCCAAGGGGGTGGAAATGGTGAACAAAAGCTGCTTGTCTGTGTCGTACCAGGTGAGATAGGTCCCCCGGGAGCCCAAGTGGGCGCCGTAGTCGTTGGACAGGTGGTAATACCCCTCAAAGCCGCCCACGGTGCAGAAGATCAGTTCCGGGTCCCAGCCGTAGCCCGGGCCGGAGATGGAGGTGGTCCGCCGGTTTTGGAAGGCCTGGGCGTTGCGGATGATGGCCCGGTCCCGGTCGGCCCAATACCGCTCGTAGGCCAGGTTCACCCCGGTCCAGACGGTGCGATCCTCCCCGTCCTCCGGGGCATAGCTGAGATAGAGACTGTCATAATAGTCCGCCGGCCCCGGCTCCTTTTGGCCCGCCAGGCCATCTATGGTCTCCGCCACGTCCTCCACCGTGTTGACAGAGGACCCGTCGAACTTCCAGCCCTCCGGCAGAAGGCCCTCCAGGCTGTAGTCCCCCAGCTCGTCGTAGACCTGCTGGGCCCGACCGGACACGTCCCGGTAAGAGCCCGGGTTTTCCTGCATGTTCTGCTCCATGCCCGCAGCCACGTTCTCCGCCACGGCGGGCACGTTGATCTCGTCCAGGGCGGCAAAGTCCACGCTGTCCGTCGCGGCCTCCAGGTCGGCCAGGGTCAGGCCCTCTCTCCTGCCGTCATAGAACCAGAAGGTCACATGACAGTTTTCCATATCCGCGAAGAGGAACGAGCCGGTGTCTTCCAGAGCGATGTCCACCTCCGTGCCGGAGGCGGTGGTATACGTCTCGAAGTCCGCCAGGGCCGGGTCCCCGCCCAGGATGAGAAAGTCCGTGAGGGTCCCCCGGACCGCCCGGCAGACGTTGAAGCCCAGGGGCTCGCCATCGGGACGGTCCATGGCCAGGCCGCTGGCCTCGAAGCTGCCGTCGTCAAAGACGACGAAGGTATGCCGGCCGTCCTCGTCCTCCGCCACCGGATAGAAGCTGTCCAGGGCCAGGGTGTCGAAAAATTCCCGCTCCGTGTCCAGCAGGGCCATGCTCTGCATGAGCCGCAGCCCGTATTTTTCCGCGATATCGTCCAGCTTCTCCGCCAGGACCCCGTAGGCAACCCCGTAGATGAGCCGGTGGGGGTCCGCATAGCTCAGCATGTCCCGGGCGTCCAGGGCATAGTCGCTCTCCCGCTTGAAGACGGTCCACTCCTTCAGCGCTTCATATTCCCGGTTCTTGCCCATGGAGCTGTAGGCGGTGCCATCGGCGGCGATGTAGAGCGCATACTGCTCCGCCCCCTGGGCCGCGGGCTCCCGGGTGGGGTCCGCCGGGGCCTCCGCCTCCGTGGCGTTGGTGCCCACGGCGCTGTAGTGCAAAATGGGGTTGCCCTGAACGTCCTCGCTGGTATACGCCCCCTCCAGCACCCGGTCGGCCATGGTCCGCTGGTACACCGCGTAGGCGGTGACGGACAGCAGCGCGGCGAAGGCCGCCGCCAAAAGCACGATGCGGAGGGTCCGCCGGGGCTTTTTCCGTGCGGGGGCGGGCGCCGTCCCGCCCAGGGCGCCGAGTTTGGCCGCTGTCAGGGATTTGATCCGTTCCGGGTCCACACAGCCCCGGTCCGGCAGGTCGTATTCCTCGTCCCGGTAATGGTTCATCAGCTCACTGACACGCACGATCATCTCTCGCTCCTCCTTCCGTCAGGATATCCCGAAGTCTGTCCCGGCCCCGTTTGAGCCGCTGGCGCACTGCCGCCGGGGACATGTTCACATACGCCGCGATCTGTTGGGTGCTCTCGCAGTAATAGTAGTGCCGGACGAATATCTCCCGGTCCGGCTCGCCCATGGCCTGGACCGCTGCCCGGACGGCTTCGTCCCGTTCCCGGCTCTCCGCCAGCATCTCCGGGTCCGCCCCCGGCAGGACCAGCACGTCCTCCTCCAGTTCCAGGTCGATCTCCGCCTGCCGGAGCCGGTTGATGGCCCGGGTCCGGGCGATCTGGCCCAGATAGCCCTTCACCTGACCGGGCCGGGCCTTGGCCCGGTTCTGCCACAGGGCGGCGAACACGTCCGATGTGACCTCCTCCACATCCTGGGCGGTCATGGCCCGGCCCAGGATGTTCCAGGCAATGGCGGACACATAGGCGGTGTACCGGTCGATGAACCACTCCAGGCCCCCGGGCCTGTCCTCCCGGAGCAGGGCCAGGGCATTTTTCTCTGTCAAAGGCGCTCACCTCCTTGCCGTTGTCACCTATCATAAACCCAGGAGCGCAAAAAATGTGACATAGCTCCTGCCACGCACAGAAAATGCCTCCCCTGTGTAAGGGGAGGCTTCCTGGCGGTGTCTTTATTTTTCGCCTCGCAGCTGGACCAGCCGGTCCCGGAGGACGGCGGCGTACTCGAATTCCAGCATCTGGGCGGCCTTGCGCATCTGCTTTTCCAGCTTCTCGATCTCCGCCTGCCGCTCCCGGGCGGTCATCTTCACTCCGGACTCGTTGAGGGCCTCGGGCTTTTCCTCGTCGCCGTAGACCTCCATCATGTCCTTCACGCTCTTGATGATGGTCTTGGGCACGATGCCGTGGGCCTCGTTGTAGGCCCGCTGTTTGGTCCGGCGGCGCTCCGTCTCGTGGATGGCCGCGGCCATGGAGGGGGTCACCGTGTCCGCGTACATGATGACGGTGCCCTCCGCGTTCCGGGCTGCCCGGCCCGTGGTCTGGATGAGACTGGTCTCCGAGCGGAGGAAGCCCTCCTTGTCCGCGTCCAGGATGGCCACCAGAGACACCTCCGGCAGGTCCAGGCCCTCCCGGAGCAGGTTGATGCCCACCAGCACGTCGAAGCGGCCCAGGCGCATGTCCCGGATGATCTCCATCCGCTCGATGGCGCTGATGTTGTGGTGCAGGTACCGGCTGCGGATGCCCGCGTCGGTGAGGTAAGCCGTCAGGTCCTCCGCCATCTTCACCGTCAGGGTGGTGACCAGGGTCCGCTGGTTTTTCTCCACCCGGGCGTTGATCTCTCCGATGAGGTCGTCTATCTGCCCCTCCACGGGCCGGACTTCGATGGCCGGGTCCAGCAGGCCCGTGGGCCGGATGACCTGCTCGGCGATCTGGCCGGCCCGGCTGCGCTCATACTCCCCCGGGGTGGCGGAGACGTAGATGGCCTGGTGGATGCGGGCGTTGAACTCGTCGAACATGAGCGGCCGGTTGTCAAAGGCGCAGGGGAGCCGGAAGCCGTACTCCACCAGGGTCTCCTTCCGGCTCCTGTCCCCCCGGTACATGGCCCGCACCTGGGGCAGGGTCACATGGCTCTCGTCCACGAAGAGGATGAAATCCTTGGGGAAGTAGTCCAGCAGGGTCATGGGGGCGCTGCCCGGGGCCCGGCCGGAGATGATCCGGGAGTAGTTCTCGATACCGGAGCAGTAGCCCAGCTCCTGCATCATCTCGATGTCGTACTCTGTCCGCTGCTTCAGCCGCTGGGCCTCCAAAAGCTTTCCGTTTTCCTCGAACCAGGCCAGCCGCTGGGCCAGCTCCTTCCGTATCTGGACGATGGCGGCCTCCATCTTCTCCTTGGTGGTGACATAGTGGTTGGCGGGCCAGATGGGGATGTTGGTGAGCCGGCGCACCACGGCCCCGGAGACGGCGTTGATCTCGCTGATGCGGTCGATCTCGTCCCCGAAAAACTCCACCCGCAGGG
>CANRNU010000046.1 GCA_947632005.1 uncultured Oscillospiraceae bacterium | reverse complement strand
AGCATCCCTTCCAGTGTAGCACATGACCTTGGAGAGGGTCACTAATAACTACTACTCTATAATACAAGGAGAGCAGATATGGAACGGATCATCAAACCCTGCTCCGCACAGTATAAGGCAGCGGCTTTGGACTTGATCGAGAGGGTCTTCACCGAGCACGAAAACGCCCAGGAGGGCAAGCTGGTCCGACGGCTGACAGAAGAGATCCGTTCGAAAGAATACTACGTCCCGGAGCTGGAGCTCATCATGACAACGGAAGCCGATGAGGTCATCGGCTACGCCATGTTCTCCAGATTCCATCTGGAGGGCAGGTATTCGGACGAGTTGCTGCTCCTGTCCCCCGTGGCCGTAAAGACCGAGCTGCAGCGGCGGCATATCTCCAAAGAGCTCATCGAATACGGCCTGGAGAAGGCGCGGGCGCTTGGATATAAGGCCGTTCTAGTAGAGGGCGATCCCCGGAATTACCGGCCCCGGGGGTTCAAAACGGCGGCCGATCACGGTATCTTCGCGGGCGAAAATGTGCATCTGCCCCACATTGACTGTCTGATGGTGCAGGAGCTCGTCCCCGGAGGCCTGGAGCATATCCGCGGCCACGTCGATTACGGGTTTTATGAGGCCCTTAGCTGAGCGCATTTTATCTCGGCGGCTCTCCTTGCGATTCGACAATCGTCAAAACCTCCGGCTTCACCGCAGGCGCTCATTATGGAAAGCCTCCCCTGTGCAAGGGGAGGTGGCCGCCAAAGGCGGCCGGAGGGGTTGTCGTACTCTGGAGAACAATCCCCCAGTCAGCGCTTCGCGCTGCCAGCCCCCTTTGCACAAGGTGGCCTTATAAGGAAAAAGCGCGGCGATGGGCCGCGCTTTTCTCAATTCTCTTTCAAAAACCGCTTCAGATACGCCAGTTCCTCGTCCAGGGGCAAATGCCGGCGTTTGACGCATGCGTCCAGGTCCACGGCGGCGTAAACGCTCTCGTCGAACACCGGACAGGCGGCTTTATATTCCTCCAGCGTCAGCTCCTCCAGAGGCTTTCCCTGGTGCACCAGGCCCGCCGCGATGGCGTAGGCCTCCCGGAAGGGCACGGCGTGCTCCACCAGCCAGTCGGCGCAGTCCGTGGCATTGATGAACCCGGCCCCCGCCGCCTTGCGCATGGCCTCGGGATGGGGCTGCATCCCCTCCACCATGGGGGCCAGCACCGAAAGGCACAGCTTGGCCGTGTCCAGAGCGTCAAAGAGCGCCTGCTTGTCCTCCTGCATGTCCTTGTTGTAGGCCAGGGGCAGGCCCTTCAGCACCGTGAGCATGCCCACCAGGTCTCCATAGACCCGGCCGGTCTTGCCCCGGATAAGTTCCGCCATGTCCGGATTCTTTTTCTGGGGCATGATGGAAGACCCTGTGACGAACCCCTCCGGCAGGGTCACGAACCCAAATTCCAGGCTGCTCCAGAGCACCAGCTCCTCCGCCATGCGGCTCAGGTGGGCCATCAGAAGGCTCAGGGCGCTGAGCACCTCCACGCAGAAATCCCGGTCGGACACCGCGTCCAGGCTGTTGAGCACCGGCCCGTCGAACCCCAGGGCCGCGGCGGTCATCTCCCGGTCGATGGGGAACGTGGTCCCCGCCAGGGCGCAGGCCCCCAGCGGGCTCTGGTTGAGCCGCTTTCGGGCGTCCGTGAGCCGCCCGGCGTCCCGGGCCAGCATCATGGCCCAGGCGCACAGATAGTGGCCGAAGGTCACCGGCTGGGCCCGCTGGAGATGGGTATAGCCCGGCATGACCGCGTCCCTGTATTCTGCCGCCTTGTCATGGATGGCCTTCACCGCCTCCCGGATCAGGCCAAAGAGCGCGTCGATCTGTCCCCGGGTGTAAAGACGCAGGTCCGTGGCCACCTGGTCGTTCCGGCTGCGGGCGGTGTGCAGGCGCTTTCCCGCGTCGCCCACTCGGGCGGTCAGCTCCATCTCCACAAAGGTGTGGATGTCCTCGGCGGACATGTCGATGGTCAGCTCCCCGCTCTCCAGATCCGCCAGGATGCCCGCCAGCCCTTCCCGGATGGCCGCGCCGTCCTCTTTTGAGATGATGCCCTGCTCCGCCAGCATGGCCGCGTGGGCCATGGACCCGGTGATGTCCTCCCGCCACATGCGGCTGTCCACCCCGATGGAGGAATTCAGCGCCCGCGCCGCCTCCGCGATGGACCCGCCCCAGAGATTATTCATGGTCCGCCCCGTCCACCATGGCCTGGACCTTGATGGGCAGGCCGTAGAGGTTGATGAACCCCGTGGCGTCGGTCTGGTCATAGTCGGACTCGCCGAAGGTGGCGATCTTCTCGGAATAGAGGCTGTAGGGACTCCAGACGCCGGCGTTGATCATATTGCCCTTGTACAGCTTCAGCTTCACCCGGCCCGTCACACGCTCCTGGGTCTTGTCCACGAAGGCGGAGAGCGCCTCCCGCAGGGGGGTGAACCACTGGCCGTTGTACACCAGCTCCGCAAAGGTGATGGCCAGCCGCTGCTTTTCATGGGCCGTCATCTTGTCCAGGCACACGCTCTCCAAAACGCTGTGCGCCTTGTAGAGGATGGCGCCCCCCGGGGTCTCGTAGACCCCCCGGCATTTCATGCCCACCAGGCGGTTCTCCACAATGTCCAGCAGGCCGATGCCATTGGCGCCGCCGATCTCGTTGAGCTTGAGGATGATATCCTTGGCGCTCATCTTCTCTCCGTCCAGGGCCACAGGGACTCCCTGCTCAAAATCCAGGGAGACATACGTCGGCTCGTCCGGGGCCAGGATGGGAGAGACGCCCATCTCCAGGAAGCCCGGCTTTTCATACTGGGGCTCATTCCCCGTGTCCTCCAGGTCCAGCCCTTCATGGCTCAGGTGCCAGAGGTTCTTATCCTTGGAGTAGTTGGTCTCCCGGCTGATGCGCAGAGGCACATCGTGGGCCTCGGCATACTCGATCTCCTCTTCCCGGCTCTTCAGCGACCACTCCCGCCAGGGAGCGATGATCTTCATATTGGGCGCAAAGTGTCTGATGGCCAGCTCGAACCGCACCTGGTCGTTGCCCTTGCCGGTGCAGCCGTGGACGATGGCGTCCGCCTGCTCCTTCTTCGCCACCTCCACCAGGCCCTTGGCGATGCAGGGTCGGGCCGTGCTGGTGCCCAGCAGGTATTCCTCATAGGCCGCCCCCGCCTTCATGGTGGGGATGATGTACTCGTTCACATACTCCTCCGTCAGGTCCAGCACATACAGCTTGGACGCTCCGGTCTTGAGGGCCTTTTCCTCCAGCCCCTCCAACTCGTCCGCCTGACCCACGTTCCCGGCCACGGCGATGACCTCACAGTTGTCGTAGTTCTCCTTCAGCCAGGGGATGATCACCGACGTGTCCAGCCCCCCGGAATAGGCCAGTACGACTTTCTTGATATCAGACATTCTGTATTCCTCCTATGGTCACAGTAAGCGTATCATACCGCGGCAGCGAATGAATATCAATAGCTATATGCGGAAAAATAATGAATATTTTCAATTTTCGCAAAAAACGCCGCCTCCATACCGAGGCGGCGCGCGTCGTTCTCTCTACAGCCGTTCCAGCAGGATGTCTGCGATGTGCCGGCTGGCGTGGCCGTCGCCGTAAGGGTTGACGGCCCCGGCCATGGCGGCATAGGCGGCGGGGTCATCCAGCAGGCGGCTGAACTCCCGGTAGATGGTCTCCTCCTCCGTGCTCACCAGCTTCAGCGTCCCCGCGGCCACGCCCTCCGGCCGCTCGGTGGTGTCCCGCATGACCAGCACCGGCTTGCCCAGACTGGGGGCCTCCTCCTGGATGCCGCCGGAGTCAGTCAGGATGAGATAGCTCCGGGCCATCAGGTTGTGGAAGTCTGTCAGCCCCATGGGCTCTGTCAGCAGAATGCGGGAATGGCCGCACAGGGCGGCATGCGCCGTCCTGTGCACCGCCGGATTCAGATGCACCGGATAGACCGCCTTCACGTCCGGATGCTCATCCATCACTCGGCGAATGGCCCGGAACATGCGCTCCATGGGCGCGCCCAGATTCTCCCGCCGGTGGGCGGTAATGAGGATCAGACGGCTGTCAGCCGCCCACTCCAGTACTGGGTTGACATAATCTTCCCGCACGGTGGTCCGCAGGGCGTCCAGCACGGTGTTGCCGGTGACAAAGACGCTCTCCTCCGGTACGCCCTCTGCCAACAGGTTCTGCCGGGCCTCTTCCGTGGGAGCGAAGTGCCAGCGGCTCATGAGCGTCACGGCCCGGCGGTCGAATTCCTCCGGCCAGGGCCGGTCTATGTCATAGGTGCGCAGGCCCGCCTCCACATGGCCCACCGGCACATGGGCATAAAAGCAGGCCAGGGCCCCGGCAAAGGCCGTGGTGGTGTCCCCCTGGACCAAAGCCAGGTCCGGTCGGGTCTCGGTCAGCACGCCGCTGACGCCCGCCAGCACCGCCGCCGTCAGGCCGGGCAGGTCTCCGTCCGGCCGGGCCGCAGCCAGCCGAAAGTCCGGCGTCACGCCGAACGCCTCCAGCACCGGGTCCAGCATCTCCAGGTGCTGGCCTGTGGCACATACCAGCGTCCGCACCCCCTGCCGGGTCTGCAGCTCCCTCACCAGCGGACACAGCTTGATGGCCTCCGGCCTGGTCCCGAAGATGAGAAGTATCGTTTTCATATACCGCCCTCTGTCATGATCCGTTGGCACCCCGGAAAAGCTCTGCGGCATAGTGGACCGCCAAGTTCACTCCGCGGACATCCAAACAGCGCAGCTTGGCGCCCGCTACCCGGCGGACCCACGGCCCAACAGCCCTGCGATGCGCCCGGACATCCACTGAATCGATCACCGCCCAGAGCCGGGTGTATGCCCGGCGCAGGACCGCCGCCGCCAGCGGCTTCTTCCCCTGGCTCCGGTAGAGCTCATACCGTTCCATATATGCCTCCACCCCGTCCAGGGAGCGGATCGTCAGTGCCGCGCCTGTAATGCTGTTCTGCCGATAGAGATTGAAATACAGCGCCTCCGGGACGATCGCCACCGCCGTGCACCGGGCCAGGAGGTCCGACACCAGAAACTCGTCCTCGTGCAGCTTGCCCACCCGAAACCGCAGGCCCTCGAACAGCTCCCGCCGGTACAGCCGGTTCCAGGCAGTGATATAGCGCCAGGATGCATCTGCCCAGGCGATGCGGCAGTGGACATCCTCCGGGCTCAGGATTTCTTGTGCCAACGGCGCCAGCGTCAGCCTCGTCCCGCCGCGCTCGTCCACGCATGCGGTATCGCACACGACCAGGTCCGCGCCTGTCTCTGTCATGGCCGCGTACAGCTTCTCGTACATATCCGGGGCGATATAGTCATCGCTGTCCACAAAGCCGATATAGGCGCCGCCGGCGGTGTCCAGCCCGGCATTCCGGGCGGCGGAGAGCCCGCCATTTTTCTGGTGGATGACCCGGACCCGGCTGTCCCTCGCCGCGAAGGCATCGCACATGGCGGGGCAATTGTCCGGGGAGCCGTCGTCCACCAGGATGATCTCCAGGTCCTCATAGGTCTGGTCCAGCACGCTCTTTACGCACTTTTCCAGATACGGCTCCACCTGATAGACAGGGATGATGACGCTGATCAGTTCCTGCCCCATATCACCCGATGTGGGTCTTCTTCAGGGTGACCCGGTCGATCTTGTCGTTGATGGTCATGGGCAGCCTGTCCAGCTGCACATAGCGGTTGGGCATCATATAGCTGGGCAGTTTGACCTTGAGCTGCTTGGCAAGCGCCCGTTCATCCTCCCCGCCCATGTAGACGCAGACGATCTCGTCCTTGGCCTCGTCGAACAGGCAGCAGCCGTTGGAGACGCTGGGCACTGCCAGCAGGGCCGTCTCGATCTCCCCCAGTTCGATGCGGTAGCAGCCCTGGTGCTTGATCTGGAAGTCCTTCCGGCCCAGGAACATGATCTCGCCCCGCTCGTTGTACCGGGCCAGGTCGCCGGTACGGTACATCCGCTCATGGAACAGGGTGTTCAGGGGGTTCTGGACGAAGGCCTTCTCCGTCTGAGCAGGGTTGTTGTAATAGCCCAGGGACAGGCAGGTGCCCAGCACGCACAGCTCGCCGGTCTCCCCCGGGGCCACGGGCCTGCCGTCGTCGTTCAGGATGAGGATACGGGTGTTGGCGCAGGCCTGGCCGATGGGCAGGGGGTCGTCGTCGCCAAATTCCCGGTCCACGATGTAATAGGCGCACACATCGGTGATCTCCGTGGGGCCGTACATGTTGCAGTACTTGGCGTCCGGCACCGCCCGCCGCCACATATTGAGCTGCCGGTTGGGCATGACCTCGCCGCAGAAGTAGATCCGCTTCAGGCCCCGGGGCGGATTGATCTCCAGGATGCCGGAGTTGGCGATGGCGATCAGGGCCGAGGGCACGAAGAAGATGGTATCGATGTGGTGCTCCGCCAGAAACTGCATCATGGTCTTGTGGAAGGAGAAGCATTTCCGGGGGATGATCCAGGTGGTGCAGCCATTTTTCAGGGTGGAGTAGATGTCCAGGGTGGAGTTGTCAAACACGAAGGGGGCCTGGTTGCCCAGCACACAGCTCTCGTCGATGTCCAGGGTCTCATGGAGCCAGTCGGCATAATCCACCATGCTCCGGTGGCTGATGGTCACGCCCTTGGGCACGCCGGTGGAGCCGCTGGTGAACAGGACATAGAGAAGGTCCGTGTCCACATGGGCGGCCCGGATGGCCGCCAGGACTTTCTCGTCCGGCTCGGTCTCACAGGCGGCGGAGAACAGCTCGCATCCCGCCTGGCCCGCCACGGCCCGAGCCGCCGCCTCATTCTTCTCGTCGCAGAACACGAAGGCCGGATGGAGGGTGTCAAAGATGAGCTTGATGCGCTCCGGTGGCATTTTCGTGTCCAGCGGCACATAAAAGCATCCGGCGCTGACGGCGGCAAAAAAGGCTGCCAGACACGCCGGCGTTTTCTCCATGAATACCGCCACCGGCTCCTTTGTCCCGACGCGCCCGGCCAGATACGTCCCGCCCCGGCGAGCCAGGTCCCGCAGCTGGGCAAAGGTCAGCGTGGTCTTGTCGTCCCCAAAGGCGACCTTGTCCGGGAAACGGGCGGCCGAGGCGTCCAGATACTCCAGTACGTTGGTGATCATCTCTCTATATCCCCCTAGTTATTATAAGAACAGTTTTACGAGCCGGGTGTTATACAGGATCTCCTGGCTGATGATGCTGTTGGAAAAGAACACCGCCAGCAGGCTCAAAACGAAGACGAAGATGTAGGCCGTGACCACGCCCTCCCCGAAGCCCAGGGCCCCGCCCAGCAGCCGGTTGGTCATGGAGGCGATGCCGTCGCCCCGGCGGGCGGATACCAGCCTGGCCAGAAATTTGGTCACCGTCAGGCACACCGCCAGGATGAGCAGGCTCAGCACCACCTGTACCAAGGTGATGAGCATGGGCTGCAAAATGGTCTGGGTGATGATCTGGGCCAGGCTCCCGGCGTCCTGCCGGAACATGGCAATGATCTGGTTGGCGGTGGTCTGGTCCACCACCTGTCCGCCGAAGAAGCCCTTGAGGCTGTTCAATATCTCCTGCAGACTCTCCACCGCCACAGCCCCGCTCTCCATGGCATTCAGTACGTCCTGGGGGATGGCCGCCGCCACGGCGTTGACCGCCTGCTTTTCGATGAACGAGGTATAGATATACTGGGCCCAGCCATCCACATAGACGCTCACCAGCACCACCGCGATCACCCAGCCCGCCAGCCGCACGATCTCCGACACCACGCCCTGCCGGAAGCCCCGCCACAGGGTGAACAGGACCACCAGGGCCACGATGATGTCATATACCATTCCCGGGCTCAGCTTCAAACTCGTTCCCCTCCGGCAAGAAATTCCATTCATATTATTATAACCGCAAACGGCCATAAACGCAAGCATCGGCGGAGCCGAAGGGCCCCGCCGATGCGGTCGGTATTTTGGTCATTTTGTAAACGTCAGGTCCAGCTCGTCCTGCAGCTCGCTCAGTCCCTCCTGCAGGCTATTGCCGTCGTCGCTCCAGGCCTCCTCCCAGGGCACCGGCTGGCCGCTCTCGTCCTGGAAGCCGCTGCCATGGCCCACGGCGGTGACGCTCTCCACCTGGGCCGGGTCGATGAGCCGGTTGAAGGTATAGTTCGTGGCGCCGTCCTCCCCCCGGCACTCCACGGTGATGTTGTACAGGTAAGGCTCCGACTGCTTCAGCACGTAATCCGTGCCGTCGGCCATGTGGATGACCACATCGAGGCTGTAGTCGCCGTAGGGGTTCCCCTCCGGGGGCGTGATCTTCAGTCCCACCGGAGACACGCTGGCAGACCAGCCGCCGGGCCCGGACAGAGGCGTGGCCGCCACCGCCTGGGACAGGGGGAATATCACGCCCCCCTGGTCCACCACGTCGGTGAACAGCGTCGCGTCCTGGTCGTGCTCCTTCACCACGGCGAAGGTCAGCTTCAGGTTCGCCGCCTCCTCCAGGCCCTCGAAGGGGGCAAAGTATCTGACCACGGTCTTTTTCGTGTCGGTGCCGCCCGCCGCCACGAAGTCATAGCTGTCCAGGAAGAGAATGTCCTTCCCGTCCTCGTCCGCGAACGTCAGGTTCGGGACCCGCTGGGAGCCCACCAGGTCCGGTTCCTGGGTCAGGATGCCGCTCTCGTCTGTGAACTCCATGCCTGGGAAGCCGTTGGGGTCTTCCATGGTGTAGGTGAGCACGCCCATGCCGTTTTCGTCCATGACGAAGTCCTCCACAGTGAAGGTCACATCCTGGACCGTCACGGACTGGGACACGTTCACGGTCTCATCGCCCACCAGTTCCTGGGCCTGGTCCGGGTCCACCGCCACCCGCTCCTGGCCGGGCGCGTCGTATTCCTTCCAGACGTTTCCCTCACTGTCCGTGAGGATCACATGCTCGGCGTCCCAGCTGGCGATATTCTCGTCTCCGAACACCGTCTCGAAAAAGCCCGTATACTCCCCGATGGCATAGGCGGACACGGTCAGCGCCGCCGCCACCGCCGCCGCGATGAGAATGGTGCGCAGGGTGTTGCGGCCGGTGCGTTTCATATGTTTTACCGTCTTCTCTCTGTCGATCATCCCGAAAACCTCCTCCAAAGTCCTGTCGGAGGCGTGAAGGGGCTCCAGGGCCCGTTGAATGCGTTCTCTCTCGGTCATAGTCTCTCAGCCTCCGTCAATGTGAGCTTCAACTGTTCTCTTGCCCGGGCAAGGCGGGTGCCCACGGTGGCAGGCGGGACCCCCAGAAGCTGGGCCGTCTCCCGGATGGAATAGCCCTCGTAGTAGTACAGGACGATCACCGCCCGGTACTTCACGTCCAGGGCCATGATGGCGGCGTACAGCTCCCGGTCCCGGTCATCCCGGAATTCCAGGGTATTTTCGTAGTCCTCCAGGGGCTCGCCCCGCTTCCGCCAGGGGGAGCGCAGGACCTTCTTGCACTCGTTCACCGTCACCCGGATGAGCCATGCCTTCAAATGCTCGCCGTCTTCAAACGCCTTGTCCGACCTGTACAGCGCCAGAAGCACATTTTGCGTGGTGTCGTCCGCGTCCTCCCGGCTCTTCAGGTAACCGAAAGCGATGCGGAAGATCATGTCCATGTACTTTTGGGCGATGCGCGTGAATTGCTCTTTTGTGAACATGTCGATGTTTTCCTCTCGAAACGCGTCTCACCTATAATATCCGTCACCGCCCCCTGATTTTTCAAGAGGGCGGTGAACTTTTTTCTTCGAGCCCGATGCCGCTCTGGGCCGGGCCGGACAAAAGGCGTCCGTCCGCATCGAACCGGGAGCCGTGACAGGGACAGTCCCAGGTCTTTTCGTCCGGGTCCCAGGCGAGCTGGCACCCCAGATGGGGGCACTTGACGCCCACGCGGTGGTCCCGGCCCTGTCTGTCCCGGTACAGGCCCATCTTCTTCCCGTCCGCCTCCACCACGCCTCCGTGGCCGGCGGGCATCTCGTCGGCGCTGTCCCGGGCCGTGCCAAAGGCGCAGCGGAGCAGACCCCCGGCGGTGACGCGCGCGTCCCGGGTCAAATTCCCGAGGCTGGCCCGGAGCCGGAAACGACGGGGCGTGAATACCGGGGCATACTCGTTTTCCCGGCCCAGGATCAGGTCCGTCAGGATATGGGCGGCAGCCATAGAGGTGGTCATGCCCCACTTCTGAAAGCCCGTGGCCGCGTACCAGTCCGGCCGGGAGGCGGCAAACGGCCCGATGAAGGGCACTCCATCCACGGGGATGCAGTCCTGGGCGGACCAGGCGCCCACCTCCCGGCTGCCCGGCCACCAGGTCCTGGCCGCCCGGCGCAGACGCTCGTACCGTCCCCCGGCGGCGTTCTCCCCCGTCCGGTGCGCCCCGCCGCCCAGCAGCAGGAGCTCTCCCGCCTGGCGGAAGCTCAGTCCGCCCGGGTCTATCCCGTAGTACATCCCGTCCAGGGCCTGGGCATGCTCCAGCGCCAGCACATAGCTCCGCTCCTGGTGCATCCGGGCAAAGAAGAGCCCCGGGAAGTTCACGAAGGGATAGTGACAGGCAAAGACGATTTTTTTCGCCGTCACCGTCCCCCGGGGCGTGACCAGGGTATGCCCCTCCGCCCGGAGGACCGGGGTGTTCTCATAGACGGTCAGGCCTTTTGCGATGGCCCGGAGAAATTTCAGGGGGTGGAATCGGGCCTGCCGGTCGAACCGCAGTGCCGCCGCCGCGGGAAAAGGCAGCGCCGCGGCGGTGGTGAGCCGGGCGGGCAGTCCCAGCTGGGCCGCCGCGGACCACTCCCGCTGGATGGCCCCGGGGGAGACGGTGGTGTAAAGATAGGCGCACGTCCCGGCAAAGTCGCAGTCGATGCCCTCCTCCGCGATCAGCATCTCATACTGCCCCACGGCCTGTTGATTGGCCCGGGCGTACAGCCGTGCCAGCTCCGGCCCCAGCTGGGTGATGAGCCGGTCATAGATGAGCCCGTGCTGGCTGGTGATCTTGGCGGTGGTGCCGGCGGTCTGACCGGCTCCGATGCGGCCCGCCTCCAGCACCGCGACGGAAAGCCCTTCCCGCTGCAGATAATACGCCGTGAGGCACCCGGCTATCCCCGCCCCGATCACCGCTGCGTCCGCCTTGACGTCCCCCGCCAATACAGGCCGGGGCGGTATGGACACGCCGTTCGTCCATATGCTGTCCATGGTCATCCCTCCCGCTGAGATGGTTGACCGGCGGGACAAAAAATAAACCCCGGGAATTGCCCCGGGGCACATGAACCGGTCTCTCCCCAGGCCCCCATGCCAGTCGGCATATATCCTATTGACTATATACAATAGATATGATATCTTTATATCATGATATCATTAGGAGATGATGCTCTTGATCAAAGAAAGCAAATCTTTTAGGACAAGGCAGGTCCAATTCAGAATGAACCCAGACAAGGTAAAAAAACTACTTGCCGCTATTGCCTATGACGACAACATGCATAGCATGGCAGACTTGTTCAATCAGGCGGCTGATGAGTATTTGAAAAAACGTGAAGAAAACGAGGAAAATTACGATGGCAAATAAAATTGCGTGTCGCACGGAAGACGAAGTCAGAAATAGCGCCGGAATACTACTTGGTTTTGACCAAATCGAAGCAAATGTAAAACAGGGCACCGGTCAGATCACCACCTTCAACCAATTGGGATTTAAAGGTATAAATGACAAACCCGATGGCTGGTATCTCCCTGACGACTATGCTTTACCTGCCATCATACTTGAAACCAAATCTGAAGCAGAAGATATATCACTACAAAAATGGGCAAATGAACTGCAGAAAAACTGCAACATTGTTTTAACAAAGTATAAACATGTAGCCGGCATTCTATATAACGGCATAGATATTCGTGTTTTTAAAAATAACGTTGAGGACACTTCTGTTTCCTCAACGCTTCAAAACAAAGCATACTATATTGCTCTGTTCACAAAAAACACCATAGATAAACAGCACATCTACAATCTTACGAAAAGAATCAACGATTGTCTTCATACCGAATTCGGTATCAAAAATCTGTATCACCGCATGATTTTCACTGCCTGCGCTTTGGTCGCAAAAAGATATGATGCCATTTTGATTAAGGGGATGGATTTCTCATTAATGAAAAATTCCATCTTAAATACTTTGTCCAAGTCTTTGGAAGAAAGCAAAAAACAAAACTTGAAACTTGATTTACTAATTGACGTTTATGCTGAAATCAAAATGAATAACGCTTCAAATCAAGAAGCAATCGACAATTTTATTAAATGGGTCTCCGAAATCTCTGATTGCGTCAACTCTGACTATTGGAATGGTGAAGATGTAATGGGTATATTCTTCAATGAATTCAACCGTTACAAAAAGAAATCCGAAAGTGGGCAAGTATTCACTCCAGATCACATCACATCATTTATGTACCGTCTAATTGATATAGATCAAAACGACAGAATCCTGGATGCTGCCTGTGGCTCCGGTGCGTTTCTTGTAAAATCCATGTGTAACATGATCAAAGAGGCAGGTGGCATAAATGCAAAAAAGGTGCCAGAAATCAAAGAAGCGCAGTTATATGGCATCGAATTTGACAGAGAAATATTTGCTCTCGCTTGTGCAAATATGCTTATCCATAAAGACGGAAAAACAAATTTAGAACAATTAGACACGCGTACACAGGAAGCATGTGATTGGATTAAATCAAAAAGTTATAAAACTAATAAGAGTGGTGAATTCCTAAAGGATAAAAATGGCAACCTGATCCTCAATCACAACCACATCACAAAAGTTTTGATGAATCCTCCATTTGAACGGAAATATGGGTGTCTTACAATAGTGAACAATGTCCTTTTGAACGTTCCACCACACACAAAATGCGCCTTTATCCTTCCTGATAAAAAGCTTGAGAAGGACAATGGAGCAAAACTCCTGAAACATAGCACTTTAGAGAAGATCATTAAATTGCCTGAAAAGACATTTTCTGAGGGCGTAACAACATCTATCTTTATTTTTGAATCAGGCGTCCCACAAAACGGCAAGGAAATTTTCACTTGCTATATTGAAAATGACGGATTGGAAACTGTTAAAAATCAAGGCCGGCAGGATATTAAAGACAGATGGCAGAGCATCGAGGACGAGTGGGTCGAAATTATTCACAAGCAGTCAGGTGACGATACAATCAAGTGGATCAACCCTTCCGAACATTTGAGCTATCAGGTCCCTGAAAAAGAATTCGAAATCAGCGAAGAAGATTTCACAAAAACTATGATGGATTATCTAATGTTCAAACAAGGTATAGATGTAAAAGAATTCAGAGATAGACTGGTCTGTAAAGTTCTGTACAGCAGTGAAATTACTTCCAAGGAAAATGGTGTGTCCATTGTTTTGGAAAGAAAGGATACATTCAATGAAGAGCATTGACATCCACACTTGGAAAGACTTCGCTATTAAGGACCTATTTATTACTACACATAAGGGCCAAAAATTGCAGGTTCCAACAGGTACATATATAGATAAAAAGCAGCTTCGCGACGGTAAAACGCCAAGGATAACTGTATCAGGAATTAACAACGGTATTTATGGATATTTCGACTGCGATTCAGAGAACACAGATTACAGGACATATGAAAACTTTATCAGCGTTTCTTTTTTAGGAACTGTATTTTATCAAAGGGGCAAAGCATCCTTGGATATGAAGGTACACTGTTTAAAGCCATTGCACACCGAATTGAACGAGTATACCGGATTATTCTTAGTAACAGCTATTAATAAGTGTCTGAAAAGCAGCTCTTATTCGGACCAAATTTCTAGCACTGTTTTGGCAGAGTTATCTGTAAAATTGCCAGTTGATATAAACGATAACCCCGATTTTTCATATATGGAAAATTATATGAGAAATCGTGAAACTGTAGTCAATGCTTTGCTGGCTAAACTACAATCGGCAAGGCAGGCCGCTGTCTACCAAAATATCAATATTGAAAGTTGGAAACCATTTCACTTATATGATATTTTCAAAATCGACTCCGGTACAAAGCTTGACAAGGTAAAGATGGACACTACTGTACCCAAAATCAACTTTGTAGGTCGATCAAGTGTCAATAATGGTATAACTCAAAAAGTTAATAATATAGAAGGGTTACGGCCATATGACGCTGGCTGTTTGACCTTGGCTTTAGGTGGAGCATATTTAGGTTCCTGTTTCATTCAGGAAGAACCCTTCTACACCAGCCAAAATGTCGTAGTATTAATTCCAAAAGATAATATTACCTTTGAAGCAAAACAGTTTATCGCTACTGCAATATTCAAAGAAAGCCAAAATAATTATCGAGCATTCATTAAGGAATTGAATGCTCATATCAAGAGAGATTTTGTAATTAAGCTGCCCGCAACTGCTGCTGGAACACCTGATTATGATTATATGGCAGCCTATATAGACAAAATCAAAAGGCAGAGCTCACATACACTCGGGGCATTGAGAACCATATAGATTCTTCTATCTACGCAATCGCTGTGCTTTCCATTTTATACACACTTGCCATTGCCCCGGGGCGTTTTGTATGGTATACTGCTGCTACTG
Organism: uncultured Oscillospiraceae bacterium; assembly: GCA_947632005.1. GTDB lineage: Bacteria > Bacillota > Clostridia > Oscillospirales > Oscillospiraceae > CAJOIG01. Next base: position 689 of record CANRNU010000046.1, on the reverse strand, counting down.
TGAAAGAAAAATGAATTTGGGAGAGACGCTATGATACGCTTCAACAACGACTACAGCCAGGGGGCCCACCCCGCCGTACTGAAGGCCCTGGCGGAGACCAACGACACCTCCTACGGCGGCTATGGCATCGACCCCTGGTGCGAGAAGGCCGCCGATGAGATCAAAAAACACCTGGCCTGCCCGGACGCAGCGGTACACTTCCTGGTGGGCGGCACCCAGACCAACTACACCGGCATCGGCGCCTGCCTGCTGCCCTATCAGTCCGTGGTCTGCGCCGAGACCGGCCACATCCACGCCCATGAGACCGGCGCGCTGGAGCATGTGGGCCACAAGATCCTGACCCTCCCCGCCGAGAACGGCAAGCTCACCGCCGCCCAGGTGGCCGAGGTCGGCGAGAACTACCGGACGAGCCCCATCCAGGAGCATATCACCCAGCCCCGGGTGGTGTATATCTCCTTCCCCACCGAGTACGGCACGGTCTATACGCTCCAGGAGCTGAAGGACATCCGCGCCGCCTGCGACAGGTACGACATGGTCCTGTTCGTGGACGGGGCCCGGATGGGCTACGGCCTGGCCGCCTCCGACGTGACCCTGAAGGATATGGCAAAGCTCGCGGACATGTTCTACATCGGCGGGACCAAGTGCGGGGCCCTGTTCGGGGAGGCGCTGGTCATCACGAACCCGGCCCT
>CANRNU010000045.1 GCA_947632005.1 uncultured Oscillospiraceae bacterium | reverse complement strand
TTTGTCACTATGGATTTTCTTTTTTGAAAACTTTTACCCAGTGGGGTATTGCAACTTCATTTTACAACGCGCCAAAAAAATTTTTTTGAAAAACGGGCCGGTCATACTTATAAAAAATTACAAAAAGTTACGGAAACCCAGTATTTTCAAGGCTTTGCGGGTCTTTCAGGACGTTACAAAATATTGGCATAAAACCTGTTGACAGACACAAGATATTGTGCTAATATTACGTGCACTGGCATTATGTAACCAAGACGGAAAGTTTGGGGAGACAGAGGGCAGAGAGTAGAGAGAAGGGGTAAGTAACCAATGAAGATCATCAAGAGAAACGGTTCTGAGGTCACGTTTGACATCACGAAGATCATCGCCGCCATCAGCAAGGCCAATGAGGTGGTGGATGAGGAATTCCGCATGACAAATACCCAGATCCACCGCATCGCCGACTCCGTGGAGAAGGCGTGCATCGAGCTGGGACGTTCTCCCTCCGTGGAGGAGATCCAGGACATGGTGGAGGAGCAGATCATGGCCCACGGGGCCTATGAGGTGGCCAAGCGGTACATCACCTACCGCTATACCCGGAGCCTGGTCCGTCAGTCCAACACCACCGACGACCGCATCCTGGCCCTCATCGAGTGCAACAACGAGGAGGCCAAGCAGGAGAACTCCAACAAGAACCCGGTGGTGAACTCCACCCAGCGGGACTATATGGCCGGCGAGGTGAGCCGGGACATCACCAACCGTCTGCTGCTGCCCCAGGATATTGTGGAGGCACATGAAGAGGGCATCATCCACTTCCATGATACGGACTATTACGCCCAGCATATGCACAACTGCGACCTGGTGAATCTGGAGGACATGCTCCAGAACGGTACCGTCATCACTGACACCCTCATCGAGCGTCCCCACAGCTTCGCCACCGCCTGCAACATCGCCACGCAGATCGTGGCCCAGGTGGCCTCCAACCAGTACGGCGGCCAGTCCATCTCCCTGGCCCACCTGGCCCCCTTTGTCCAGGTCAGCCGGGAGAAGATCCGCGCCGTGGTGCGGGATGAGATCAGCACCCTTGGCGTGGTGCCCACCAAGGAGCAGGTGGACGAGATCGTGGAGAAGCGCCTGCGGGAGGAGATCCGCCGGGGCGTGCAGACCATCCAGTACCAGGTGGTCACCCTGCTGACCACCAACGGACAGGCCCCCTTCGTCACCGTGTTCATGTACCTGAACGAGGCCAAGAACGAGCAGGAGAAGAAGGACCTGGCCATCATCATCGAGGAGACCCTGCTGCAGCGCTACGAGGGCGTGAAGAACGAGCAGGGCATCTGGGTCACCCCCGCGTTCCCCAAGCTGATCTACGTGCTGGAAGAGGACAACGTGGACGAGGGCACGCCCTATTACTACCTGACCGAGCTGGCGGCCAAGTGCACCGCCAAGCGGATGGTGCCCGACTACATCTCCGAGAAGAAGATGCTGGAGCTGAAGGGCGACGTGTACACCTGCATGGGCTGCCGCAGCTTCCTGACCCCGGACCGGTTCACCGACGCCGGCATCGGCAACATCGCCAACGCCGGCAACTATGAGCCGGGCAAGCACAAGTATTACGGCCGGTTCAACCAGGGCGTGGTCACCATCAACCTGCCGGACGTGGCCCTGTCCTCCGGCGGCAATCTGGATAAGTTCTGGAAGATCTTCGACGAGCGGCTGGAGCTGTGCCACCGGGCGCTGATGTGCCGCCATGAGCGGCTGAAGGGCACCCTCAGCGACGCCGCGCCCATCCTGTGGCAGTACGGCGCCCTGGCCCGGCTGCAGAAGGGCGAGCCCATCGACAAGCTGCTGTACAACGGCTACTCCACCATCTCCCTGGGCTATGCGGGCCTTTATGAATGCGTCAAGTACATGACCGGCAAGAGCCACACCGACCCCTCCGCCACGCCCTTTGCCCTGGAGATCATGCAGTACATGAACGCCGCCTGCAAGCGCTGGAAGGAGCAGCACAACATCGACTTCTCCCTGTACGGCACGCCCCTGGAGAGCACCACCTACAAGTTCGCCAAATGCCTGCAGAAGCGCTTCGGCGTCATCGAGGGCATCACCGACAAGGGATACATCACCAACTCCTATCACGTGCACGTGACCGAGCAGATCGACGCGTTCACCAAGCTCAAGTTCGAGGCCCAGTTCCAGCATCTGTCTCCCGGCGGCGCCATCAGCTATGTGGAGGTGCCGGACATGCAGAACAACCTGGAGGCCGTGCTGCAGGTGATGCGGTTCATCTACGACAACATCATCTATGCCGAGCTGAACACCAAGAGCGACTACTGCCAGGTCTGCGGCTGGGACGGAGAGATCGAGATCGTGGAGGACGACGGCAAGCTCATCTGGCGCTGCCCCCGCTGCGGCAACACCAACCAGGACAAGATGAACGTGGCCCGGCGGACCTGCGGCTACATTGGCACCCAGTTCTGGAACCAGGGACGTACCCAGGAGATCAAGGACCGGGTCCTGCATCTGTAAGGCATGCATTACGGACAGATCAAAAACTGTGATATCGCCAACGGCACCGGCGTGCGGGTGACACTGTTCGTGTCGGGCTGTACCAACCGGTGCCCCGGCTGTTTCCAGCCGGAGACCTGGGACTTCGACTACGGCGAGCCCTTTACGCTCCAGACGGAGGGCCGTCTCCTGGGCCTGCTGGCTCCGGACTACATCAACGGCCTGACGCTGCTGGGGGGCGACCCCTTCGAGCCGGAGAACCAGCGGGCGCTGACACCCTTCCTCCGGCGGGTCAAGGCCCTGTACCCCCACAAGACCGTGTGGGCCTTCACCGGGTACGTCTACGAGGACCTGCTGCGGGTGGGGAAGCACCCCCGGTGCGAGGTGACGGACGAGATGCTGGGCATGATCGACGTGCTGGTGGACGGTCCCTTTGTGGAGCGGCTCAAGGACATCAGTCTGCGGTTTCGGGGCTCGTCCAACCAACGGATCATCGACATGGACAAGACCCGCGAGGCGGGCAGGCTCATCCTGTGGGACGACGGGATGGGGAAGTGAATCATCACCGGTCCTCCTGCCTGGGGGGCCGGTGTTATATACAGGGGAGAGACAGATGGAAGTAAATGTACTGGAGACGGAATTTACGGTCCCGTCCAGCGCCTCGGACCCGGAGGGGCGCATGTCCGTTGCCGGGATGTTCGACAAGTTTATGGACCTGGCATCGGAGCACGCCCAGGGTCTGGATGTGGGCTTTGACGCCATGCATGAGCGCCGGGCCTTCTGGGTGGCGGTGCGGACCCGGGTGCGCATCTATGCCCGGCCCCGGCTCATGGAGCGGGTCCAGGCCCGGACGTGGCCGGCGGCGCCGAAGGCCGTGAAATGTGACCGGTTCTACACCCTCGCCCAGGGCGAGCGTGTCCTGGTGGAGGGCCGGACCGAGTGGGTGGGCCAGAACATCGACACCGGTCGGGTGATGAAGGTGGGGGATTTTGGCTATCCCCTGTGGATGGAGCACCGGACCGAGCGGGTGTGCGACGCCCCCTTCACCCGGTTCCGGGAGCAGCCGGACCCGGAGAACCTGTGCCTGACCTATACCGTGGGCTCCCGGGACATCGACATGGGCCGGCACATGAACAACGTGGCCTATGTCCGCATGCTCCTGGGCACGTTCACCGTGGCCCAGCTGGAGGCCATGGACATCGCCGAGGTGGAGGTGTCCTATTCCATGGCCTGCCGGGAGGGGGAGACCCTGTCCGTCTACCGGCGACAGGACGGAGAGGGCTGGCACTTCCTGGTGCAAAAGCCCGACGGGACCGCGGCGGTGCAGATGGCCATACGGCTGGGAGCCTGACCGGCACGGAAAAGAAAAAAGCACCGGCCCTGTCTGTGGGACAGGGCCGGTATCTGCATCCTGAACGCCGGGGTCCGGGGCCGCGGCGTATCACGTCTCATCGGGAAAATGCTCTCTGTATGCGGCCAGATCCGCGTTGAGTGCCGCGTCCATCTCAGCGCCGGTGAGGTAGGACTGCTCATAGCCAAGATCGGCCAGCACGTCTTTCACTGTGTCGGAGCAGATGGCGGTCATGGCCGCGTCGGACAGGATGTCGACGATCTGCTGGGGGGTGTTCTCCGGAACGGCAAAGCCGCCCCAGTCCTGCCCCGTGACGTCATAGCCCAGCTCCCGCGCCGTGGGGACGTCCGGGAGGAAGGGGGAGCGGTCCTCGTCCAGCACGCACAGGACCTTGAATCTCCCGGCCTCCACATCCTCCATCACCGTCGCGGCGCCGGTGATGATAGCCGAAACCAAACTGGATGACAGCGCAGAGGTGACATCGGTATACAAGAAAGGAGCCTTCGCAAAGCTGATACCGCCGCACTGCTCCTCGAGGCTCACGGCGGTGGCGTGGAAGGGCAGCACCGGAATGCCCAGAGGGACTACGTCAGGGTGTTCCCGGGCAACGGCGATGAGGTCCTCAAAGCCGACAGTGGTATTGAAGGGACTGTCGGCGCGGACGGTGACGGTAGCGGGGTCGGTCATGATGCGTCCGAGGAACCGAACGCCGTCCGTGGAAGGGTCAATAGGTTCGGAGAGGGAGGACGCAGATATACGGGATATATAGGTGATGGTATAGCCGTCGGACTCGGAGTTGGTGGCCAGGTCCAGACCGCAAGTCCCGTCGGTATCGTTGGTGACGATCACCGAGGCGCCCAGCGCCGCTTCCAGCTCGGTGGCAAAGGCCCGCACGATGATATCGGACGGGCTGCCCGCGGCGTCGGGGACGAGCAGGGAGAGGGGCTTGCCGCCGGGGAAGGCGCCGGCGGCCCCGGAGGAGGACTGTCCGGCGGACAGGGGAGCCTCCGCCGCGGCGGAGACCGCGGTCGGCCCGGCGTCCTCAGGCAGCCGGATGTCGGTCCAGCCGCTTACGTCGCACTCACCAAAATTGTTCGATCCCACAGCTACCACGGTGCCGTCGGACCGCAGCCCCACCGTGTGGGTCATACCCGCGGACACCGCCACGATGTCGGTCCAGCCGCTCACATCGCACTGGCCGTCGCTGTTATTCCCCACGGCCACCACGGTGCCGTCGGACCGCAGCCCCACCGTGTGGTTCATACCTGCGGATATTGCCACGATGTCTGTCCAGCCGCTTACGTCGTACCAACCACGGGGCCGATCAAGATAGTTGTTTCCCGCGATTACCACGGTGCCGTCCCTGCGCAGGCCAACTGTGTAATCCTCACCGGCGGATACCGCCACAATGTCGGTCCACTCACTCACGTCGCACTGATCGTAGTTGTCATCCCCTACGGCCACCACGGTGCCGTCGGACCGCAGCCCCACCGTGTGGCTCATACCGACGGACACTGCCACGATGTCCGTCCAGCCGCCCACGTCGCACCGGCCGTCATCGTTCTTCCCCACGGCCACCACGGTGCCGTCGGACCGCAGCCCCGCCGTGTGAGCCGTACCCGCGGACACTGCCACGATGTCCGTCCAGCCGCCCACGTCGCCCGGACCGCCAGACCCGTCATATCCCACGGCCGCTACCGTGCCGTCGGACCGCAGGCCCAATACGTTGATGAGGGTCGCGGACACCGCCTCGATGTCCGTCCAGCCGCGTACTTCGTCGTTCAGGTCGTCGTCGATTTGTCCCGTGGTCAACACGGTGCCATCGGACCGGACTGCCACGGTTTGGTTGAACCCCGCAAATATGGTCGTGGCCTGTCCTCTCACAGGCTCCGCCTCCCGGACGCCCTGCTGGGCGTTCTCCGCCTCCCGGCCATCCCGCAGGGCGAACACCGCCGCCAGCGCCGCCGCCAGCAGGGCGACGGCCACACCGGCGATGACCAGGGCCACGCGGCCTCTCTTTTTCTTTTTGGGCGCGGGCTGGGGCACTGGCTGAGGCTGGGGCACAGACGCCGGCTGAGGAACGGGCCGAGGCACAGGCTGTGGCGCCGGCGCGGGAGCGGGCGTCGCCTTTTCCTCCAGCACCGTCTCTGCCGCAGCCAGGCCGGTCCCGGGTCCAGGGCCCATATCCATGTATACCGTCTCCGCCGCCATGGGGGAGGGTCCCGGCTGGACCACCGTTTCCTCCACCTCGACCGTCTCGTCCCCGGTCACCGGTGCGGAGACAGCCACGGTCTTCAGGTCCGCCAGCATGGTCCCTGCGTCATGATACCGGTCCTCCGGCGCGTAGGCGCACGCCTTCAGCACGATGCGCTTCAGTTCCTCGCTCCCGTCCGCCGGGGGCGGCAGGGGCTCTCCCCGCAGCCGCCGGGCCTGGGCCTCTTCCTCCTGCCGGACCGTGGGCACCGCAGGGGGCAGGGGCACGAAGGGACCACGCCGCCTGTTCAGCATCCAGTACAGCACCATCCCCAGGGAATAGACGTCCGCCGCCGCTCCGTAGGGCTGGCCGTTGTACACCTCCGGCGCCATGTACCGGAACGTCCCCACCCGGGTCCCCGCTGTGGTGTGGTCGGCTACCTTCGCCACGCCGAAGTCCCCCAGCTTGTACCGGCCCCGGGAGGACACGAAGATGTTCTGGGGCTTGATGTCCCGGTGGACGATGTGCTTTTTTCCGCACAGCTCCAGAGCCCGGCAGATGTCCGTGCCCATCCGCACCGCGTCCTCTGGACGGCCATACCGGTCCATCTCCTTTGCCATGGAGGTGAGAAGCTCCATTCGGATGAAAATGTCCCAGCCAACGTTCCCGGCCCGGGGGACATACTCGATGTCGTCGCAGTCCACGATGTTGGACTCGCCCTTCAGGGAGGCCATGAGGGTGTACTCCCGGACGATGTCCTTCAGGTACTTGTCGTACCGCTGGGAGATGGTAGCCATGTCATAGCCGTCGCTGATGAGCTCCTCCGTCTCATTCTCATCCCGGGGGATGGTGATCTGTTTCAGGGCGGCCTTTTCCACCGTGCCCAGCACATCCCGCTCGATCTCGTACACCGTGCCGAAGCTGCCCCGGCCGATGACCCGGACCACCTTCCAGCCCTTCCAGTTCTCTCCAAGTTCCATATCTCGCTCCGCCTCTTTTCCTGTCGTCCTCCGGCGCGTCCGTCAGCCCTCGTCTCCGGGCAGCCGGATGTCTGTCCAGCTGCCCACGTTGCACTGGCCGTAGTTGTTTTTTCCCACGCTTACCGCGGTGCCATCCCTGTGCAGGCCGACTGTGTCATCCTTGCTTGCGGACACTGCCACGATGTCTGTCCAGTCGCTCACTTCGCACTGGAAGAAATGGTTGTTCCCCACAGCCACCACGGTGCCGTCGGACTGCAGTCCCACTGTGTGGTTCCCGCCGGCGGACACCGCCACGATGTCTGTCCAGCCGTCCACGTCGCACTGGCCATAATCGTTGTTCCCGGCGGCCACCACCGTGCCGTCGGACCGCAGCCCCACTGTGTGATCCTCACCGGCGGACACCGCTACGATGTCCGTCCAGCCGTCCACATCGCACTGGCCAAAAACATTGTTTCCCACGGCTACCACGGTGCCATCTTTGTGCAGGCCGATCGTGTAACCTGATTGTAAACGCTGACCCGCCGCTGCAGCGGCTATCGCCTTGATGCCCGTCCAGCCGCCCACGTCGCACTGGCCGTCATCGTTATGCCCCACGGCCACCACGGTGCCGTCAGACCGCAGTCCCACCGTGTGGTATCCGCCGGAGGCTATCGCCGTGATATCCGTCCAGTCATCAACATCGATCGCGGACCCGTGTCCCACGGCCACCACCGTGCCGTCGGAGCGCAACCCTACTATGTTGAGTTGGCGCGTGGATACCGCCACGATATCCGTCCAGCCACGCACATCGTCGTTCAAGTTGTCGTCGATTTGTCCCGCGGTCACCACGGTGCCATCGGACCGGACAGCCGCCGTGTGAAAGTTCCCCGCGGATATGGTCGTGGGCGGCTGTATGTCCAACTGGACGCCGCCCCGCAGGGCGAACACCGCCCCCAGCGCCGCCGCCAGCAGGGCGACGGTCACACCGGCAAGGACCAAGGCCACGCGGCCTCTCTTTTTCTTCTTGGGCGCAGGTGCCGGCTGAGGAACGGATTGGGGTCTCACAGGCTGTGGCATCGGCGCGGGGGCGGGCGGCGCCTTTTCTGCCAGCACTGTCTCTGTCGCAGCCAGGCCGGCCACGGGTCCAGGGCCCATATCTATGTATACCGTCTCCGCCGCCATGGGGGAGGGCCCCGGCTGGACCACCGTCTCCTTCAGTGCCACTGTCTCGTCCCCAGTCGCCGGTGCGTAAGCAGCCGGCTCTGCGTCCGGCAGCGCTTGCAGGTCCGCCAGCATGGCTCCCGCGTCGCGATACCGATCCTCCGGCGCGTAGGCGCACGCTTTCAGCACGATGCGCTTCAGTTCCTCGCTCCCGTCCGCCGGGGGCGGCAGGGGCTCGCCCCGCAGCCGCCGGGCCTGGGCGTCCTCCTCCTGCCGGACCGTGGGGATCTCCGGCGGCAGCGGCACGAAGGGGCCCCGCCGCTTGTTCAGCATCCAATACAGCACCATTCCCAGGGAATAGATATCCGCCGCGGCTCCGTAGGGCTGGCCGGTATATACCTCCGGGGCCATGTACCGGAACGTTCCCACCCGGGTCCCCGCCGTGGTGTGGTCGGCCACCTTTGCCACGCCGAAGTCCCCCAGCTTGTACCGACCCTGGGCGGACACGAAGATGTTTTGGGGCTTGATGTCCCGGTGGACGATGTGCTTTCTCCCGCACAGCTCCAGGGCCCGGCAGATGTCCGTGCCGATCTGCCGGGCCTGTTCCGCCGCCCGGCCCGGCTCCAGGACCTTTCCCATGGGGGTCAGCAGTTCCATCCGGATGAAGATGTCCCAGCCAACGCTCCCCTCCCGGGGGACATACTCGATGTCGTCGCAGTTCACGATGTTGGACTCGCCCTTCAGGGAGGCCATGAGGGCGTATTCCCGGACGATGTCCTTCAGGTACTTGTCGTATCGCTGGGAGATGGTGGCCATGTCATAGCCGTCGTTGACCAGCTCCTCCGTCTCGCTGTCATCCCGGGGGATGGTGATCAGTTTCAGGGCGGCCTTTTCCGTCATCCCCAGCACGTCCCGCTCGATCTCGAACACTGTGCCGAAGCTTCCCCGGCCAATGACCCGGACCACCTTCCAGCCTTTCCAGTTCTCTCCAAGTTCCATCTTTTTCACGCCCCCGTTCTTTGGCTGCCGACATCAAATGATCATTTTATCATTATACCGGCCCTGTCGGGAAAAAGCAAGGGCGCAGCACCCATGGGAAAGCCCCGGCTCACTGAGCCGGGGCCTGTTTCGGGGCGCGCTCTATATGCCGCTGGCGCCGTAGTTGGACAGGACGCGGGCGCTGGGGTCGTTGACGTCGCAGCCGGCCCAGCTCTTGTTGGGCATCCAGAAGTCCTTGACCATGGGGGCCTGGCCGGGGTAGTATTTCTCGAATATCTCCCGGTACAGCAGGCTCTCCTTGGTGAAGGGCCGGGCGAAATCGTAGGCCATGCGCCGCTTTTCAAACTCCGCGTCGGTGTATTTGGTCTCGGCGTACTCTTTCAGGTCGTCCACCATGGAGTGACCCACCGCGTCGGAGAAGGCCGCCTTCTGCCGCCAGAGGATGGAGTCGGGGAGGATGGCGTCCTTTTCAAAGGCCCGGCGGAGGAGATATTTGCCCATCCCATAGGAGTTGACCTTCCGCCGGGGGTCGATGCTCATGACGTACCTCACGAATTCCAGGTCCCCGAAGGGCACCCGGGCCTCGATGGAGTTGGCGGAGATACACCGGTCCGCCCGGAGCACGTCGTACATGTACAGCTCATCCACCCGCTTTTTCGCCTCCGCCTGGAAGGCCTCCGGGGAGGGGGCGAAGTCGGTGTACTTGTAGCCGAACAGCTCGTCGGATATCTCGCCGGTCAGCAGCACCCGCACGTCGGAGGTGTCATGGATGGCCTTGCAGCACAGGTACATGCCCATACTGGCCCGGATGGTGGTGATGTCCCAGGTGCCCAGCATGGCGATGACGGACTCCAGGCTGTCCAGCACCTGCTGCCGGGTCATATATACCTCCGTGTGGTCGGCGCCGATGTAGTCCGCCGCCTGGCGGGCGTATTTGAGGTCGATGGCGTCGGAGTCCATGCCGATGGCAAAGGAGCGGATGTGCTTGCCCAGGATGCGGGCGGAGATGGCACACACCAGGCTGGAGTCCAGGCCGCCGGACAGGAGAAAGCCCAGGGGCGCGTCCGCGTCCAGGCGCTTATCCACCGCCAGGATGAGCTTTTCCCGGATGTTTTTGCAGATGTCGTCGACGCCGCCGTCTAGGTAATGGTCCACCGTGGTCAGGTCGGCGTAGCGGGTGAATTTTCCGTCGGCGTAGTAGTGTCCGGGAGGGAAGGGCCTGATCTCATCGCACAGCCCCACCAGGTTCTTTGCCTCGCTGGCGAAGACCATGCTGCCGTCGGCGAGCTCGCCGTAAAACAGCGGACGGATGCCGATGGGGTCCCGGGCGGCGATGAACTCGTTTTTTCGGCTGTCGTAGAGGATCATGGCGAACTCCGCGTCCAGCATTTTGAACATGTCCAGCCCGTATTTGTGGTACAGGGGCAGGATGATCTCGCAGTCGGAGTCGCTGACGAAGGTGTATTCTTTGGCAAGCTCCGCCTTCAAAGGCCGGAACAGGTACAGTTCTCCGTTGCACACGGCCATGTCCCCGTCCAGGTGGAACGGCTGCATGCCGTTGGGGTGCAGGCCCATGATGGCGAGCCGGTGGAAGCACAGCCAGCCGTCGCCGGCGGGCTCCACCCGGGTCATATCCGGGCCCCGGAAGCAGGTCCGGTCAAAGTAAGGACGCAGCTCGTCCTGGGTCAGTGTTCGTTTTGTGAATCCCATGATACCGCACATGTTTCATTACTCTCCTTGATGCAAAAAAAGAGCAACGGCATTCGTAAGAACTCCGTTGCTCTTGTGGGCATTATAGGATGGGAGGGGAGATTTGTCAAGGATTTTTTGTCTCGCCGGCGGGGGAGGAGCCGTGGAAATACTTCTCGTAGTTCTCCCGGAACATCTGCCGGTACGCCTCGTTGTCGGAGTGGTGCAGTTCGTGCAGGTACTGGTGCTCCTGGCCGGTGATGGCGCTGTCCTCCCGGCTGAGGATGTATACGGCCAGGTCCGAGCACTGGTCGGACACGCGCTCCAGGTTCTGCAGGACGTTCTGATAGAGAATGCCGGTGTAGACCTCGCAGACGCCCTTGGTCATGCGGTCCACGTGGCGGGCCTTCATGGCCTCGATGAGGTCGTCGATGACCTCCTCCAGGGGCTCCACCGCCCGGGCGCTCTTGATGTCGTCGTCCTTGAAGACGTGCACGGAGAGGGTCAGGATATCCGTCACGGCGCTGATGGCGTCCTTCAGGTCGCTCTGGGCCTGCTCGGAGAGGGGCTTGCCGCTCTCATGCAGATTCTGGGCGTCGTGCTCGATGCTGATGGCCAGGTCGCCGATGCGTTCAAAACAGGTGAGAGCCTTGATCTGGAAGTTCTGGGTCAGGTTGTCGGCGGTGAGGGTGATATGGGGGGAGAGCTTGACGATGTATTGGTTGGTGGCGTCGGCCATGCTGTCCAGAAGGGTCTCCCGGCGGGCGACGCGCTCAGTCTGCTTGGGGTCGAACTGGAAAAGCTGCTTCGTGGCGGTGAGATAGCTGTTCAGGGAGACGTCGGCCATGTGGCCGATGAGGTGGGCGGACTGGTCCAGGGCAATGCGGGGGTTGGAGACCAAGTGGCTGTCCAGCTCCCGGAGGTTGTCCATGATATCCAGGTATTCCGCGGGCACAGGCTTGTCCGGTACCAGCTTTTCCGCCAGCTTCGCGAAGGTCCCGGACAGGGGCAGCAGCAGCACCGCGGGGACCAGCCGGAACAGGCCGTGGACATTGGCCACGCCGCCGGAGTCCAGAGAGGCGTACCACAGCCCGTCGCCGATGAGGCCGGCGGTCCGGCAGATGGCCAGGGCGGCGGTGATGAGCAGTGCCGCGCAGATGTTGTAGACCACATGGACGGTGACGGTGCGGATCTGGGCGGGCTTGGCGCCGATGCGGCAGACCAGGAACGTGGTGAGGCAGTCGCCGATGTTGACGCCGATGATGACGCCCAGCACAGCGCAGAAGCGCACGCCCACGGAGCTTGCGAAGGTCTGCAGGATGCCGATGACGGCGGAGGAGCTCTGGATGATGCCAGTGACCAGGGTGCCGGCCAGGAAGCCCAGGAAGTAGTTGTCCTCAAAGGCGGTCAACAGACCGCTGAGCCCGCTGCCAAAGCTGCTCACCGCGTCGCTCATGAAGATCAGCCCCATGAACAGCACGCCAAAGCCGATGGCGATGGTGCCCACGTTCTTGGCGGAGTTGCCGCGGACGAACATGAGCAACACGATGCCCAGGATGAGGGCGATGGGGGCCAGGTTGTCCGCGTTGAACAGATACAGGAGACTGGTTGTGCCGGCCTGCACATCCATGAGGCGGATGATCTGGGCGGTGATGGCGGTGCCCACGTTGGCTCCCAGGACGATGCCGATGGACTGGCGGAAGGTGAGGAAACCCGCGCCCACAAGACCCACGGTCAGCACGATGGTGGCGGTGGAGCTCTGGATCATGCAGGTGACCAGGGTGCCAAGCAGGAAGCCCAGGGCAGGCCGGCTGGTGACCTTGGCCAGGGCCGCCTTCATGGCGCTGCCGGAACAGCTTTTCAGCCCGTCGCCCATGACCCGCATGCCGTACAGGAACATGGCCAGGCCGCCCAACAGGGCAATGATCTTATAGAACAGATCCATGTTTTTCTCTCCAAAAGACGAGCATTGTTGTAACGTCGATGAAATCGCGCCTTTTCCCTTAATTATATACTACACTAGGAATTTTTCCCATACAAGTTAAAATTAGATGTCATTTAGTAACGCATTTGTCGAAAATGCGGGAGCGCCGTTGACTTTGGATTTTCCTTCATGCTACAATGACGGAAAGCAATCCATGCGGGCTGTCCGTCGGGACCGTCCCGCTTCTTATAAGGAGGACCTTATGGCCTATTTTTGCAGCGAACCGTCCCATACCTTCAGCGAGTATCTGCTCATCCCCGGATACACCTCGGAACAGTGCGTGCCGGACAATATCTCCCTGAAAACGCCGCTGACGCGGTATAAAAGGGGAGAGGAACCGGCCATCACCCTGAGCATCCCCATGGTGAGCGCCATCATGCAGTCCGTGTCCAACGACACGCTGGCCATCGCCCTGGCCCGGGAGGGCGGCCTCTCCTTCATCTATGGCTCCCAGTCCATCGAGGACGAGGCGGCCATGGTAGCCCGGGTGAAGAATTATAAGTCCGGTTTCGTGGTCAGCGCCTCCAACGTGACCCCGGACGCCACCCTGGGGGATATCCTGGCCCTCAAGGCCAAAAACGGTTTCTCCACCGTGGCTGTCACCGAGGACGGCACCGCCAACGGCAGGCTCCTGGGCATCGTCACAGGCCGGGATTACCGGGTCAGCCGCATGTCCCCGGACGAGCTGGTGCGGGATTTCATGACCCCCTGGGAAAAGCTGGTCACCGCCCCGGAGGGGACGAGCCTGAAGACCGCCAACGACATCATCTGGGACCACAAGCTCAACTCGCTGCCCATCGTGTCGGCGGACGGGAGGCTGGAATACTTCGTCTTCCGCAAGGACTATGACAGCCACAAGGAGAACCCCGATGAGATGCTGGACGACAAAAAGCGCCTCATGGTGGGCGCGGGCATCAACTCCCGGGACTATGCCCAGCGGGTCCCGGCCCTGGTAGAGGCCGGGGCGGACGCGCTGTGCATCGACTCCTCCGAGGGCCACTCCATCTGGCAGAAGCGGACCATCGAGTGGATACGCCAGCACTACGGCGAGAGCGTGAAGGTGGGCGCCGGCAACGTGGTGGACGCCGACGGCTTCCGGTTCCTGGCCGAGGCCGGGGCGGATTTCGTCAAGGTCGGCATCGGCGGCGGCTCCATCTGCATCACCCGGGAGACCAAGGGCATCGGCAGGGGCCAGGCCACGGCGGTCATCGAGGTGGCCGCGGCCCGGGACGAGTATTTCAAAGAGACCGGCATCTATGTGCCCATCTGCTCCGACGGCGGCATCGTCCACGACCACCACATCACCCTGGCCCTGGCCATGGGCGCGGATTTCGTGATGCTGGGCCGGTACTTCGCCCGCTTCGACGAGAGCCCCACCCCCAAGCTGAACATCAACGGCACCGTGGTGAAGGAGTACTGGGGCGAGGGCTCCAACCGGGCCCGGAACTGGCAGCGGTACGACCTGGGCGGCAGCGAGAGCCTCTCCTTCGAGGAGGGCGTGGACAGCTACGTCACCTACGCCGGCGGCCTGCATGAGAACGTGCAGAAGACCCTATACAAGGTCAAGTCCACCATGTGCAACTGCGGCGTCACCGATATCCCCGGCCTGCAGCGGGACGCCAAGCTCACCCTGGTCAGTGAGACCAGCATCGTGGAGGGCGGCTATCACGACGTGACTCTGCGCACCACCAGCGCCATCAAGTAAGAGAAGACACCATCCGAGACCCCATATTTTAAGGAGGACCATATGACCGACATCGAGATCGCCCAGGCGTGTAACATGGAGCCCATCGGCCGCATCGCGGAGCGGGCTGGCGTAGACGAGAAGTATCTGGAGCCCTATGGCAAGTACAAGGCGAAGGTGGATTACGCGCTTCTGGACGAGTCCCCCCGGCCTGACGGCAAGCTGATCCTGGTGACGGCGATCACCCCCACCCCCGCAGGGGAGGGCAAGACAACCACCAGCATCGGGCTGGCCGACGGGATGCGCCGCATCGGGAAAAATGCCATTCTTGCTCTGCGGGAGCCCTCTCTGGGCCCCGTGTTTGGCGTCAAGGGCGGCGCCGCCGGCGGCGGCTATGCCCAGGTGGTGCCCATGGAGGACATCAACCTGCACTTCACCGGAGATTTCCACGCCATCGGCGCGGCCAACAACCTGCTGGCCGCCATGCTGGATAACCATATCTATCAGGGCAATGCCCTGCGCATCGACCCCAAGACCGTCACCTGGAAGCGCTGCGTGGATATGAACGACAGGCAGCTGCGCCATGTGATCGACGGCATCGGCGGCAGGGTCAACGGCGTGCCCCGGGAGGACGGCTATGACATCACCGTGGCCACGGAGATCATGGCTGTGTTCTGCCTGGCCAGCTCCATCCATGACCTGAAGGAGCGTCTGGGCCGCATCGTGGTGGCCTATACCTATGACGGCGCGCCGGTGACGGCAAAGGACCTGAAGGCGGTGGGCGCCATGGCTGCCCTGTTGAAGGACGCTTTGAAGCCCAACCTGGTCCAGACCCTGGAGGGGACCCCGGCCTTCGTCCACGGCGGGCCCTTCGC
>CANRNU010000044.1 GCA_947632005.1 uncultured Oscillospiraceae bacterium | reverse complement strand
TTTACCTTCTTGCGGATTCTCTTCCTTTCGCCCATTTCCCTTAATTCAGGCTTGACATCTAATAGTTAGTCTTTCACCGCATGTGGTATATCTCCCGGACCTCGTCGGTGGGGCTGCCGTCGGGGGCGGTGAGGATGAGGCAGGGGCCGACGGTCAGACCCGGCTTGCCGCCCCGGCGGCCGGCGATGAGGACCAGGGCCGGGGCGCTGGCGGCGGTGTGGGTCACGAACCGGATGCGCTTGGGCTCGATGTCCGCCAGACGCATGGCGGCGAAGATATCCGTCAGAAACTCCGGCTTGTGGACCAGGCAGAACTCTCCGCCACGGGTCAGCAGGTAGCTGGCCGCGCCGGAGAATTGGGCGGGGGACAGGCTGTCGCCCCGGGCGGCGGCCCGGTCCAGGTCCGGGGAGGGCTTGCCCGCGTAGTAGTAGGGCGGGTTGCAGACCACCAGGTCATATTGACCCTGCCGGCCCAGTGCCCGGTACTGGCGCAGGTCGTGCTGGAACACGTCGCCGGTGATGCCGTTGGCGTCATAGTTTTTCAGGCACAGCTGCACCGCGTCGGACCGGATGTCCACGCTGTCGAACGCCGCGTCCGGCTCCTGCTCATGCAGCAGCACGGAGATGAGCCCGCCGCCGCAGCCCAGGTCCATGCAGCGCCGGAAGGGCCTCCCGCCACCGGCAAAGTGGGCCAGGAGCACCGAGTCGGTGGTGATCTTGAACACGGGGTCGTCCGCATAGACCGGCCCCTGGGGCCATAGAAGCTTCATAATATCCCTTCACAAAAGGCGGGCGGGCGATATGCATTCGCATATCGCCCGGAATGACGCCGATACTTTTGCTGCGCAAAAGTTCTCGCTCTGCTCGCCGCGCAAGCGCGGGGCGTCAGATCTCATCCGAGGCGGGACTCCCGTCCCCCTCGGGCTCCCCCTTGCGTAACGTACATGCTTTCCGGCTTACCGGGACAAAGGCGGGCGGGCGATATGCATTCGCATATCGCCCGCTCCTTTGCTTGTGTCTTACTCCTCAGCGATGGCGCTCATGGGGCACTGCTCAGCGCAGGAGCCGCAGCTGATGCACTTGTCGGGGTCGATGACGTAGTGGGCATCGCCCTCAGCAATGGCCTCGACGGGGCACTGATCGGCGCAGGCGCCGCAGGAGATGCAAGCGTCGGAAATCTTATAAGCCATATCGATTACCTCCATTTTTTATGTACGCACACATACTAACATAAAGGGATACCAGAATGCAATAGTTTTTTGTGATTTGCCAAAATAAAGTGTTTTGACAAATTAACAGCTCCTTCCGCACCATTCTCGCGCTTTTATTTCGTCCCGGACGGCTATAATCTTATCCGGAGGCGATGATATGAAGAACACGGAGCGCTTCACCCTGCGGGCCCAGCGGGCCATCGAGTGCGCCTATGAGGCCAGCCGGAACCTGGGCCACAGCTATGTGGGCACGGAGCATCTGCTCATCGGCCTGATCCGCGAGGGGGAGGGACTGGCCTGCCGGGTGCTGCGCCGGGCGGGGCTGGAGGAGCCGGCGGTGACGGAACTGGTCACCAGCGCGGCGGGCCGGGGCGTACCGGGGCCGCCGGCCCAGGGGCTGACGCCCAAGGCCAAGCGGGGCATCGAGCTGGCCTGTTCGGACGCGGCCCGTCTGGGGCATAATTTCGTGGGCACGGAGCACATCCTCATGGGCATCCTGCGCCAGTCGGACTGCGCCGGGACAAAGGCCGTGGAGGAGGCGGGCATCGACCCGAACCGCCTGTATACGGACGTGATGGACATCTTTGAACGACCGGAGTACCGGGCCCAGGCGGCGGAGGGACCCACCCGGCCGGCGTCCCGCCGGAGCGATACCAAGACCCTGGACCAATTCAGCCGGGACCTGACGGAGCTGGCCGCCCGGGGGCGGCTGGACCCGGTGGTGGGCCGGGAACGGGAGCTGGAGCGGGTCATCCAGATCCTGTCCCGCCGGACGAAAAACAATCCCGTCCTCATCGGGGAGCCCGGCGTGGGCAAGACAGCGGTGGCGGAGGCGCTGGCCCGGCGCATCGCCGCAGGGGATGTGCCGGAGCATCTGCGGAAAAAGCGGGTGGTGAGCCTGGACATCCCCTCCATGCTGGCCGGGACCAAGTACCGGGGCGACTTTGAGGACCGGATGAAAACGGTCATCAAAGAGGTGAGCCGGGCGGGGGACGTCATCCTGTTCGTGGATGAGATGCACACCATCATCGGCGCGGGCGCCGCCGAGGGGGCCATCGACGCGGCCAACATCCTGAAGCCCGCCCTGGGCCGGGGCCTTATCCAGATCATCGGCGCCACCACCCTGGAGGAGTACCGGGAGCATGTGGAGAAGGACGCGGCCCTGGAGCGGCGGTTCCAGCCGGTGACGGTGCCGGAGCCCAGCCGGGAGGAGAGCGTGCGCATCCTGATGGGCCTCCGGGACCGGTATGAGAGCCACCACCATCTGGTCATCACCGACGAGGCCATCCGCGCGGCAGTGGAGCTGTCGGCCCGGTATATCCCGGACCGGTACCTGCCGGACAAGGCCATCGACCTGATCGACGAGGCGGGCAGCCGGGTGCGCATGGCGGGCTTTCGGGTGCCGGAGGGGGTAAAGGCGGCGGAGGAGCGGGTCCAGAGCCTTCGGGCCGCCAAGGAGCAGGCGGTGAAGGAGCAGGATTTTGAGGGGGCCGCCTCCCTGCGGGACCAGGAGATGCGCCAGCGGCAGGAGCTGGACGTGGCCCGCAGCGCCTGGTCGGCCATGGCGGATCATCTGACGCTGCGGGTCCGGCGGTCCGATGTGGCGGCGGTGGTATCCGGCTGGACGGGCATCCCGGTGGAGAGCCTGACGCGGGAGGAGAGCGAGCGGCTGGCCCATCTGGAGGACGTCATCCACCAGCGGCTCATCGGCCAGGAGGAGGCGGTGTCCGCCGTGAGCCGGGCCATCCGGCTGGGGCGGGTGGGCCTGGCAGACCCGGGCCGGCCTGTGGGCAGCTTCCTGTTTCTGGGCCCCACCGGCGTGGGCAAGACGGAGCTGTGCCGGGCGCTGGCGGAGGCGGTCTACGGGGATGAGAAGGCGATCATCCGGGTGGATATGTCCGAGTATATGGAAAAGCACGCCGTGAGCCGGCTCATCGGGGCGCCGCCGGGATATGTGGGCCACGACGAGGGCGGGTACCTGACCGACAAGGTCCGCCGCCAGCCCTGGAGCGTGGTGCTGTTCGACGAGATGGAGAAGGCCCATGAGGACGTGTGGGGCCTGCTGCTGCAGATCCTGGAGGACGGTGTGCTCACCGACTCCCGGTCCCGGAAGACGGACTTCAAGAACACCGTGGTGGTGATGACCTCCAACGTGGGCGCCAAGGCCGTGGCCGGTAGCCGGCCTCTGGGCTTTTCCGGCCAGGGGGATACGTCGGAGCGGCGCTATGCCCAGATGCGGGAGCGGGTGATGGAGGAGGCCAGGCGCGTCTTCCGGCCAGAGCTGCTAAACAGGGTGGACGCGGTGGTGGTGTTTCGGCCCCTGGAGCGGGAACAGATCCGGTGCATCGCGGCAGGTCTCGTGGACAAGGTGCGGCAGCGCCTTGCTGCCAAGGGCGTGGACATGGAGGTGACGGGGGAGGCCCTGGACGCTCTGGCGGAGGAGGGCTATGACCCGGCCTATGGGGCCCGGCCCCTGCGCCGGTGCGTCCGGCGGACGGTGGAGGACGCTCTGGCCCAGATGCTCCTGGCCGGACAGCTCCCTCCGGGCAGTCGGGTGCGGGCGCTGCTCCGGGACGGTCGGGTGGCTGTGGAAAAAGTTGACGAAGCGGCACAGGCATGATAAAATCAGGCATTGCGGGGACGGGCTCGGCCCGTCCCCTCTGGTTTTACGGAGGCAAGGAACATGAGAGATATGGAAGAGCTCAGGGAGCTGCTGAATGGCCGGGACGGCTTTAACCGCCACAACGGCATCCGCGTCACCGCTGTGGGGGAGGGCTGGTGCGACTGCCAGGTCACGCTGACCGACGAGGGGAGAAATCCCCACGGTACCGCCCACGGCGGCCTGCTGTTCACCATGTGCGATACCGCCGCGGGCATCGCGGCGTCCTCCGCGGGCCGGGGCGTGGTGAGCCGGACGGGCGAGATACACTTCATCGCTCCGGCGGTGGGCGGGACGCTCACCGCCAAAGGGCGTGTGGTCCATGCCGGACGGCATATGGCGTACTGCACGGCGGAGGTGTTCGATGAGGCGGGAGAGATGCTGGTGACGGCCAGCTTCGAGATGTTCTTCCTGTCGGGGCCGACGGGGGAGACGTGAGCGCGGGCGCCGTCAGCGGACGGTGACCAGCTCCGTGCCGGGGTAGTAGTGGGCCAGGATGTCCCGGTACCCCATGCCCTGGGCGGCGTAGAGCCGTGCGCCGGTCTGGCTCATGCCCACCCCGTGGCCGTAGCCGGCCACATGGAAGACGAACGCCTCCCCGTCCCAGCTGGCGGTGAAGGCGGTGCTGCGGAGGGACAGGAGGCTCCGGAGCTGGCTGCCGGAGAAGGTCCGCCCCAGCACGGACATCTCCCGGACCCGCCCGGCCTCATCCGGGACAGCGGGGCCCAGCCAGCCGGCGGGATCCCCGGTGGGCGTCAGGTCCAGAGCGGCAGCCAGCTCCGCCGGAGAGAACGCGGCGGACGTGATGAGCTCCGGGGCGTTTTCCCCATTTTCCGGGCTTTCCACGCTCACCAGATAGGGCGTGGGCGACCATATGGCCCCGCTGTCCTCCGTGGCGCCCACGGACCCGGCGTGAAAGGCCGCCTGGATGGCCTGGCCGCCGTAGGTCAGATATTCCCCGTCTGTGGCCTCGGCGGCGGCCCGGACAGCTTGCAGGTTCCGGGCGAGATCATCGCCCCAGCGCTCCCGCAGGCCGGGCTCGTCCAGGAAGGCGATGCAGCAGCCGCTGTCGGTGCATACGTCGGCGTCCGGGTGCCGGCGGCATGCCAGCACGAAGGTCCGGGCCGCCACGGCCTGGGCCTTCAGTGCCTCCTGTCCGAAGCTGACCGGCATCTCCGCCGCCACGGCGAAGGGCAGGTATTCCGCCATGGTGGTGACGGTCACCCCCTCCTCCGTCAGGAGCCGGACCGGCGTGTTCGCGTCGGCTGTGGCCCGGGCGGGCGCCTGGTCCGCCAGGTAGAACAGCCCGGTCAGCCCGGCCAGCAGCATGCACCAGAAAAGCAGCTTTTGAAGCGGTCGCATGGAAGTCCCCCCTTGACCTTGCGCGGCGGATGGGTATATAATCACCGATGGACAATACTACGATCTCATGGAGCGGCTTATGCGAAGCGAAGCTTATAAATTATCCGGATTTACGGTGGTCATCAGCGCCCTGGGCTTTTTGCTGCGGTGGCTGCAGGATATGCGTATCGCCAGTGAGGAGCGGCTTGCCGTCAACTCCCCCATCAGCTGGCTGGTCTGCGCCATCACGGTGCTGACCGTGCTGGTGCTGGCGGTGTATGTGCGGCATCTGGGCCAGTATGACGCGCCCGGAGAGCCGCGGGAGGCTCTGAAGGGACGGACGCCCCTTTTCGGCATGATCTCCATGGTCCCGGCGGTGCTGCTGGCGATGGGAGGACTGCTCTTCGTGGTGGAGCCGGGAGACGACGCGCTGTGGCCCATGATGCACCGCATCTGCGGCGGCATGATGGTGGTGGGCGCCTTCGGGGCAGCCGTGGTGGCCATGAACGCCGCCAAGGAGGGCCGGGAGAGCACCTGCCGGAAGGGCGTGTGGATGATGCTGCTGTTCGCGGTGTTCTGGCTCATCACCGGCTACCGGGATGCGGCCAGCGACCCGGTGGTGTGGCGGTTCGTGGTGAATATCCTGACCCAGTGCGCCATCCTGCTGGCCATTTACCATGCGTCCGGATATTTCTTCGGCGTGCCCCATCCCAAGTGGACCATGTTCATGTGCAACTTCGCGGCGTTTCTGTGCATCATGAGCGCCATCGACGGCAGCAGCCTGACGCCGGGCGAGGTGGATCTGGGCAGGCTGGCCCAGAGCGTCGCCTATGTGGCCATGGCGGCACAGTGTCTTATCTGGGCGTTTGTGGTCACAGAGAATCTGAAGACGAAGCCCCTGACCCCGGTGGGCCAGGAGGAGCCCGGGAAGGGCTGAAAAAAGACAAAAACATCCCTGGAAGCGACCGCTTCCAGGGATGTTTTCGTTGTGCGCTCAGAGATTGGTGTAGCCCTCCAGGTATTCGTCCACGGCCTTGGCACAGGCCCGGCCCTCCGCGATGGCGGTGACCACCAGGGACGCGCCCCGGCGCATGTCGCCGGCGGTGAAGACCTTCTGATTGGCGGTCCGGTAGCCGCTGTCTCCCAGGCGTCCCCTGCTGTCCAGGGCGAGGCCGAAGGCCTCCGCGGCGGACGTCTCCGCGCCGGTGAAACCCGCGGCGATGAGCAAGAGCTCCGCCGGGAGCGTCTGCTCCTGACCGGCGGTATCCACCACCACGGCGGTGAGAGCGCCGGTCTTGTCTGTGAGGAGCTTCTTCGCCACGGTCTCGTAGAGGCGCGGGTCCGCGCCGAACTTGGCGATGGCCTCCTCCTGGCCGTAGTCGGGCGCGCTGCTGCGGACGTGATGGGGCCAGTTCCGGGGGGCGGGGCCGGCGGCGGGCTTTCGCACCAGCTGCCGGACGGACACGGCGCCCTGGCGGATGGCGGTGGCCACACAGTCGGTGGCGGTGTCGCCGTTGCCGATGACGATCACGTTTTTCCCCCGGGCGGAGATATCGCTCTCCCGGCCAGCCAGGACGGCGCGGGTGCTCTCGGTCAGATACTCCAGCGCCTGGTGGACCCCGGCGGCCTCCCGGTTCTCCACGGCCACGTCCCGGGCATTCCGGGCTCCGCAGCACAGCACCACCGCGTCATATTCCCGCAGGAGCCTTTCCGCGATGGCGGCCCCGTCCACGCCGGTGACGAAGGTGACGCCCTCCGTCTCCATCCGGCGGATGCGCCGGTCCACCACGGATTTGTCCAGCTTCATGTTGGGGATGCCGTACATCAATAGTCCGCCCACCCGGTCATCCCGCTCCAGAACGGTCACGCTGTGTCCCCGCCGGTTGAGCTGATCCGCCGCGGCGAGGCCCGCCGGGCCCGAGCCCACCACGGCCACCTGACGGCCGGTACGGACCTCGGGGATCCTGGGCTCGATGAGCCCCGCCTCATAGGCGTGCTCGATGATGGCCAGCTCGTTGTCCCGCACGGAGATGGGGCTGTCCCTATACAGCCCGCACACGCAGGCCGATTCGCACAGCGCCGGGCACACCCGACCGGTGAATTCGGGGAAATTGTTGGTCTTCAGGAGCCGGTCCAGGGCGTGGTTCCAGTTGCTGTTGAACACCTCGTCGTTCCACTCGGGGACCAGGTTGTGCAGGGGACAGCCGTACTCCGACTGGCAGAAGGGCACGCCGCAGTTCATGCACCGGGCCCCCTGGATCTGCCGCTCGGCCAGGGACAGCTCCCCGTGGAACTCCGCAAAATCCTCCGTCCGCTGTACGGGGTCGGTCACGGGCCGCTCCGCCCGTTTGTAATCCAAAAATCCTGTTGGCTTTCCCATGTTCAGGCGCCTCCCTTCTGCACGGCGTAAAAGGCTTCCAGCTCCGCCTGCTCCCGGGGCATGCCCTTCTCCTCGAACTGGGCGATGGCGGTGAGCATCTTGCTGTAGTCGTTGGGGGTGATCTTCTTGAACAGCGGCAGCATGTCATCCCAGTTGTCCAGCACGGTCTTGCCCCGGGCGGAGCCGGTGGCGGCCACGTGGCTTTCAATGAGGGTCTTCAGCTGGGCCACATCGTGCTTGGCGGTGACGCTGGTCATGGTCACCATGTCCTTGTTCAGCCGCAGATAGAGCTCGTATTTCTCGTCCAGCACATAGGCGATGCCTCCCGACATGCCCGCGGCGAAGTTCTTGCCGGTGGGACCCAGGATCACGGCCACGCCGCCGGTCATGTACTCGCAGCCGTGGTCGCCCACGCCCTCCACCACCGCCATGGCGCCGGAATTGCGCACGCAGAACCGCTCGCCGGCCATGCCGTTGATGTATGCCTCTCCGGCGGTGGCGCCGTACAGGGCCACATTGCCGATGATGATGTTCTCGCCGGGGTTGATGCGGCTCTCAGCCGGGGGCTTGACGATGAGTTTGCCGCCGCTGAGGCCCTTGCCCAGGTAGTCGTTGCTGTCGCCGGTCAGGCGGATGGTCATGCCCTTGGGCAGGAAAGAGCCAAAGGACTGGCCGCCGCCGCCCCGGGCGTCGATGACCACCGTGTCGTCGGGCAGGGTGTTGACGTATTTCTTGGTGATCTCGGACCCCAGGATGGTGCCGAAGGTCCGGTTGGTGCTGGAGACGTCCACCGAGATGCGATGGGGCTTGCCGGTCTTCAGGGTCTTGGCGAAAGCGGGCAGGAGCACGCTCTCGTCCAGGGTCTTCTCCAGCTGGAAATCATAGTCGTTCTCCGGGTGGTGATGGACGGCGTTCTCCGCCGTGTGGCCCGCGTTCAGGATGCCGCTCAGGTCGATGGTCCGGGCCTGGATGGCAGGCAGGTCCTCCCGCATTTTGAGCAGGTCCGTCCGGCCCACCAGGTCGTCCACCGTGCGCACGCCCAGCTTTGCCATGATCTGGCGCAGCTCTTGGGCGGCAAAGCGCATGAAGTTCATCACATACTCGGGCTTGCCGCTGAACCGGCAGCGCAGCTGCGGATTCTGGGTGGCGATGCCCGCCGGACAGGTGTCCAGGTTGCACACCCGCATCATGACGCAGCCCAGGGTGATGAGCGGGGCGGTGGCAAAGCCGAATTCCTCCGCGCCCAGCATGGCCGCCACGGCCACGTCCCGGCCGGTCATGAGCTTGCCGTCCGCCTCCAGGATGACCCGCTCCCGCAGGCCGTTGGCGATCAGGGTCTGGTGGGTCTCCGCGATGCCGAGCTCCCAGGGAAGCCCCGCGTTGTGGATGGAGTTCCGGGGGGCCGCGCCGGTACCGCCGTCATAGCCGGAGATCAGCACCACCTGGGCGCCGGCCTTGGCCACGCCGGAGGCGATGGTGCCCACGCCGGCCTCGCTGACCAGCTTCACGCTGATGCGGGCGTCCCGGTTGGCGTTTTTCAGGTCGAAGATCAGCTGAGCCAGGTCCTCGATGGAGTAGATGTCGTGGTGGGGCGGGGGCGAGATAAGGCTCACGCCGGGCGTGGAGTGGCGTGTCCGGGCCACCCAGGGGTAGACCTTTTTCCCGGGCAGATGACCGCCCTCGCCGGGCTTGGCGCCCTGGGCCATTTTGATCTGGATCTCTCTGGCGGAGCAAAGGTACTCGCTGGTGACGCCGAAGCGACCGGAGGCCACCTGCTTGATGGCGCTGTTTTTCTCCGTGCCCAGGCGTTCCGGCGCCTCGCCGCCCTCGCCGGAGTTGGACATGCCGCCCAGGCGGTTCATGGCCAGGGCCAGGCACTCGTGGGCCTCCTGGGAGATGGCGCCGTAGCTCATGGCGCCGGTCTTGAAGCGCTTGACGATGGACTCCACGCTCTCGACTTCATCCAGGGGGATGCCGCCGTTGGGGTCCCAGACGAATTCCATAAGTCCCCGCAGGTTGAAGGGGGCCTGGGTCCGGGTGACCCGCTGAGAGTACTCCAGGAACCGGTCATAATCGCCCTTCTGGGCGGCCTCCCGCAACGCCACGATGGCGGCGGGGTCGAACATGTGCTGCTCGCTGCCGTCGCCGGAGCGGAGCTTGTGGAAGCCCACGCTGTCCAAGGTGGTGTCCACTCCCAGACCCAGGGGGTCAAAGGCGTGGCTGTGGTGGTATTCCACCGCCCGGCCGATGTCCTCCAGGCTCACGCCGCCCACCCGGCTGACGGTATTGGTGAAGTATTTGTCGATCACATCCTGCCGGATGCCCACCGCCTCGAAGATCTGGGAGGACTGGTAGGATTGGATGGTGGAGATGCCCATTTTGGAGGCGATCTTCACGATGCCGTGGAGGATGGCGTCGTTGTAATCGTCGATGGCGGTGTGCTCGTCCTTGTCCAGAAGGCCCAGCTGGATGCACTCGGCGATGCACTCATGTACCAGATAGGGCTGGATGGCCCGGGCGCCGTAGCCCAGCAGCAGGGCGAAGTGGTGCACATCCCGGGGCTCCGCGCTCTCCAGGATGATGGACACGCTGGTGCGCTTTTTCGTCCGGACCAGATGCTGCTCCATGGCCGCCACGGCCAGCAGAGAGGGGATGGCCACATGGTTCTCGTCCACGCCCCGGTCGGAGAGGATGAGGATGTTGGCCCCGTGGCTGTAGGCCTTGTCGCAGGCGATGAACAGCCGGTCCATGGCCCGCTCCAGAGGGGTGTTTTTATAATAGAGAAGGCTCACGGTCTCCACATGGAAGCCGTCCCGGTGCATGGCCTTGATCTTCATCAGGTCCACGCCGGTGAGCAGGGGATTGTTGATCTGCAGCACGTTGCAGTTTTCTGCCCGCTCCTCCAGAAGGTTGCCGTCGGAGCCCACATACACGGTGGTGTCCGTGACGCACTCCTCCCGGATGGCGTCGATGGGCGGGTTGGTGACCTGGGCAAACTGCTGCTTGAAGTAGTTGAACAGCGGCGGGTATTCCTCCGACAGCACGGCCAGGGGCGTGTCGTCGCCCATGGCGGCAGTGGGCTCGGCCCCGGTGCGGGCCATGGGGAGGATGGCGTCCTTGACCTCCTCGTAGGTGTAGCCGAAGGCCCGGTACAGCCGGTCCCGGACCGCCTGGGAGTGGATCTCCACCTTCTTGTTGGGGATGGGGAGGTCGGCCAGACGCACCAGGTTCTGGTCCAGCCACTCGCCGTAGGGCTGGCGGGAGGCGTAGTAGCTCTTCAGGTTCTCGTCCTGCATCACCTTGCCCCGGCGGGTGTCGATGAGCAGCATCTTGCCGGGCATCAGCCGGCTCTTGAGGGTGATGTGCTCCTCGGGGATGTCCAGCACGCCCACCTCGGAGGCCAGGATCAGCCGGTCGTCGTCGGTGAGGTAGTACCGGCTGGGGCGCAGGCCGTTCCGGTCCAGGATAGCCCCCACCAGCTCGCCGTCGGAGAAGAGGATGGAGGCCGGGCCGTCCCAGGGCTCCATCATGGTGGCATAGTACCGGTACAGGTCCCGCTTCTTCCGGTCGATCATCTTGTCGTTCTTCCAGGGCTCGGGGATGGTAATCATCATGGCCAGGGGCAGGGGCATGCCGTTCATCACCAGGAATTCCAGGGTGTTGTCCAGCATGGCCGAGTCGGAGCCGTTGGGGTTGATGACCGGGAAGATCTTGTCCATGTTCTCCCGCATGACGGCGGAGCTCATGGTCTCCTCCCGGGCCAGCATCCGGTCCACGTTGCCCCGGATGGTGTTGATCTCCCCGTTGTGGAGGATGAACCGGTTGGGATGGGCACGCTCCCAGCTGGGCGTGGTGTTGGTGGAGAACCGGGAGTGGACCATGGCCAGGGCCGCGGTGAAGTCCTCGCTCTGCAGGTCCGGATAGAACTGGCGCAGCTGATGGACCAGGAACATGCCTTTGTAGACGATGGTCCGGCTGGACAGACTGGCAACATAGGTGTTGTCGTTGCTCTGCTCAAATACCCGCCGGGCCACATAGAGCCGCCGGTCAAAGGGGAGGCCCGGCTTCACGTCCCGGGGCCTCTCCACAAAGCACTGCAAAATATAGGGCATGCAATCCCGGGCCTTCTTGCCCAGGATGTCCGGGCAGGTGGGCACCTCCCGCCAGCCCAGCATCCGCAGGCCCTCCTTGCCCAGGATGACCTCGAACATCTTCTTCGCCTGACTGCGGCGCACCGCGTCTTGGGGGAAGAAGAACATGCCCACGCCGTAGTCCCCGGCGTTGCCCAGGGCGATGCCGCACGCCGCGGCGGCGGGCTTGAAAAAGCTGTGGGATACCTGGGTCAGGATGCCCACGCCGTCGCCGGTCTCGCCGGATGCATCCTTGCCCGCCCGATGCTCCAGCTTTTCCACGATCTTCAGCGCGTCGTCCACCGTGGCCCGGCTGGGCCGGCCCTTGATGTCCACCACCACGCCGATGCCGCAGGCGTCGTGCTCGAACTGCGGCCGGTACAGACCTGTTGTTGTCTCCATGCTTGCCTCCTTCTGTCCGCCATGGTCATAAGCGGCACAGAATATGATAGGAAAAGATTTCTAATGATTTAAATGACTAATTTTAATAATTGTACCGCTCTTTATCAAGTAATGCAACACTTTTCGGATGTAGACCTTCACAAGAATAGACGGCGGGGGACCGGGCGTTTTCCGGCGATTTTCCCAATGTGCGGGGAGCGTGGGGCAAGGGTGAGAAGTTTTTGGGACTTTGAGAAATTACCCCTTGCATTTTCAGGGCATGTGTGCTAATATACTTGAGCGAAACATGACCGGGTGTGGCGAAGTTTGGTATCGCGCCTGAATGGGGTTCAGGAGGCCGCTGGTTCAAGTCCAGTCACTCGGACCATGACGATAGAAGGTAATCTTTCTGAACAAATCTTTTGGATTTGTCAGACGGATTACCTTCTTTCTTGTTCTGGAAGACTTGGAAATGCCGGGTTTCTTGAGAAGTAACGTTCTGATTGAAATTGGACACCTCCTGACACAAAATGTAAAAACTGCACGGACAAAACGAAAGAATCTGCGCTCTGAACCATCACCTCCAATTTACTTTTTCTGAATAGGCTGAGCGGCGGGCCCTCTCTCCACTTCATCAGGACATTTATAGTTCAGCGTCCTGTGTGGGCGCTTTGTGTTATAGAAGATTATGTAGTCATCAACCGCTTGCCGGAACTCGGCCACGGAACGGTAATTGCGCCGGTACAGTTCCTCCCGTTTCAGACTGGCGAAGAAGGATTCTGCTACGGCGTTGTCATGGGGCCGACCTGTGCGGGAGAAAGACTGCTCCACGTGACAGGATAGAAGAAGTTGCTGGAACGATTGAGAAGTGTATTGTGTCCCCCTGTCGCTGTGGAAGATGAGGCCAGGGCAGGGTATTCGCTCCGCATATGCCTCGCGGAACGCAGCTGCAATCAGCTTGGTGCTGGCGGCGGCGGATATCCTGTGGGTGATGACCTTCCGGGAAAACAGGTCTAGAATGACGGCGATGTAATAGTGCTTGCCCTTCAGCTTGTAGCAAGTGATGTCACTGACCCAGATCTGGTTGGGCCGTTCCGCCGTGAAGTTCTGGTTGAGAATGTTCTTCTTTGGGATAGACACCGCCAGCCGATCATGATCTTTCTTCGCGGTAGGACTCATACTGACCAGGCCCATATCCTGCATAATGGATGTGACGAATCTCTTGCTCACACGCTCGCCTCGCTGGATGAGGATGGCGCAGATCTTGTCCGCACCAAAGATTTGATTATTCTCTTCGTATATCTCCCGGACTTTCTCACCGATCTCCGCCCGCCGCTTGGCGTACCATGTATTGCCCCGCTTATTTCGTAGGATGTGGTTATAGAACGTCCCCCGGGAGAGCTCCAGCGCGTCGCAGAGCGTGTGGACGCTGAATTGGCCGTACAGCGGCTCCAGTGCCGCCAGCTTTTCTTTCAACGGGGCCGAGACAGTGCAATTCACGCTTTTGAGGACCTGGATGATGGCCGCCTGCTTCTCAACTTTCCGCCGCAGCGCATCGAATGCCTGGGGCGTGACTAGCACGCCGGTCTCCGTAACGGTAGTTTGGAACGGCTTGACCCAGGAATAGAACGTACTCCGGGCGATACCTGTTTCCGCGCAAATGTGCGCCGCACTCTCCCCGTTTTGATATCGCATGACGAGCCGGCGCTTTTCTTCTGTTGTGTGTCGCATTGTGATACCTCCTTTTGGTGATACAAATGGTACCAGAAAGGAGAAAAAACATCTATTGGGGCACAGCAAATCGCGTTGACGGATACGCGGCAGCAGGGTATAATATTATGAGAGGTGGTCGCGATGCCGGAACTTTGTCGGTTTTATAACATCATCATCAAGATGATCTACATGGACGACGGACAGCACAACAAGCCCCATTTCCATGTGATGTATGCGGAGTATGAGGCGTCTGTCGGCATAGACGGAGAACTTCTGGCCGGAAGTTTGCCCTTGAAACAGCTTAAGCTTGTACAGGCGTGGGCAGCCATCCACGAGGATGAGCTCTATGCCGCCTGGAACAACGCAGTGCGTGGTATTCCGTTTGGTAAGATCGCGCCGCTGCAGTGAGGAGATACTGATATGTATATTATGGATGGAATTGCCTACGCGGGGGCGCCCTCGCATGCCGTGAGCGTATCCGGCGTCCGACCGATGGACGAGCACCGGCTGTGGGTCCGGTTCAGTACAGGCGAGGCAAAGGTATTCGACTTTAAGCCCTTGCTGAAAATGCCTGCATTTGCACCGTTGGCAGATATGGACATATTCAAAGGTGTCTACATCGACTATGGTACGGCAGTGTGGTGCGACGGAGATATAGATATCGCGCCTGAAACTCTCTATGAAGATGGCGTCTTGGCGGAGAATGTGGGTTGATAAATCGTACTTTGCGCATATTTTACCGGGAGAAAGGGCATATGGACGATATGATTTCCCTTGTGATATCTGTCGGGGTCCTTGCAATTATATCAATTGTTGATTTTGGCGTAACGGTTTTTACCTTAACCAAACCACTTAGTGCCGGAATTGAACCTTGACAGCAGGTACATGATGAAATAAGCCGATGATTCTTATAGGCAACTGAATGAAGCATATTTTGACGAATAAAATCCTTTGCCATTCGTGTGCAGAAAGCTGATATCGTAGTCTCTGTATCAAATCCGATAATCCCGTTCAGACTATCGCCGGAGTAAAGTCCGTTTGCTCCGGCGATTTTCATACCCAATATTCCGTGTCAACGCTTTTTACACAAACATTTCATGATGTTAGATATTAGATGTTAGATATTATCAGTATGCGTTGCCCAGAGTGCCTGTATATTTGTCTCAAACACTGCAAACGGAAAAGCAGGAAAACCGGTGAGGGATGATAAGTCCCTCACCGGTTTTCACCTTTCGGCAGATATTGGATTCCATCGTCAGATCAGCCGCTCGTAGTCGCTGGGGCCATAGAAGAAGCGGAGAATATGGACAGTTTTGCTCTCTTCATCGACACGGTATATCATAATATAGTTTTGAATGCTGACCCGTCTGTAACCAAGAGCCTGCAATCTCAAATTCTGACACTGGCCGTACATATACGGCGTGCGCGACAAATCATCATCACGCGGCTATTTTATCGGCCAGAGAAGCAGCGGCCTGGGGATTGGCGAGCACAGTCGCGATATACCCAATAATCTCATCTAAATCCGCATCGGCGGCATCACTGATCGTTACCTTATACATTGTACTTTTCACGCAGGGCTTTCAGCGCGGCCCTCGCATCCTTGACCTGACCGCTATGAATATCGTCCTCCGCTTGGGCCAGTTTTGTATAGACATCCAGCATCAGCATCTTTTCCTCGTAGGCTTTCATGCTCATAATGACCATGTCGCCATAGCCATTCTTCGTGATATACACAGGATCATTGGATTCCTGGCACATTCTGGAAATTGAAGCGGTGTCTTTCAGGTCTTTTATAGGAATGATATGGGGCATACCGGTACCTCCTTGATGTGGCCTTATTATACCATGATATGGCCATAATATCAAGCCTGCGCTTATCATTGTAGTGGATTGACGCTTGTTTTACTAACAGATTTGTTTTCGCAAATTGCAATAGCAAGTTGCAATAGTTTTCAAAAAGGTAACAAATCGAAGTAGAACAGCGTTGGCTCACG
>CANRNU010000043.1 GCA_947632005.1 uncultured Oscillospiraceae bacterium | reverse complement strand
GAGATCCACCGCCTGTTTGAGCCGTTCTACCGCACAGACTTCTCCCGGAGCCGGAACAGCGGCGGCAACGGCCTGGGCCTTTATATCGTGGACCAACTGTTGACCGCTATGAACATTCCCTACTCCTTTACGCCCACGGAAACCCCGCCGGGAATGTGTTTTACCATCCAGTTATAAGCGCGAAAAGCTCCCCGGCTGGGGAGCTTTTTTCTGCCATAATTCCATATACGTTTCATACCCATTCCATATTGGGGTGCTATCCTGGGGATGCGTTCAGGAGAATAGCAAAACGATATGGAGGTATAAAACTTGAGCATTTTCAAACGGGCGTACTTGTACGTCACACGAAAACGGGGAAAAACCATTCTCCTGTTTGCCATTCTGCTTATCATGGCGACCTTTGTTCTGACGGGCCTTTCCATCTGGAAAGCGTCGGAGGCAGCACAGCTTGATCTGCGGCAGAGCTTGGGCGGCAAATTTGACGTTTTCGTGGATTGGAACAACAGCCCCTATGTAGTCAAAGAGAACGCGGGAGAGGAATATGACGAAGAAACCGGAAAGACCAGCACCGGATTTCTCATGTATTCTACCGTACAATTCACATCGGAGAACATAGCGGCCATCAAGGGCGTTCCCGGCGTAAGGTATTGCGGCGCAAGACAGGATAACCTCGCCCCTTTCAAGGGCCTGTCCCTGTTCCCCGGAACCGTCCTGACTGACGCAAAGTACCAGGGCTATACAAAGGTTTTGGGCGTTTGCAACACGGAGGACGACGAACTTTTTACCAGCGGCACATTGACGCTGGCGGAGGGGCGGCATATCACCGCCGAGGACTCACATACGGCGATCATCAGTCAGGATTTAGCAGAGAGAAACGAGTTGAAGGTCGGGGACTATCTCACCTCCCACAGTTACACCGAAGAAGATGACAGCTTCACCGGGCCAGAGGTCAAGGCGCAGATCGTCGGACTGTTTACCCCGAATGTGGTGGAGCGGTTTGGAGAAACTGTTACCGACTATGACAAAATACAAAACCGGGTATTTGTGGATTTACAGACATCAACGGAAATCAGCGGAGATACGATAAATTACGGCTTTTCCGCGCTCCATGTCACCATAGACGACCCGCAGGACATGGCGCAGGTGGTAGCCGATGTAAAGGCTCTGCCGGGGATCGACTGGAAAGCCTTTGCCGTCGAAGTGGATAATGAAACCTATGAAAACGCCGCCGCGCCACTGGCCGCGCTGAACGAGCTGGTCGTTACTCTGCTGGCGGTGATAATCGTCGTCAGCGCCGTCATTCTGGCCCTTATATTGACCCTTTGGACAAAGACCCGCATCCATGAGATCGGCGTGTTTCTGTCCGTGGGTATCAGAAAGCCCGCTATCATCGGACAGTTTTTGATGGAGGTGCTGCTGATCGCCGTGATCGCCTTTGGCCTGTCGTACTTTACAAGCAACGCTGTGGCCGGACAGATTGGCAATCGCCTGTTGGAACAGAGTTTGCAGACCGAGCTAGAGGACGAAAACGGCGTTTCTGCCGCCGCTGCCGCCGTTGAAGTTGGGGCAGACGAGCTTATTCAAAAGCCCCTGCCAGGGGCGGACGGCATAGAAGTGTCCGTTGGGCTGAAAGACGTTGCTCTGCTATATTTGATCGGTCTTGCCGTTATCATCGTGGCTGTCAGTGCATCGTCCGTCACCGTCATGCGGCTGAAGCCCCGTGAGATACTGTCAAAAATGAGCTAAAGGAGGGATCATCGTGCCTACATTGGGATTGGAGAATGTTTCTTACGCCTACGAAAAAGGCAGGGCTGTTTTACAAAATATCAGCGCAGAACTGGAAACCGGGAAAATGTACGCGATCCTCGGTCCGTCCGGCTCTGGAAAGACCACGCTTTTGTCTCTGCTGGGCGGGCTGGACACGCCGACACAGGGCCGCGTCCTGTTTGACGGTGAGGCCGTCCAGACGAAGGGGCTGGAATATCACCGCAGAAACCGTATATCCCTTATCTTCCAGAGCTACAACCTGATCGACTATATGACGCCCGCAGAGAACGTGCGTCTCACCGCCAAGCTGGACGCCGGGCCCATTCTGAAACGGCTGGGACTGCGACAGGACGAGATCACACGGAATGTATTGAAACTGTCCGGCGGCCAACAGCAGCGGGTGGCGATAGCGCGGGCGCTGGCCTCCGATGCCCCGGTCATTCTGGCGGACGAGCCTACCGGGAACCTGGACGCCGATACCGCCGAGGAAATCACGGCGATTTTGAAAGAGAGTGCCCATGCGTATGGGAAGTGCGTTGTGGTGGTGACACATGACCGCGAAGTGGCAAAACAGGCGGACGTGACGCTGGAGATCAAACACGGACATTTGAAAGAGAGGGATATGATATGAGAAAACTCGTGATCGGCCTGACTTGTGCGCTGGCCTGTATTGCCCTTTTTGCTGGCTGTGCCGATAAAGAGGACAGCGGCGACCAGGACACGGACCTGACTGGCGCTGTGGAAGTTGATATTCCCGACGGTGAGGACAACGCTGACGAGGCCGAAACCAACAGCTTGCCGGATGGCCTTACTTACGATTTCAAGGACCCGGATAATGCCGCTGGTATCGTAGTAGAGCCAAAAGAATAATCGTGTCGAAAAGCCTGTTTCACACAGGCTCCATACTGGGTTTATATACCTTCCACATGGCGGCGGTACTTTGCCAAGTGCCGCCGCCTTTTTTCGTTAAACGCGGCGGCTGATAGGAGGCAGCCGCTATGAAGCCGATTCCATATCGGCAAGCACTAACCAGGGTATTCCGCTCAAAAAAAGTCAGACCCGGCAAGCGGACATCCCCAGCAACAAAGATGAACTCACAAATCATGTAAATACATCTATCAATTCCTGTCTGTCTGTGTTCCATACACGGGCAGATATTTTTTTGCGTTTTTTCAGAAAAGTCCCCGCAAGACCGGGCAAATCGGAAAGGTCTGGTGTTGAGGGTTTACGAAAGGGCAATCACCCGCTTTCGCGGCTGCGGAAGGAGGTGAGGACTATGAGTGAACCTGAACGCGGCCAGTGGCAGATACGCTGCGCCTTCAACGCCTACTGCAAGCGGACGCTGAAAAACGAGGCCGTCAACGCCCAGCGTGACGTGGCCCGCCAGCAGATGCGGAGAGTATCTTTTTCCGACCTGACGCCCCAGGAGGAAAACCAGCTTGCCGTCTGTGACGAGTATTTCACGGATGACGAGGCCGAGCAGAGCTTTTCCGTGGCGGGGCGAGAGATACCCGTACAGCTTCTTGCCGACGCCCTGCGGAGCTTGCCGGAGGAAAAGCGGAGCGCCGTTCTGCTGTACTACTTCTCCGACATGACCGACGCGGAGATCGCAAAGCGCCAGGACATATCGAGAAGCACCGCCCAGCGCAGGCGGACAAGCTCTCTGGAACTGCTGAAACGCTATTTGGAGGAACACACCGATGAACAGTGACCTGGAGGAAAGAGAGCGGGGCCTGCTGCCCTACTCTGTGATCACCAAGGCGGTGCAGGGGGACCCGGAGGCCATGATGGCCGTCGTGCGGCACTATGAGAGCTACATATCCCGCCTTTCCACGCGAAAGCTGCGGGACGAGTGTGGCGGCTTCTATTACGGCATCGACATGGATATCCGGGACCGCCTGCGGGCCAAACTCATGCGGGCTATTCTGGCTTTTGATGTGTAGTCCGCTCTGTCCAGCGGGAAATGCGTCTCACCGTGAGACGTATTTCCCGCCCCATGACATGCGTATTCAAAACCAGTTTGGAGCCTTTTGCGCCAAGGTCTTGAAGAACGAGGCCAGAAACATCTGCCGGGAGTACGCACATCTTCACGACCGGGAGAAGTCCCTTGACGGCCTCACTGCCGCCGAGTTGGAGCAGACCGCCACAGCGGACAGATACTTTGAGGACGAACACATCTTTGAGGTGCTGGGCATCCCCGTGGTCGTATGCGGCGATACCCTGGCTGGGGCGCTGGCGCGGCTGCAGGAGGGCAAGCGGGCCGTGATCCTCTTGACCTACTTCCTGGGCATGACCGACCGGGAGATTGGCCGGCGGCTGAACGTCACCCACCAGACCATATCCAAGCGGCGGCTCACGGCGCTGAAAGAACTGCGCGGATATATGACGGAGGAGGGAACTGCATGGCCGGACGAGCAGCGAACATCCCGGTGCCCGTGATCCTGGCCGCCATAGCCGGGGACGAGGCCGCTCTTGCCGCCGTTGTGGGACACTACCAGGGCTATATTCGCGTCCTTGCCACAAGGCCCTTCAATGACGCCTATGGAAACAGCACCCTCCGAGTCGATGAAGATATGCGGCTGCGGCTGGAATTGAAGCTGATCCGCAGTATTTTGACGGGCTTTAAGGTGCGCTCTGCCTGACATAGCCCATGATCTGACAAAGAAAGCGGCGTAGCGACTGACGGCGCAGTATAGGGCAGCCAGATACGTTCCGCGTGTGAGGAGCCAAGCGGCGGGCGCGCCAAAACGTCCCCCTGGGGCAGAGCGAGAGACACCAGCGCCGCACACAGCTTTGGCAAAGCTGTCGGCCAGGATACGCACACGGAGAAGATACTTGCGTCGGCTATGCGTCACAGCGTAGGACGCCCCGCCATGGGCATGGAGGGAGGCTCACCACCTATGGAGCGGCTTGTCAGCCGCCGTCTGATCTTGCCTGGATTCAAAATATGGTGGCTCTGTCGGTCCATATCATCCAACTGTGCGGGCGTCCTATGCTTGATGAAAATGCGTCTCACCGTGAGACGCATTTTCTGGCAAGAACAGCCCGCCGGGTACATAACCTATTGTGATGGGAGGGATGGTCTTGGCAAAAAAAGAACGTGAACTTGACGTGATATGCCAATATGCAGAGAAAGGGGAGAGCGCGGCAAGCTCCATCCAAAGGAGCCTGCGCGTTTTTATTGAGAGAGAACTCCGAGCGCACCGCGAAAATTTGACAACTGCGCTATGAGGCCGTACAATTATATTGATGAATGGCCGCTTATTTCTGGAGGCGAGATATGTACTTCGAGATAAGCGACCCCATGGCCTACCACGCGGCACTTTATATTCGGCTTTCAAAGGAGGATGAGAACGAGGGACCGTCAGAGAGCGTCACCAACCAACGATCTCTGCTGGATGATTTTGTCCGGCAGCACCGCTTGACCGTGTATGATACCTATATCGACGACGGATGGAGCGGCACCAGTTTCGACCGCCCGGCCTTTCAGCGCATGATCGGGGACATCGAGGACAAGAAGGTAAACATGGTAATTACCAAAGACCTGTCCCGCCTGGGCCGTGACTACATCATGACCGGGCATTACATGGAACGGTATTTCCCCGAAAACCGTGTCCGCTACATATCCTTGCTGGACGGCATCGACACGGGCGTTGAATCCAGCGCCAACGACATCACGCCTTTCCGGGCCGTTATGAACGATATGTACGCCAAGGACATATCCAAAAAGATACGCAGCGTCAAGCACGACAAACAGCGCAAGGGGCAGTTTATCGGCGGCAAGCCATTGTTCGGTTATAAAATGCACCCAACGGAGAAAAACCGTATCGTGCCGGACGAGCTGGCCGTCCCATTGGTGCAGCGGATATTTGCTATGGCCCTGGAGGGGGTAAGCTGCCGCCAGATCGCCGCCCGGCTGAACGAGGAACATGTGCCCACCCCGGCCACCTATGCAGGCTTGACCATTTCCAATCCTGGCCCCTATACGGGCCTGTGGAGCAGTGAGCGCATATCCGATATGCTCCAGAATGAGACGTACATCGGCAACATGGTCCAGGGCCGGTCGGTAAAAATCAGCTACAAGTCCAAGAAATGCGTGAAACAGCCCAGGGATAAATGGGTGGTGGTGGAGGGCACTCATGAGCCGATCATAGACACGGAGACATTTCAGAAAGTGCAAATGCTTGTCCGCAGCCGAAAGACCACGCAGGTGCGAAAATATGACTTTCTGCTGAAAGGGCTCATCTTCTGCCATGAGTGCGGCTATCCGCTATGCGTGATAAACCGCAAGAACGCAGCAGGGGAGGACGTTCTCTACTTTGTCTGCCGGACCTATCAACGGTTCACAAAGGCAGGTGTATGTACCAGCCACGCTATCAAGGAAAGCACGGTCACGGCGGCGGTCATCGACCAGATCCAGAAGGTCTGCCAGAAGTATCTGGATGCGGACGCCCTGCTCCCGGTGGCAGAGGCGGAAGTTGGAAGGGCGCGACAAGCAGAACGCCATGAAAACGAGCGTCAGGCCCTTCGGGGCAGGATCGAAAAGCTGACCGCCGACCTGGACAGGACGTACATGGATAAGCTGAACGGACTTTTGGCGGAGGCAGACTTTGACCGTATATACGGGCGCATCAAGCAGGAGCGGCGCTCTCTGGAGGACCAACTGGCCAGCATGGAGGAGCCGGATGCCACGCCGGAGAAGCGGGAGGAGCAGGCAAAGGCACTTGTCCGCCGGTTCATAGACACGGCCTGGGTCAACAGGGAACTGCTGGTGAGTCTCATTGAAAGGGTAGAACTCACGGAGAACAAACAGATCATTATACGGTTTCGGTTCTGTGAATTGAACGACGTACAGTGACACACAACCACCGCGCCACACGGCGCGTTTTCAAGGCCCCATCGCTTACAATCCCGGCGGCGGAAAGTCTCGAGGATCGAGAAAAAGGCACTGGAGAAGCTCCGGGGGCATTTTGAGCCCTGAGAGGGGACAAAATATTGTGGAACCTGTCGAGCGGAGCATACAATTCTTAGTTAAAGAATTGAAAAAGGGCTTGATTTATGCGCTGATGTGTGGTATATTCATCCTAGCAATCGTTCTTTACCTGGAGTGGGTCTTGTCCCACTCTTTTTCTTGATGAAAAAGAATTTGTCAGAAATTGGAAATTCTCTATGAACCGTATTGAAAAGATCGTGTGGGACCTGGCCCAGCCCGTCGTGGAGCAGGCGGATCTGGAGCTGTGGGACGTGGAATACGTCACCGAGGGCGGCCAGCGATATCTGCGGCTGTATCTGGACGGGCCGGACGGGGTGGACCTGGACGCCTGCGAGCGGGTATCCCGGGCCATGGACCCCATCCTGGACGAGGCAGACCCGGTGCCGGACAGCTATATTTTTGAGGTCAGCTCCGCCGGGTGCGAGCGGGCGCTGAAGCGGCCGTCGGATTTTGAGCGTTTTCTGGGCTCCAACGTGGAGGTCAAACTCTACAGCGCCGCGGACGGCGCCAAGCAGTGGGTGGGCACGCTCCTGGCCTACGAGGACGGGGATGTGACCATCGACTCCGGCGGTGAGCGCCGCTTTGAGAAGAAACAAATCGCCAGCGTTCGGCTGCGCATGGAAATGTGAACGGAGGACAGAAATATGAACGCCGAATTTTTTGCCGCCATCGAGGATCTGGAGC
Source organism: uncultured Oscillospiraceae bacterium (assembly GCA_947632005.1). GTDB lineage: Bacteria > Bacillota > Clostridia > Oscillospirales > Oscillospiraceae > CAJOIG01. Next base: position 8,657 of record CANRNU010000043.1, on the reverse strand, counting down.
GGGAGAAGGGCATTCCCCGGGAATATATGTACGACAAGATCAACCAGGCCATGCTGGCCGCCTTCCGCAAGGACAACCCGGACGCGGCGGACAACGTGGTGGTGGAGCTGGACGAGGATAAAAAGAAGATCGAGATGTATGTGGTCACCGACGTGGTGGAGGAAGTGGAGGATCCCGCCACCCAGATGACCCTGGAGCAGGCCCACAAGATCTCCAAGCGGGCCAAGGTGGGCGGCCAGATCAAGGTCCCTGTGAACACCAAGGAGCTGGGCCGCATCGCCGCCCAGAATGCCAAGCAGGTGATCATCCAGGGCATCCGCGAGGCGGAGCGGGGGCTTATCTACGACGAGTTCACCAGCCACGAGCACGAGATCCTCACCGGAGAGGTGGCCCGCATCGACCCCCGCACCGGGAATGTGTCCATGAAGATCAGTTCCAATGCGGAGTACACCGACGCGCTGCTGAGCGTCAACGAGCAGATCCGGGACGAGGTGCTGGTGGAGGGCCAGCGGCTGAAGGTATACGTGATCGAGGTGCGCAAGTCCTCCCGCGGGCCCCAGGTGCTCATCAGCCGCACCCACCCGGTGCTGGTGAAGAGGCTCTTCGAGCTGGAGGTGCCGGAGATCGCCGACGGCACGGTGGAGATCATGTCCATCGCCCGGGAGGCCGGCTCCCGCACCAAGATGGCCGTGTGGAGCACTGCGCCGGATGTGGACCCCATCGGCGCCTGCGTCGGTCCCCGCGGCGGACGTGTGTCCAGCATCGTAGACGAGCTGGGCGGCGAGAAGATCGACATCGTCAAGTACAGCGAGATCCCGGAGGAATATGTGGCCGCGGCCCTATCCCCGGCGGAAGTGCTCAACGTATACATGGACGAGGAGGGCAAGAGCTGCCGGGTCATCGTGCCTGACAACCAGCTGTCCCTGGCCATTGGCAAAGAGGGGCAGAACGCCCGCCTGGCGGCCAAGCTGACAGGCATCAAGATCGACATCAAGCCTGAGAGCGAGGACTGAATCATGGCGGAGCCTGTGCGCATGTGCGTGGGATGCCGCGCGCACGAGCCGAAAAGGGAATTGATACGCATCGTCCGCACCCCGGACGGCCAGATCGTGGCCGACGCCAAGGGCAAGACCCCCGGCCGGGGCGCCTACATCTGCCGGAAGGCGTCGTGTCTGGAGAAGGCCCGCAAGAGCCGGGCCCTGGAGCGGATGCTGAACACCCCCATCAGCCCGGAGACCTATGCGTCGCTGGCGGCGGCTGTGGAGGCTGCGGATGGATAAGGCCCTGGGATACCTGGGCCTGGCAGCCCGTGCCGGAAAGCTGCGGGTGGGCGCGGAGGACTGCCGCAAGGAGCTTCTCCAGCGCCGCACCGGGCGGCTTTTGGCGGCGGCGGATGCGGCGGCAAATACCCTGGAGCAGGCCAGAGAGATGTGCAGGGGCAGAGAGGAGATGCTCCTTCACACCCGCTACACAAAGATGGATATGGCCCGTGCCATCGGGCGGGGGACCCCCGTGGCGCTGGTGCTGATATGTGACGAGGGCCTGGCGAAGGCGTTTGCGGCGGCCGCAGAAACGGATCGAGAACAGGAGGAGCGAGTATGAGCAGTTTGGTAAAATACCGTGTGCACGAGGTGGCGAAGGACTTTGGCGTCACCTCCAAGGTCATCACGGAGATATTGACGGAGTATGCCACCACCCCCAAGAACCACATGCAGGTGCTGGAGGATGAGGAGCTGAGCATCATCTTTGAGTATCTGACCCAGCACAACCAGGTGGAGAGCATCGCAGAGGTGTTCGCCGACACGGCCAAGGCTGCCGAGGCGCCTGCCGCCGCCCCGGCCAAGAGCCAGCCGTCTCAGTCCGCTCCGGAGAAAAAGACCGCCCAGCAGCCTGTCGCTGCCGCGCCGCAGCAGCCCAGGCAGCCCAAGCCTGAAAAGCCCCACGTGCCCCGGCAGATGCCGGAGAAGAAGGTGGTGGACACCCGGGGCACCGCCAATACCAACCTCTCCAAATATGACGAACGCTTTGACCGCATGGCCGGGGACAAGGCCGAGAAGATGAAGCGGGGCAAGGAGAAGATCGGCTCCCGCAACAAGCAGCGGCCCAACACCGCCGCCGCCAGCGCCAAGCGGCGCCAGGAGGAGCGGGACAAGATGCAGCGGCTCCAGTTCGAGATCGCCAAGAAAGCCCCCACCCGGGTGCAGATCCCTGACGAGATCTCCGTGCAGGAGCTGGCCGTGCGCATGAAAAAGAGCGGCGCCGAGGTGGTGCGCAAGCTCATCAAGATGGGCGTCATGGCGGGCCTGCCGGACATCATCGACTTTGACACCGCCGCCCTGGTGGCCATGGAGTTCAACTGCAAGATCGAGCACGAGGTCATCGTGACGGTGGAGGAGAAGCTCATCGACGACCATGTGGACACGGAGGAGGAGTTGCAGCCCAGGGCCCCCGTGGTGGTGGTCATGGGCCACGTGGACCACGGCAAGACGTCCCTTCTGGACTATATCCGCAACACCAAGGTGGCCGCCGGAGAGGCCGGCGGCATCACCCAGGCCATCGGCGCCTACGTGGTGGACATCGGAGGCAGCCCCGTCACCTTCCTGGACACGCCGGGCCACGAGGCCTTCACCTCCATGCGCGCCCGGGGCGCCATGGTGACGGACGTGGCCATCCTGGTGGTGGCCGCCACCGAGGGCATCAAGCCCCAGACCGTGGAGTCCATCAACCATGCCAAGGCAGCCGGCATCCCCATCGTGGTGGCCATCAACAAGATGGATATGCCCGGCGCCAACGCCGAGCGTGTGAAGCAGGAGCTGACTGAGTACGAGCTGGTGCCTGAGGAGTGGGGCGGTGAGACCATCGTGTGCCCCATCTCCGCCAAGACCGGCGAGGGCGTGGAGTCTCTGCTGGAGATGCTGGCCCTGCAGACCGAGATGCTGGGCCTGCGGGCCAACCCCAACCGCGCCGCCAGCGGCGCGGTCATCGAGGCGCGGCTGGATAAGGGCCGCGGCCCCATCATGACCGTGCTGGTGCAAAACGGCACCCTGAAGCAGGGCGACGTGATCATCGCGGGCACGGCGGTGGGCCGTGTGCGCACCATGATCAACGACAAGGGCCAGCGTGTCACCGAGGCGGGCCCCTCCGTGCCTGTGGAGATCGCGGGCATGAGCGAGGTGCCCAATGCCGGCGACACCTTCAACGCCGTGGCCGACGAGCGCATGGCCCGGGAGCTGGTGGAGGAGCGCAAGGCCAAGGAGAAGCTGGCCGCCAACACCGCCCCCAAGAAGGTCTCCCTGGACGATCTGTTCGCCCGCATCCAGGAGGGGGAGATGAAGGACTTCAACATCATCGTCAAGGCCGACGTGAAGGGCAGCGCCGAGGCGGTGAAGGCCTCCCTGGAAAAGCTCTCCAACGAGGAGGTCCGGGTCCGGGTCATCCACTGCGCCGTGGGCGCCATCAACGAGTCCGACGTGATGCTGGCCTCCACCTCCGGTGCGGTGATCGTGGGCTTCAATGTCCGGCCGGAGAATGCCGCCCGGGACAGCGCCTCCCGGGACCATGTGGATATCCGGCTGTACCGGGTCATCTACGACTGCATCAACGAGATCGAGGCGGCCATGAAGGGCATGCTGGCCCCCAAGTTCCAGGAGAAGCTCATCGGCCACGCCGAGGTCCGCCAGACTTACAAGGTCTCCAAGGTGGGCACCGTCTGCGGCTGCTACGTGCTGGACGGCAAGATCCAGCGCAGCTGCAAGGTCCGGGTCCTGCGGGACAACATCGTGGTCTACGAGGGCGATCTGGCCAGCCTGCGCCGCTTCAAGGACGACGTGCGGGAGGTGGCCGCCGGATACGAGTGCGGCATGCAGGTGGATAAGTTCAACGACATCAAGGAGCAGGATGTCATCGAGTGCTTTGTGATGGAGCAGATCAATGCCTAACTATCACATCGACCGGATCAACGACGACATCCGCCGGGTGCTGGCGGAAAAATTGCGGGAGATAAAGGACCCGCGGGTCCAGCAGGGCGCCATGCTCACCGTGACCCACACCGACACCACCAACGATCTGCGCCACTGCAAGGTATATGTGAGCGTGCTGGGGGAGTTGGATGAAAAGCAGCTGATGAAGGGCCTGAAGTCCGTCTCCGGCTATCTGCGCCGGGAGCTGGGCCACAGCCTGGATCTGCGCTACACCCCGGAGCTCACCTTCGTGCTGGACGACTCCATCGCCCACGGCGCCTATATCAACCGTCTGATCAACGACCTGGGGATTCAACATGACGACCATGACCCTCAATGACTGCCTGACCTTCTTAAAAGACAACGACGGATATCTGCTTTTGACCCATATCCGCCCGGACGGCGACACGCTTGGCAGTGCCGCCGCCCTTTGTCATATCCTGCGCCGGATGGGCAAGCAGGCGTATCTCTATCCCAATCCCCAGATAACGGCCACGTACGCCCCCTTCATGGCGCCCTATATCGCCCCTGAGGGCTATGGCTGCCGGACCCTGGTATCTGTGGACCTGGCCTCGGAAAACCTCTTTCCGGAGGGATTCAAGCGCTCTGCTGTGGCCCTTTGCATCGACCACCATCCCACCAACAGCGGCTATGCCCGGCGCCTTCTTTGTCAGCCGGACAAGGCCTCCTGCGGGGAGATCATCCTGCAGCTGGCCCAGGCCCTGGACCTGCTGGATGAGCAGACGGCCAGCCTGCTCTATATGGCCCTCTCCACCGACTGCGGCTGCTTTGTCTATGCCAACACCAACGCGGAGACCCACCGGGCCGCGGCGGAGCTCATCGAGGCAGGAGCGGACTATAAAAGGCTCAATAAACTGCTTTTCCGCACCTTTGCCTATTCCCGGCTGCTGCTGGAGGGGGCCATCTATTCCGGTATGCGCCGCTACGGCCCCGACGGCTGCGTCACTGTGGCCACGGTGACGATGCAGATGCTGGCCGACGCAGGGGCCACGGAGGACGACTGCGAGGATCTGGCCTCCCTGGCGGGCCGCGTGGCGGGCAGCCGAGTGAGCGTGACCATCCGGGAGCTGCGGCCGGGAGAGTGCAAGCTAAGCCTTCGCAGCGGGGAGGACTTTGACAGCTCCGCCGTCTGCGCCCTTCACGGGGGTGGCGGGCATAAAATGGCCTCCGGCTGCACCATCCACGCCGACCCGGAGCAGGCCCGGGACATCATCGTCCGGGACATCCTGGAGGCCCTGTGATGGACGGCATCCTGCTTGTGGACAAGCCTGCGGAGTGGACCAGCATGGACGTGTGCGCCCATCTGCGGGGGGTGCTGCATGAAAAGCACATCGGCCACACAGGCACCCTGGACCCCAACGCAACGGGGCTTCTGGTGGTGCTGGCGGGCAAGGGCACCAAGGCCGCCAAGTACGCGGAAAACGACGCCAAGGAATACATAGCCCGGCTGCGGCTGGGCGTCGCCACGGACACCCAGGACATCTGGGGAAACGTTCTGGAGCAGAAAGACGGCGAGCGCGGCCGGGAGCAGATCGAGGCGGTCCTGGAGCAGTTTCGCGGCCCCATCCTGCAGCTGCCGCCCATGTATTCCGCCATCAAGATACGGGGCAAGAAGCTCTATGAGATCGCCCGCCGGGGCGGCAGCGTGGAGCGGGAGCCCCGCCCCATCACCATTTACCGCCTGGCCGTCACGGACCGGGACGAGGCTGGGGATTGGGGCCTGGAGATCGAGTGCTCCAAGGGCACATACATCCGCACCCTCTGCGCCGACATCGGCGCGGCGCTGGGCTGCGGCGGGTGCATGAGCGCTCTGCGCCGGGTGCGGGCCGGACGGTTCACCGTGGACCAGGCCCATACACTGGAAGAAATTCGCTCCGATCCGGAGAGGTACATCCTGCCGCTGGAGCTCATCACCCAAGGGGGACAGACATAATGGAGAGCTTGCGGCGCGTGGTCGCCCTTGGATTTTTTGACGGCGTACATCTGGGCCACCAGGCCCTGATGCGCAGGGCCCGGGAGCAGGCCGAACGCCTGGGCGCGGTGCCTGCGGTGGTCACCTTCGACGCCCACCCGGATGTGTTCGTGTTCGGCACCGACGTGCCCCTGCTCAGCACCAACGCCGGGCGCAAGGGACTCATCTCCACCGTGGGGGGCATCGACGACATCGTGATGCTCCACTTTGACCACCAGTTCATGCAGACGCCCTGGGTGGATTTCATCCGCACCGTGGTGGACAGCCTGGGGGCCGTCCATCTGGTGATGGGAAAGGACTTCTCCTGCGGCTGGCGGGGGGAGGGCAAGGCCCAGCGAATCGCCGCCTGGTGCGGGGAAAACGGCGTGGGCTGCGACATCCTGGACCAGGTGAAGCTGGACGGCACCGTGGTCAGCTCCACCCACATCCGGGAGCTGATCGCCGCAGGGGATATGGATGAGGCCGCCCGATTTCTGGGCCATCCGTTCTCCCTGTCCGATCAGGTGGTCCACGGCTATCAGCGGGGGCGGCGCATGGGCATCCCCACCATCAACTTTCCCATCCCGGAGGGCGTGATCGTGCCCCGGCACGGCGTCTATGCCAGCCGGGCCTGGCTCCGGTCCGGGCCCCTGCCTGCCATCACTAACGTGGGCGTGCGGCCCACCTTCGCGGGAGACAGCGCTCTGACGGTGGAGACGAATCTGCTGGACTTTGACGGCCAGCTCTACGGCACCACGGTACGGGTGGATCTGCTGCATTTTCTGCGGGACGAGGCCCGCTTTCCCTCGCCGGAGGCATTGACGGCGCAGATCCAGCGGGACATCGACGAGACGCGCCGCTATTTTGACGGCGGGAAGGGAACGGCGAAATGAGGATCCTGGGCATCGACCCCGGCGTGGGCACGGTGGGCTTTGGCGTGGTGGACACGGTGAAGGGGAAGAATACCTACGTGGCCTGCGGCGCCATCACCACTCCGGCCAACACGCCCCTGTCGCCCCGGCTGGACATGATCTACAACGATCTGAACGAGCTGATCGTCACCTTTTCCCCGGACGCCATCTCGGTGGAGGAGCTGTTCTTCTCCAAAAACATCACCACGGGCATCGCCGTGGCCCATGGCCGGGGCGTGATCCTGCTCAGCGCATACCGCAGCGGCGTGCCCGTGTACGAGTATACCCCCATGCAGGTGAAGCAGGCCGTTGTGGGCTATGGAAACGCCAAGAAGAACCAGGTCATCTATATGGTGCAGAAGCTTCTTAGCATGAAGGCGCCGCCCAAGCCGGACGACGCCGCCGACGCTCTGGCTCTGGCCATTTGCCACGCCCGGAGCATGACCAGCCGCCTGGCGGAAGGAGGCAATGACGCATGTTCTACCATTTAAACGGAACGGTCACGGACCTGGAGCCCAATCTGGCCGTCGTGGAGTGCGGGGGCGTGGGCTTCGCGGTGAATACCACCGCCTCCACCGTGGGGCGGCTGCACCGGGGGGAGCGGGCAAAGCTCTACATCTGCGAGCAGGTGCGGGAGGACGCCTTTGACCTCTATGGTTTTGCCACGGCAGAGGAGAAGCGCTGCTTTGAGATGCTCATCTCCGTGTCCGGCGTGGGGCCCAAGGCGGCGCTCTCCATCCTGTCCGCAAGCTCCACAGAGCGGGTGTGCATGGCCATCGTCATCGACGACGAGCGGGTGCTCACCGCTGCTCCGGGCGTGGGAAAGCGCCTGGCCCAGCGGATCATCCTGGAGCTGAAGGAAAAGATACAAAAACAGTCCGAGACCCTGTCCATGCCTGGTATACCCGCGGTGTCCGCGGGGGACGGGGACGGGCAGTCGAAGCTGGCCGACGTGATGAGCGCCCTCACCGTGCTGGGCTATAGCCGCAGCGAGTGCACCGCCGCTCTGAAGGGGCTGGACCTGGAGGCCATGAGCACGGAGGACGCCATCCGCGCCGCGCTCAAGAACATGATGAGATAAGGGGGGCATGGCCCAATGAGCATCAATTTTTCCGGCGACGGGCCGGAAGAGGTCCTGACCACCGCCAGCTTCCAGCCGGAGGACGTGACGGAGGCGTCGCTGCGCCCCAAGCGCCTGGAGGATTATACGGGCCAGGAAAAGGCCAAGGAGAATCTCGCCGTGTTTATCCAGGCCGCCAAGATACGCAATGAGCCCCTGGACCATGTGTTGCTCCACGGCCCTCCGGGCCTGGGCAAGACCACCCTGGCCGGGGTCATCGCCAACGAGATGGGCGTCAATATGCGCATCACCTCCGGCCCGGCCATCGAGAAGCCCGGCGACCTGGTGGCGCTTCTGACGAACCTGCAGGAGAACGATATCCTCTTTCTGGATGAGATACACCGCTTGAACCGCTCCGTGGAGGAGATACTTTACCCCGCCATGGAGGATTACGCCATCGACATCATTCTGGGCAAGGGCCCATCCGCCAACTCCATCCGCCTGGACCTGCCCCATTTCACCCTCATCGGCGCCACCACCCGCTCCGGGCAGCTGTCCGCGCCGCTGCGGGACCGCTTCGGCGTAGTATTGCGCCTGGAGCTGTACAGCACCGAGGACCTGCGGCGGATCGTGGAGCGCAGCGCGGGCATCCTGGGAGTGGAGATCGAACCGGACGGGGCGGTGGAGATCGCCTCCCGCAGCCGGGGCACGCCCCGTATCGCCAACCGGATGCTCCGGCGGGTGCGGGATTTTGC
>CANRNU010000042.1 GCA_947632005.1 uncultured Oscillospiraceae bacterium | reverse complement strand
GGGGCAGCAGGTCCCGGACCACACCGCAGTTATCCATCGTCTCCCATCCTTTCCTGTATTTTCAGCCGGGCCCGGTGATAGGTCACCCGAGCCCAGGTCTCCGTCTTGGCGAAGATGCGCCCGATCTCCCGAAACGACAGCTCCCCGAACACCCGCAGCTGAAACACCTCTTTGTAGGGTTCCGGCATATCGTGCAGGATCATATGGATGCGGAAGGCCATATCCCGGTCCAGGGCGCTGTCCTCCATGGGAACGGCCTCCCTGCCGGACGCGGCCTCCTCCGGGTCCGCTTCGCTCTGCCTTGCCCGGCGGCGCTGTTCGTCGGCATAGAGGTTTTTCGCGATGGCGCAAAGCCAGGTCAGGGCCTTGGCCTCGCCCCGGAACTCACTTTTGGATGTCATGGCCTTGTAGAAGGTCTGGGCTGTGAGTTCCTCGGAGAGGTTCCGGTCTCTGGACATGGTCAGAAGGAAGGAGTACACCTGCATATAACAGGCGTCATAGAGTCCTTCATAGTCCAGCGCCATCACCTCCATCCTTGAGTTAGACGCACGCGCCCAACTTTCGTTACAAAACTTTTTGAAAATTTTTCTGCCGGCGCGCGGTCGTACGGCGTATGCCCGTTACGGCTGGTCCAGGACCTCCGCCCCCACGTCCGGCAGGTCCGTCATGATCGCGTCCGCGCCGATGCTCTGCAGCCGGGCCATCTCAGCGGGGTCGTTGATGGTCCAGTACTGGACGGCGATGTCCCGCTCGTGGGCGTAATTGACCACCCGGCTGGTGCCCAGGTTGACGAAGTAGTCGGTGGTGGGTATCTGCAGGGCCTTGTAGTGCAGGTCCCCGGCGTCCAGCTTCAGCCCCAGCAGGGCGGAGAAGTAAAACCGCACCACCTCGTTGACGCCGGCGCTTCGGGGCATATCGGGATAGGCCTCATCCATATAGGCGGTGACCTCGTTGTGGAAGGTGCCCACCACGGCCCGGTCCAGGGCCCCGTGCTCCCGCAGCGCGGCATACAGCTTGTCCGCCGCCTCAAAGCCCTTTTCCCCGCCGTTTTTGATCTCGATGATATAGCGGAGGTCCCCCACGCTCTCCAGATACGTCAGCGCCTGGTCAAGGCTGATGATGCGAAGGTCCTCCGGCACCGCATCCCCGTGCAGGTCCCGATAGGGCATGGACCCGTCCCCGGCGGTGAATCCGGCGCCCATATTGAGCTGTTGCAGCTCGTCGAAGGTCCTGTCGCCCACATCCACATCCGTCTCGCCGAAGACCTCCGCCGCGTCGCTGGTCCTGTCCAAGGTCTCGTCGTGCAGCAGCACCAGCACCCCGTCGGCGGTCAGATGCACGTCGAACTCGAACACATCCAGGTGATAATCCGGGTTTTCGGCGCTGTTTTTCAGCGCCCGCATGGTGTTCTCCGGGGCCACGCCGCCCCCGGCCCGGTGGCCCGACAGCATGGTCACCCCCAGAGGCGTGATGAGGGGATTTTTCGCGTCCGGAAAATCCCTCGGCTCCACGGAGGAGTCCTTCGTCACCGCCCAGCAGGCAGCGCCTGCCAGCAGGGCCAGGAGCAGGAGGATGACGCCGGCGATCTTTAACGCCTTCCTGGCCCGTTTTCCCATGGGGCAGCCCTTGGCGAACCAGGGGAACGTCAGCGGCCACACCAGCACCGCGAACAGCACCATGAGATAGTACCGCACCGCGCTTGCCGCCAGATGGCCCCGGAACAGGGCGTTCAGCGGCGGCTTCAGCCCCACCCGGATGGCCATGACCAGCGCAAAGCCCAGCGCGCACTTAAGTATCTGTGCCCACAGAGGCGCCTTCGTGTCAAAGTTTATGTACTTCCGCTCGATGGGCACGGCGGTCAGCATCGCCAGGGACATGCCCAGCATGGTATAGCTGTTTTTGACGAACTCCGCCAGGTTGTCGCCGTCCACATCAGCGGGCCAGCGGTTCAGCTCCCCATAGAGCACCGCGCCCAGGCTCAAAAGCCCGCACGCGCCGAACACCGCCGGCGCCAGCCAGGACTTCTCCCCGCTTTTCTGGAACAGCGGGTACAGCCCGAACACCAGCGCCAGGCCCAGCGCGGCCCCCACTCCCACGTCCGCCGGGGTATGGACCCCCACATACATCCGGGAGAAGCACACCAGCCCCGCCAGCACCCAGAGCAGGACCCGCAGCCACGTCTTTTTCACGCACCGGGCCGTGCCCCCCAGGGACACGATGGAATTCTGGCTGTGGCCGCTGGGGAAGGAATATCCCCCCGCGTCCGCCCGGGCGCTCTCCATGATGGTAAAGTTCGGGTCCCGGACCCATGGCCGGGGGATGCGGCATGCGATCTTCATGGTCTGGCTCACCACCGTGCCGCCGATGCCCGCGGCGATGATGTAACAGCCGTCCCGCTTGCTGATACACCAGTAGACCACGATGGCCACGGCCACGAACACCACCTCGCCGCCCAGGAACGTGACCGCGCCGAAGATCTTGTCCAGCACCGGAGAACGCAGGCCCTCCAGCACATATAAAAAGCCCATGGAGCACACCCCTTTTGATATAACACGTTTGGTATTGAGTTATTTTATCATACGGAAGAAAAATATGCTACAATTTCTCAAAACGCCGCACATTTCCCCCGCCCATCCGTTATACATGGTGAAGGAGCTCATCCATGGACATCGAGGCCCTGTACGACAAGATATACCGCTACTGTTACCACCGGCTGGGCAGCCGGGAGGCGGCGGAGGACGCGGTCCAGGAGGCATTTGCCCGCTGGCTGGCCTCTGGCGCCTGCCGGACCCGGACGGAGGCCCTGCGGTACCTGTACGCCGTGGCGAGGAACCTGTGCGTGGACGAGTACCGCCGGACGAAGCCGGACCCCCTGCCCCAGGACCTGCCCGCCCCGGACGTCCCCCTGGACTGCATCGCGCTCCGGCAGGCGGTGATGGCCCTGCCGCCCCCGGACCAGGAGTTGATATTCTTGCGTTATGTTAACTGTGAGCCTGTGTCGGTCATCGCCGCCGCCCTGGGCATGAGCCGCTTCGCGGTGTACCGCCGGACGGAGGCGGCGCTGCGCAGGCTCCGGGACATGCTGAAGGAGGATGAGCCATGAAAAAACGGGAACTGAAAAAGGCTCTGAACACCGCCTTTCCCGTCCCCCCGCCGGAGAAGAAACGGGCCCTCCTGCGCGCCCTGCCGCCCCCGCCGGTGAGCCACTTACGCATGATGCTGGGGCAAATTAGTTATGTAAACTTCATCACCTGGGCGATCTCCCTGGCGGTGTTCGCCGGAGCGCTGGCCCTGGGGCGGTTCATCCCGGCGGACGCGCTGTGGGTGACGGCGGCGCTGACGCCCTTTGCCGCCCTGGCCGCGGTGACGGAGAGCGGCCGGCCGGCCCTGTACGGCATGGAGGAGCTGGAGCTCAGCTCCCGGTTCGGCCTTCGGAGCGTGGTGCTGGGCCGGATGGGGGCGGTGGGCCTGGTCCACCTGGTCCTGCTGGCGGCGCTGGCGGCGGCGCTGGGGGACGGGAGCTTTTTCCGGGCGGGGGTGTATCTGCTCACCCCCTACCTGCTGGCCGACCTGCTGGGCCTGGCCGCGATGCGGCGCGTCCGGGGAAAAGAGGGCCTGTATGTCTGCGCCGGGGCGGCGGTGCTGACGGCGGGGCTGGCCCTGGCGCTCCACGGCGTCCGGGGCGTCTATGCCCCGGAGGGCTTTCGCTGGTGGCTGGCCGTCCTGGCCGCCGCGGTCTGCCTCACCGGGCGGGAGTATGTCAAGACCATACGAAAAACGGAGGAACTATCGTGGAACTGACCATCGACAGGCTGTCCAAGCAATTCCAAAACAAGATCGCCGTGGACCGGGTGAGCCTGCGCCTGACACCCGGTGTCACGGGCCTTCTGGGGCCCAACGGGGCGGGCAAGACCACTCTGATGCGTCTTCTCTGCGGCATCCTGAAGCCCACCGCCGGGTCCGTCAGCTTCGACGGCGCGGACGTCTCGGCGGAGGAATACCGGGCCATCCTGGGCTATCTGCCCCAAGACTTCGGGTACTACCCGGATTTCACCGGGCTGGACTTTCTCCTGTACATGGCCGCCCTCAAGGGCCTCGGCAAAAGCCAGGCCCGGCGCAGGGGCCTGGAGCTGCTGGATATGGTGGGCCTGGCGGACGTGTACAAGAAAAAGGTGAAGACCTACTCCGGCGGCATGCGCCAGCGGCTGGGTATCGCCCAGGCCCTTTTGAACGACCCCGCGCTGCTGGTCCTGGACGAACCCACCGCCGGCCTGGACCCGAGAGAAAGAGTGCGTTTTCGGGAGCTGATCGCCTCTTTGGGCCGGGACAGCGTGGTGCTGCTGAGCACCCACATCGTCTCCGACGTGGAGCACATCGCCGGACGGGTGCTCATCATGCGCGGCGGCCAGATCGTCCGCGACGGGGCCTGGGACAAGCACGAGGATCTGGAGAAATTCTATCTGGCACAGTTTGGAGAGGAGGCAGACCATGCGTAACATCGGCATCCTTTACCGCTTCGAGCTGAAAAAGCTCTTCCAGCGAAAGATGATCTGGGCCGCTCTGGCCATCCTGACGGTCGTATCGGTCTCTCTGCCCGCCTCCCAGGTCATAGGGAAATTGTATATGTCCGCCGACGTGACCGGCGGGGAGGAGCAGGTCTGGAGCCACTACGAGATCGTCCAGCGCCACCGCACCGACCCGGCGGGGCTGGAGGGCCGGGCCCTGGACACAGACGTGATCCAGGAGGCCATAGCAAAGATGGGCATTATAAGCCGGACCACCACGCAGGTCTATGGCAGCAAAAACGCCGAGTCCTCCGTCACTGTCCGGCAGGCCGACCCGGACGAGATGGGCTTGACCCTGGACGGCTACGTCATCCGGGGGGAGTACGGGGACATCTGGAACACAGTGGAGTCCATGGTGGGCCAGGATGCCATGACGGACGAGCTGACCGCGGAGGACTATTACGCCGCGGTGGAGGCCGCCCGTGCCAAAGGCTACCAGCACGGGGGCCTGACGGAGGACGAGATCGCCTGGTGGGCGGCCCAGACAGAGAAGATAGAAACGCCCCTGACCATGACGGGCTATCCCGACGGCGGCTGGTCCTTTCTGGCCGCGACGGCGTATGTGGCAAACCTCTTCATCTTTCTGTTCGCCATCATCGCCCTGGCGGGGCTGTTCCCCATGGAGCAGCAGCGGCGCACGGACGCCCTCACCCAATGCGCCCGGTACGGCAGAACGCCCCTCTACGCCGCCAAATTCCTGGCGGGGCTGACGGTGAGTTTCTGCGGGGCTCTGGTGATCCTGGGCTCCATGGCCGCTGCCTGTCTCATTCTGCTGGGACCGGAGGACGCCGCCACCGCCGTGCAGCAGCTGATAGCTCCCGCCTGGGGCGCGCCTCTGACCGTGAGCCAGCTTGCCCTCACCGTCTGTGGGATATACCTCATCGCCAGCCTTGTCCACGCCGCCTTCGTGATGGCGGTGAGCCTTTGCACCCGGGGCGGCACGGCGGCCATGGCGGTGTGCTTCGGGACGATGCTGCTGTTCATCATGGTCGCGGCGCTGCCCCTTTCCCATCCCCGCCTGAGCCATCTCTGGAGCCTGCTGCCGGCGGTGCTGGGCGCCTCTGGCTTCGTCTACGACCCCCGGCTGGTGCATCTGGGCGGGTATTTGACCAGCTACCAGGCCGCGCCGCTGCTCTGGCTGACCATGACCCTGGCTCTGGCGGCCCTGGCCTGGGCCCTGCACCGAAGGGTGCCCAACAAGTAAAACTTGCGCCCCCTCCCCACGATATGGTATGCTATGGTGGGAGAGGGGGCATTTTTATGCCCGGCATGGCGAGGCGTCCGGCGGCAAAGCGGTCCGCCGCGTGCTCCCGGGAATTTTATAGGAGCTGACCAAACCATCTGTATGCATCTGGAGGGAGATCGATGAAAGAGCTCAAAAATGAATGCGGCCGTTTCTGGGTGGACCGCGCGGGGGTGCTCCAGCGCTTTGACTGCGCGTACGACAACGAGGCGGGCACGGCTGCTCCCGACAGCTACATCCGAAGGGTCTACGATCTTCATATCCCGGAGGGGGTGACCGTCCTGCAGGAGGACGCCTTCCGCAATTACGATGTGCTTTGGGAACTGACGCTGCCGGACTCTCTGGAGGTCCTGGGGACCGGCCACGGCTGTGCTTTTTCCGGTTCGCGGCTGCCGGCGGTGCGCATTCCGGAGACGCTGAAGGTCCTGGGCACCTATGCCTTTGGGGCCAGCTGCATCCATGACCTGTATCTGCCGGAAAAGATGCCCTGGCCCTACGCCCGGCATTTCAAAAGCGCCTGTATCGGCGCGCTGCACATTTCCCGGCGCTACCAGGATGATAAAGTGGCCCGGGAGCTGGGATTGGGCGTTTGGACGAGCCTGATGCAAAACGGCGTGAAGATCGGTCGGTTCGTGTGGGAGGACTGACCGCTGTGCAATACCCGCAGAGAGAGGAGGCATTTTGATGACCGACACGGAAAAGCGCCTGGCCGCGCGGCAATTCGCCGCCCATTGGGCCGGGCATGGGGACGAAAAGCAGCAGACCCAGGTGTTTTGGCTCGGTCTGCTGCGGAACGTGTTCGGCGTCCCGGACGCGGAGAGCCGCATTCTTTTCGAGGAGCCGGTCAAGGTGGACGACCTGCGCACCGGTCGGACCACCACCAAATTCATTGACGCCTATATCCCCGAGACAAAGGTGCTCATCGAGCAGAAGAGCCTGGACGTCGACCTGTCCCAGGGCGAGGTCCAGTCCGACGGGTCCCGGCTCCGCCCCTATCAGCAGGCCCGCCGGTACGGCGGCTATATGGGCAAAGACCGGCAGCCCCGCTGGATCGTGGTCTGCAATTTCCAGCAGTTCCACATCCACGACATGAACCGCCCCAACGACGAGCCGGAGGTATTGGCCCTGGCCGACCTGGAGCGGGAGGTCCACCGGCTGCGGTTTTTGGTGGACGAGACGGACGAGAACATCCGCCGGGAGGAAGCCGTGTCCAAAGAGGCGGGCGCCATCGTGGGTGTGCTGTATGACGCGCTGTTGAAACAGTATAACTCTACCCCCCCCCGCTGCCCCTGCAGATGTCCTGCGTTCTCTGAACACGCTGTGCGTGCGGCTGG
Organism: uncultured Oscillospiraceae bacterium; assembly: GCA_947632005.1. Lineage (GTDB taxonomy): Bacteria > Bacillota > Clostridia > Oscillospirales > Oscillospiraceae > CAJOIG01. The sequence goes on along the minus strand of CANRNU010000042.1, from coordinate 10,247 downwards.
TATTTTGTTTTTATGCCGAGGACTCCGGCGTATTCAGCCGCCGGCAGTTTCATGACTATCTGGCCCGGCGGCGGCCCAATGCCCGTCAGGCGCTCATCGACCTGTTCAATATACTTGACACAGACCAGGGCCGCGACCCCTATCTGGACGAGGACCTGCTGGCTTTCCCCTATGTGAACGGCGGGCTTTTCTCTGACCGGAGCGTCATCATTCCCCGTATCACGGACGACATCGTAGACCTGCTCCTGCGGCAGGCCAGCGAGGACTTTGACTGGTCGGAGATCAGCCCCACCATTTTTGGCGCGGTGTTCGAGAGCACCTTGAACCCGGAGACCCGGCGAAACGGCGGCATGCACTATACGTCCGTCCAGAACATCCACAAGGTCATCGACCCGCTGTTTCTGGACGAGCTGAACGGCGAGTACGCCCAGATCGAGGCCGTCCCCGTGGAGAAGACCCGCATGGCCCGGCTGGAGGCGTTCCAGCGGAAACTGGCGTCGCTGCGGTTTTTGGACCCGGCATGCGGGTCCGGAAATTTCCTGACAGAGACATATCTGTCCCTGCGCAAGCTGGAGAATCAGGTCATTGACGAGCTCCGGCACGGGCAGATGGTGATAGCCGACGTGGAAAATCCGGTCCAGGTCTCCATCAGCCAGTTTTACGGCATCGAGATCAACGACTTTGCCGTGTCCGTTGCCAAGGCGGCCCTGTGGATCGCGGAGAGCCAGATGCTACGCCGGACCATGGACATCGTCCACCGGGACCTGGACTTCCTGCCCCTGAAGACCAACGCCCACATCGTGGAGGGCAACGCCCTGCGCCTGGACTGGGAGACCGTGGTGCCGAAAACCGAGCTAAGCTACATTATGGGCAATCCCCCGTTCGTGGGTTATACGCAGCAGTCGCCCAGGCAAAAGGCTGATTTAGAGCCGTTGTATCACAAGACAAAAAATATAGATTACGTCTCTGGGTGGTATATGAAAGCCGCCATGTATATGCAGAACACAGCCACTCACACAGCCTTTGTATCAACGAACTCCATCACACAGGGCGAGCAGGTAACGCCTGTATGGAAGCGGTTGTTTGAAGCGCAGGGCATTCACATCGACTTCGCGTACAGAACGTTCCGATGGGATTCTGAGGCAACTTTAAAGGCCCATGTGCATTGTGTCATCATTGGGTTCAGCACAGGAAACAGTTCTAGCGAAAAGCGGCTGTATTTCCCAAACGGAACATTTAAAGCGGCGGACAATATTAACGGATATCTGGTAGACGGCCCAAATATATATGTTGAGGACCGGACAAAACCGCTTTGCGCCGGTGTTTCCATTATGAATAAAGGGAGCCAGGGAACAGACAACGGATTGTTTTATTTCAGTCCAGAAGAATATCACGACTTAGTCAAAAAATATCCGGACATAGATAAGTATATCTGCGAGGCAACAAACGGACAAACATTTATCTCTAATGCAAAGAGGTACTGTCTGTGGTGCCGCGGCAAAAATCCAGCGGGCCTCAGAAAATACCCAGAGCTGATGGAGCGAATCAAGCAGGTAAAGGAGTTCAGACTGAACAGCCCAAAAGCCGCTACCAGAAAGTGGGCCGATTATCCCTACCTTTTCACAGAAGACCGCCAGCCAGAGAGAGGAAACTATCTTTTGATACCACTCACATCCAGTGAAAAGCGAAGATATGTTCCTATCGGATATCTGCCACACACTGTAATTGCAAACAATTCTGTTCAGATGATGCCCGATGCGACGCTTTTTGACTTTGGCATCTTAAATTCAAATGTGTTCATGGCTTGGATGCGGGCGGTGTGCGGACGGTTGGAGATGCGTTATCGAATCACAGTCACCAATGTCTACAACAACTTCCCCTGGCCCACGCCCACGGAGGAACAGAGGCAGAGGATAGAGCAGACCGCCCAGGCCATCCTGGACGCCCGGGCCCTGTACCCGGACGCGAGCCTGGCCGACCTGTACGACGAGATCACCATGCCCCCGGAGCTGCGCCGGGCCCACCAGGCCAACGACAAGGCCGTGTGGAACGCCTATGGCCGGGCCTGGCCGCTCAGCTCAGAATCCGCCTGCGTGGCCCATTTGATGAAGATGTACCAACAGCTCACCAGCTGATCCCGGAGGTGACGCCCATGCTCTATTCCACCGTCTACCCCTCCCCCGCCGGGCGGATCGTGCTGGGCTCGGACGGCGAGCGGCTGACCGGCCTGTGGTTCGCCGGACAGAAGTATTTCCCCGCCGGGCCCATGACCGAAAACGCCGCCCTGCCGGTCTTCGGCCAGGCCGCCGCCTGGCTGGACGCCTACTTCGGCGGGGCGCAGCCGGACGGTCGGGACCTGCCCCTGGCCCCGGCGGGCAGCGATTTCCGCCGCCTTGTCTGGGACCTGCTGCTGGACATCCCCTACGGGGAGGTCACCACCTACGGGGCCCTGGCGGCGAAGGCCGCCGCCCGGCTGGGGCGCTGGACCATGTCCGCCCAGGCGGTGGGCGGCGCGGTGGGCCATAACCCCATCTCCATCATCATCCCCTGTCACCGGGTGATCGGGGCGGACGGCTCCCTCACCGGTTACGCGGCGGGCATCGGCGTCAAGAGCTGGCTGTTGCAGCACGAGGGCGCGCTATAAAAGACCTCCGGCCCGTGGCCGGAGGTCTTCTGTCATCTTTTCGTTTATCCCAATATCTCCCGGGTATATTTTTCCGCCGCGCGGTAGATGTCCTCCGGGTCCTCTCCCACGAAGAACTCCCCGTTTTCGTACAGCACCTTCCCCGCGACCATGGTCATGCGGACGTTGGAGGGGTTGCCGGAGTAGACCAGGTTCTTCACCACGTTGTTCACCGGGCGCATGTTGGGCCGGTGCATGTCGATGCGCACCATATCCGCCTGCTTGCCCTGGGCGATGGCGTCGCAGTCATCCAGCCCCATGGCCCGGGCGCCGCCGGACACCGCCGCGTTCAGGATGAGGGCTGGGTCGCCGGCGGCGGCGTTCTCCTCCCGGAGCTTGGCCATGATGTTGATGAGATACATCTCCCGGAACATGTCCAGGGCGTTGTTGGAGGCGGGGCCGTCGGTGCCCACCGCCAACCGGACGCCCTTTTCCATGGCCTCCTTCAGGCGGAAGAAGCCGCTGGCCAGCTTTCCGTTGGAGCAGGCGTTCAGCACGGCGGTGAGGCCCCGGCGGGCGAAGATGTCCAGGTCCTCGTCGGTCATGTAGATGCAGTGGAACCCGCCGCCGCCGTAGTCATAAAGGCCCAGGCTGTCAAAGAGCTTGGTGGGCGTGACGCCGTGGCGCTCGATGCATCCGTCCACCTCGGAGGCGGTCTCGGCGTTGTGGCACCAGACGGGAGCCTTCAGCTCATGGCAGACCTTAGACAGGTATTCCAGCTTCTCCCGGTTGGTGGTGTACTCCGCGTGGAAGCCCAGCTGGGCGCTGACCAGGGGGCCGAAGTCATGGTTGTAGTGCTGGTAATAATCGTACATCTCCTCCCAGTCGTTGCCGGCGGTGAAGCTGCCGCACAGCACCGCCCGGAAGCCCCAGTCCCGGGCGATGCGGGCAAACTCGTCCGTGTGGTAGTACATGTCGAAGCAGGCGGTGACGCCGCTGGTGAGATACTCCAAAAACGCCACCTTCACGAACGCCGCCGTGCTCTCCGCCGTGAGCTTCGCCTCGGCGGGGAACACCTGCTTTTCCAGCCACTGGTGCAGGGGCAGATCGTCCGCGGCGGAGCGCAGGAAGGTCATGCCGGAGTGGGTGTGGGCATTCTTGAAGCCAGGCATGAGAAGGTCTCCCCTCAGATTGACTATACAATCGAAAAGGGGCATGTCCTCCCTTGCGGGCCCCACATAGGAGATGGCGGAGCCATCCACCCAGACCTCGTTTTCCGTCACGCCGGACGGCTCCAGCACAAGTCCGTTGTAAAAGCGTATCATCTGTCGTGTCTCCTTTTTCAGCATCGATGTTCAAAAAGGTCCGGCGCAGCAGCCTTCCCATAGGGACCGGGCCCATTCATATTGACAGAATTATAACACCTCCCATGGCCTCCGTGCAAGCCCGGGCCATCCCATATCTCCCGCCGCCTCATATCCTCCATAAACACAGGACGGAGACCGTCATGTCCGACAGTCTCCGTCCCGTCGCCGTGTCTGTTCTTAGTATTGCTCCACATCCTGAAGGGCGGCGTAGCCCTCCTCGCCGGTGCGGACCTTGACCACGTTCTCCACATCGTAGACAAATATCTTTCCATCCCCGATATGGCCGGTGTAGAGCACCTTTTTGGCCGTCTCGATGACCGTCCGGACCGGGACCTTGCTGACCACGATCTCCACCTGGACCCGGGGCAGAAGAGTGATATCCTGGACGACGCCCCGGTAGTATTCGGGCTTTCCCTTCTGCACGCCGCAGCCCATCACGTTGGTCACCGTCATGCCGGTGATGCCGATGTCCAGCATGGCCGCCTTCAGGGCCTCGAACTTCTCCATGTGCAGCAGGATGGTCACGTTGGACATCTTCACGCCTCCATCGGAAGCCACCGGCTTGGGCTCGCGCACCTGCACCGGCACCGCCTCATCCATGGGCGCGGCGGGCACGTCCCCCGGGCGGTTCCCGCCGGCGTCCGCCATGGCCGGCATGCCCAGGGCGGGCATGAAGTCCGCGTAGGCGCTCACCAGGCCGTGCTCCGTCACATCCAGGCCCATCAGCTCCTCCTCCGGCTTCACCCGCAGGCCAACGGCGGCCTTGATGAGCAGGAAGAAGACCGTGATGGTCACCGCCGTCCAGCCGATCACCGCCGCGATACCCAGCAGCTGGATGCCCAGCAGGCGGAAACCGCCGCCATAGAACAGCCCCACCAGGCTGTCGTTGCCGGGGGCGGAGGTGGTGGCGAACAGGCCCACGGCGATGCCGCCCCAGATGCCGTTGAAGCAGTGGACCGCCACCGCGCCCACCGGGTCGTCCACCCGCAGCTTGTTGTCCAGCAGCCACACCCCGAACACCACCAGCAGCCCGGACACCGCGCCGATGCAGATGGCGCCGAAGCAGTCCGTCACGTCGCAGGGGGCCGTGATGCCTACCAGCCCCGCCAGGGAGGCGTTCAGGCACATGCTCACATCCGGCTTGCCGTATTTGAGCCAGGTGAAGACCATGCACACGGTGGTGGCCACGGCAGGGGACACGGTGGTGGTCAGAAACACCGAGCCCAGCTGCTCCACGCTGGTGCAGGCCGCGCCGTTGAAGCCGTACCACCCCAGCCACAGGATGAACACGCCCAGCTCCCCCAGGGGGATGTTATGGCCCGGGAAGGCGTTGACCTTGGTGACCTTTCCCTTGGCGTCTCTCGTGAACTTGCCGATGCGGGGTCCCACCAGGGCCGCGCCGATGAAGGCGCACACGCCGCCCACCATGTGGATGGCCACGGACCCGGCAAAGTCATGGAAACCCAGCTGGCTGAGCCAGCCGCCGCCCCAGATCCAGTGGGCCTCGATGGGATAGATCAGCGCCGAGATGACGCCCGAGTAGATGCAGTAGGACAAAAACTTCGTCCGCTCCGCCATGGCCCCGGACACGATGGTGGCCGTGGTGGCGCAGAACACCAGATTGAACACGAAATTGGACCAGTCAAATTTCCCGTATGCCGTGAAGATGTCAAAGCCCGGCTTGCCGATGAAGCCCAGCACGTCCTCCCCCAGCAGCAGGCTGAAGCCGATCAGGATGAACACGCATGTGCCGATGCAGAAGTCCATCAGATTCTTCATCAGGATGTTGCCGGCATTCTTCGCCCGGGCAAAGCCGCTTTCCACCATGGCAAAGCCCGCCTGCATCCAGAACACCAGCGCCGCGCCGATCAGAAACCATACGGCGAATATCTCCCCGGACAGGCTCTCCAGTATCTCCTCCATTTTCATTTCCTCCTCTTGATGCCGTAAAATTCAAAAAACGGCGAGGACGCCCCGACACACTGTCGCGACGTCCTTGCCGTTTCATGATACGCATGATAACCCCGGTTTGTGCCATTGTCAAGGCATAATGCCCAAATTTACGCGCCGAAATTGCACATTTTGTCAAAACATCTGGACTTTGTGCCCCATCGCACGGCAGATTTATTAATTATTGCCATAGCATCAATAAGATTTCTTTATTTTTCTTGCACCCATTCTTCCCCTTTGCTTTTGCGCTGTCATCCTGCCGACACGGCCCCGGTCCGGCTCCATGACCGCAAAAACATATCCCGCCGGAGGACCGGCGGGATATGTTATGTAAACTTATTTCAATAACGGTCATCCGACCGCTTTGCCGTGGAATATGACAGACCGCAGGGACAAGTCCGGGGCCAGCACCACGATGTTGGCCGTCTTGCCCACATCCAGGCTGCCGTACCGGTCATAGATGCCCAGAGCCTGGGCCGGATGGACCGCGGCGGCGGTGACCGCGGTGTGCAGGTCGATGCCGAACCCTACAGCCCGGATCATGCCGCCCATCAGGTCGGTGATGGACCCGGCAATGGTGCCGTCGGCCAGGGTCGCCAGGGGCCCTTTCACAAAGATGTCCTGCCCGCCCAGCTCATACTGGCCGTCCGGCATGCCGCAGGCCCGCAGGGAGTCGCTGATGATGATGACCCGGCCCGCGAACAGCTTGAACACGGCCCGGATGACCGCCGGGTGGATGTGGATGCCGTCGCAGATGAGCTCCACCATGCAGTCGGAGTCGGAGGCGGCTCCCACAGGGCCGGGCTCCCGGTGGGCGAAGGGATTCATGGCGTTGAAAAGGTGCGTGGCCTGGCGCGCCCCCGCGTCAAAGGCGGCCATGGCCTGGTCATAGTTGCAGGCGGTGTGGGCCACGCTGACCCGCACCTGGTCCTTCACCTGCCGGATGAATTCGACGGCGCCCGGGGCCTCCGGTGCCAGGGACACCAGTTTCACCAGCCCGCCGGACAGCTCCTTCAAATGCAGCAGCAGCGCCGGGTCCGGGTCTCGGATCCACGCGCCGTTCTGGGCGCCCTTCTTGGCCTGGGACAAAAACGGTCCCTCCAGATTGACCCCAACCAGGTCCGCCCCGGAGACGGCGTTCTTCTTATGTTCCGCCGCGGTGACGCATATCTTCTCCAGCTGGGGCGCGTCCAGCGTCATGCCGGCGGGGCAGATCTGGGTCACGCCCCGGCTGAGCTCATAGTCCGCCATGGTCTGCAGACCGGCGGCATCACCGTCGGAGAAGTCCGCGCCCCGGCAGCCGTGGAAATGCAGGTCCGTCAGGCCGGGGATGACATAGCATCCCGTCACGTCCACGGTCTCGCCGGCGCTCTCTGCGGCGATCCTGTCCCCTTCTGTACACACGTCCCGGAGCACGAAGCCCTTCCGGGGGTCAAAGACCCGTCCGCCTGTCAGCCGCATGCCGTCACCCCCGTTTCCAGCAGTCCCGCCAAGGCCGCCTCATCACCCACCAGCACCACGTCTGGGTGCAGCTGCAGGATGGAGGCAGGGACCCGGGGCGTGATGGGACCGGCAAAAGCGGCCTTCACGGCCTCGGCCTTGTCCGGGCCGCTGACCACCACCAGCACCCGGCGCGCCCGCATGATGGCCCCCACGCCCATGGTCAGGGCCTTCTTGGGGACCTCATCCCGGCTGGCAAAGAACCGGGCGTTGGCGTCGATGGTGGAGTCGGTCAGCTCCACCACATGGGTGGGGGCGGTGAACACGTCGTCCGGCTCGTTGAAGCCGATGTGGCCGTTGCGGCCCATGCCCAGAAGCTGGATGTCCGCCGGGCCCAGCTTTTGCAGCATCGCCTCATACCGGACGCACTCCGCCGCCGGGTCCGGGGCCTTGCCGTTGGGCACGTTGGTCCTCGCCTTGTCGACGTTCACATGGTCGAAGAGGTTGGTGTTCATAAAATACCGGTAGCTCTGGTCATGGGTCCCGTCCAGCCCCGCGTACTCGTCCAGATTCACCGTGGTGATACGGGAAAAGTCCAGGTCCCCCGCCGCACATCCAGCGATGAGGTCTTGATACAGCCCCACCGGGCTGGAGCCGGTGGCCAGGCCCAGGATGGAATCCGGTTTGGCGATGATCTGCGCCGCCATGACCGCTGCCGCCTTGCGGCTCATGGCCTCGTAATCCTTGGTGACATAGATTTGCATGTGTATCATCCTTTCACAGCACCCATGGTGATGCCCTGGGTGAAATATTTTTGGAAGATGATGAATACGGTCAGGATGGGCACCGAGGCCAGCGCCGCACCGGCCATGATCAGGCCATAGTCCGTGCTCAGCTCCGACTGGAGCTGGGCAATGCCCAGGGAGATGGTCAGGTTGCTGGTGCTGGAGAGCATGATCAACTGCATAAAGTAGTCATTCCAGGAGTTGATAAAGGTGAAAATGGCCAGCGCGCCGATGCCGGGCTTCACCAGGGGCACCACGATGCTGAGGAAGGTCTTGGTCTCGCCGGCGCCGTCGATGCGGGCGGCCTCCAGCATCTCCCCGGGGATGCTCTCGGAAAACTGCTTCATCAGGAACACGCCAAAGGGCCACCCCACGATGGGGAAGATCACGGCCCACATCTTGTCATAGAGCTTCAGGGCGCTCATCTCCCGGATGAGGGGGATCAAAATGACCTGTTTGGGCAGGGCCATGGCACAGACGATCAGCGAGAACACGAACCCCCGGCCCAAAAAACGCTTTTTCGCCAGGGAATAGCCCGCCATGGTGGCGGTGACGCAGGTCAGGACCATGGAGGCCACCGCCATCCACACGGTATTGATGAGCCAGCGGATGGCCGCCGGGACCACCGGTCCGGACAGGACCTTATCCGTGAAGGGGATGGGGATGTCGAACAGATTGGCCGACCGGCGGCTGAACAGCTTTTCAAAGTTGGTCAGCACCCACTCGCTGGGCCACCAGGCCGGTGTGGTGGAGTTGATCTCCTTCATGGTCTTGAACGCGCCGGTGACGATCCAGTACAGGGGGAACAGGAACAGCAGTGCCAGCACCACCAGCAGGATGACCGTGATGACCTTGTAGGGCGTGGTATGATGCACGCCGGCGTTGAGGTTATTCATGCCCGCACCTCCCTCAATAGCTAGTCTCCGCCTTGGCCAGCTTGAACTGGATCGCGGAGAATATGGCGATGATGATGGCCAGGATCACACCCATGGCGTTGCCGTAGCCGTAATGGTACAGCTTGAACGCCTGGTAGTATATGTAATACATGATGGTGTCCGTACTGTGATTTGGCCCTCCGGAAGTCAGCAGCTGGATCAGCGCGAAGCACTGGAAGGAGTTGATGGTGGTGATCACCAGGATGTACAGGGTAGTAGGCATGATCTGGGGCCACTTGATGCGCCAGAACACCTGCATGTCGTTGGCGCCGTCCACCTGGGCCGCCTCCACCAGGGACTGATCCACGTTGCCCAGCGCGGACACATACAGCACGATGGGCTGCCCCACGGAGGTGGTCAGCAGGATCAGGATGATGCATCCCAGGGCAAACCGCTCGTCACCCAGCCAGTTGATGTTCTTGTCCAGCAGCCCGACGGCCTTCCCCACATAGTTGAAGATGCCGTAGTAGTTGTTGTACATCCACTTCCACACCACCGTCACCGCCACGGAGCCGGTGACCACGGGCAGATAGAAGATGCACCTGAACGCGCTGCGGATGGGGCCCCGCATCTTATAGATGGCGGAGCTGACCCACAAAGAGAAGGCGCAGGTCACCGGCACGGAGACCACCACGATGACCAGCGTGTTTTTCAGCGCCTTGATGAAGTTCGGGTCCCGGAACAGGTCCTTGTAGTTTTGCAGGCCAATGAAGATATCGGCCCGATCCTTGCCCATGGTGGCGTCAAAAAAGCTGGTGTAGATGCACATGATCATGGGATACACCACGAATCCCACGAAGAAGATCAGGCTCGGCAGCAGGAAGAGATAGCCGGAGATGGTCTCCCGCCGCACCAAAGCCTTGCTCATGGATGATCTGCCCAAGCTGATCCGCCTCCTTCCTTATATTGATATCACGATCTCGGGGCACACAGCTCCGCCCGCCGAGGTCCCGGCCGGACGGAGCTGTCTGCCTCGGGATATACGGGCAACACCCTCTCCCGCGCACAACGCGGGAGAGGGTGCGCACCGAACTACTTAGTTGTCAGTTCCTGTGGTGAAGTTCAGCCCTCGGCGGCGGCGTTGGCATTCTCGACAAAGACCGCCAGCTCTTCCGCAGGGTCTCCGCCCGTGCCTACCCGCTGCAGC
>CANRNU010000041.1 GCA_947632005.1 uncultured Oscillospiraceae bacterium | reverse complement strand
GCCTTTAGGCGCCGCCAACATTATGCCCTTACAGGGCTTGTGCAGGCCACCCGCTATGCGGGTGGTCCTGACTTTGCGGTATGTACGGACGTCTGGTTGTTCAAACCGTGCAAAATGCTGAAATTTTTGAAAGATTTTGTGCGTTTTTTCTTGCATTTTGCTGGGAAAGGGTTTAGAATGGTCCAGGCATCAAGTACACCCACAAAACATATACGAAAAGGAGATAATCCCATGGCAGCGAAATTTGAGATCAAGACAGCGAAAAACGGAGAGTTTGCCTTCAGCCTGTATGCCACGAATGGGCAGGTCATTGCCGCCGGCGGTGAGACCTACACCACGATGGACGCGGCCAAAAACGGCGTGGAGAGCGTGCGGAAAAACTGCGCGGCCCATGTGGAGGACCAGACGGTGGCGGGTTTTGAGCCCCTTGCGCACCCCAAGTATGAGATCTATAAGGACAAGGCCGGCGAGTTCCGCTTCCGCCTGAAGGCGAGAAACGGCGAGCTCATCGCTGTCAGCGAGGGCTACAAGGCCAAGGCCAGCGCCAAAAACGGCATTGCCTCCATCGGCCGCAACGCGCCGGAGGCGCCGGTCGTGGTCGCGGAGTAAAATTTCACGGGGCCAAAGATGGCCCAGGATCATTGCATCGCCCCTGCTGTCTTCTGGACAGCAGGGGCGGTTTTATGAGCCCATATCCCGTTCCAGCTTCTTTGCCAGGGCCTCCAGCCGGCGGATGGCGGCCCGGTCTCCGTCCAGTGAGAGGGCGCACCGGTCTGCCATCGGGGCCAGATGGGCCTTGCCGTGGGCGAGAGATACGGTCAGACCGTCGGAAAAATCCGCGCCGAACTCTGCCAGCGCCTCGCTCATGGCCCGCATGAGCCGGGCCCGGTCCCGGCAGGGCAGTATCCGCCGGGGGGCCTCCTGGCTGCCGGGCAGGTGGTACAGCCCGCTCAGGGCGTCCAGGTTGCATTGATAATACGCCTGGGGCGTGCCGATGTCGCACCAGTACCCCTCCATGACCTGCCCCCGCATGGGGACGCCCCGTTCCAGCAGCCGGGGAAACAGGTCCCTGGCAAAATCGTAGGGCGTGCCGGGAGGGATGTGGGACAGGACCTCCGGGCTCAAGGCATATATGCCGGTGCTGACCTGGTCGGTCACCACCTGCTCCCAGGCGGGTTTTTCCAGGAAACCGGTGACCCGACCGTTCCGGCCGGTGAGCACCAGGCCGTAGGGGAGGGGCTCCGCCTGGGCGGCCAGGGCGATGGTCACCCCGGCGGTGTGGCCCGCCATCAGTTCCGCCAGGTCAAAATCGCAGGCGCTGTCGCCGCTCATGACCAGGAAGCTGTCGCCGCCGATGAAATCGGCACAGTTCAGCACGGCGCCTGCCGTGCCCAGGGGCGCGGACTCCTCCCGGTATTCGATGTGTACGCCGAACCGGGCGCCGTCCCGAAAATGGTCCCGGATGATCTGGGACTGATAGTGCAGCGTCAGACACAGGCTGTCAAACCCGTTTTCCCGCAGCAGCGTCACGGTCCGCTCCAAGAGGGGCGTGCCCAGCAGCGGCATCATGGGTTTGGGAAGCCCGCCGGAAATGGCCCGCAGGCGCGTGCCTTCCCCGCCGGTGAGTATGACCGCTTTCATCCTTTCACCTCGGGTCTAGTATGTGGACGGAGCGTTTCAAAAATGTATTTGTATTATCATGGCGGTTCTGCTATAATATTACAGTATATTTATTTTGGAGCAGTGCGCCATGAATAAGATCAAAAAGAAACTGGGGGAGCCGGGCTCCCGGATCTATATCCTCTGTCTGTTCTTTTTTGCAGCGGTGACGGCGATATTCTTCCAGGAGAAATATCTTGCCCTGGGAGAGGCTGTCACGGCGTTCGTGCTGCTGATCGTCAATATGGCCATGGTCCGCCGGCGGCGCCGGGAGCTGATGGAGTATATCCAGTCCGTCACCTATGATTCGGAGGCGGCCCGGGACAACGCCATGATGAACTTCCCGCTGCCGATGGCCGCCTATTTCGTGGACTCCGGGCGGCTGGTCTGGGCCAATCAGGAGTTTTTTACCGCCTGCGGTCGGAAGGAGCCTGTGATGGATGTGGCCATCACGGATCTGGTGCCCGGCTATCAGGGGAAATGGATCCTGGAGGGAAAGAGCCGCTGTCCCGGCCTGGTGGAGGCCGGCGGACGCCGGTATCAGGTCCACGGCAACCTGGTCCGGGGCAAGGAGGGCGAACAGGTCAGCGGTTCCATGGGCGTTACGTACTGGGTGGACGTGACCGACTACGACGACATCCGGAAGGAGTATACCGCATCCCGTCCCGTGGTGATGCTCATTATGATCGACAACTACGATGAGCTCATGCGCAGCGTCCCGGAGCGGACCCGCAACGACCTGCGCAACCAGCTGGAGGACGTGTTCGTCCAGTGGATCGAGGGGACCCGGGGCTTCCTCCGGCGGTATGACAGGGACCGCTATATTTTCCTGTGTGAGCGGCGCCATTTCGACAAGCTGGCCGCGGAGAAGTTCACGGTCCTGGACACGGTGCGCAAGGTGGTGAACACGTCCGGCATCCATGCCACGGTGAGCATCGGCGCGGGACTGGACGGGGTCAGCCTGGAGGAGGATTTCAACTTTGCCTCTCTGAGCGTGGATATGGCCCTGAGCCGGGGCGGTGACCAGGCGGTCGTCCGCAACCGCATCAATTTTGAATTCTATGGCGGCCGGGCCACAGAGGTGGAGACCCGGACGAAGGTGAAGAGCCGCGTGGTGGCCAACGCCCTGGCCTCCTTCATCAAGGACGCCTCCGTCACCTATGTCATGGGCCACCGGTTCGCGGACATGGACGTGCTGGGGGCGGCTGTGGGCATCAGCTGCATCGCCAGAAGCTACGGCAAGCGGGCCCGCATCGTGATGGGGGGCGGCCCCAATGCCTGCTCCGTGCTGATGGACGAGCTGAAAAAGCACAAGGAGTATGAGGATATCTTCATCACCCCCAAGGAGGCCATGCTCCAGGCCAATTCCCGGAGCCTTCTGGTGGTGGTGGACACCAACCGGCCCGAGCAGGTGGAGGACGAGGCGCTGCTGCAGACCATCAGCCGCCTTGTCATCATTGACCACCACCGCCGGGCGGCCAGCTATATCGAAAACGCGGCCCTGACCTTCCACGAGCCCTACGCCTCCTCTGCCTCGGAGCTGGTGGTGGAGCTTTTGGAGGAGCTGGTCGACCAAAAGGACATTGGCCGGGTGGAGGCGGAAGCGCTGCTGGCGGGCCTGGTGACGGACACGAAGAATTTCACCATCCGCACCGGCGAGCGGACCTTCGAGGCGGCGGCGTTCCTGCGCCGGATGGGGGCGGACACCGTCTCCGTCAAGCGCATGCTGCAAAGCGATATGCAGCACACTGTGAGCCGCTATGCCATCCTGGAGCGGGCGGCCATCTACCGGGACAACATCTGCCTGGCGGTCATGGACCACGAGGTGGATCGGGTGGCGGCGGCCCAGGCGGCGGATGAGATGCTCAACATCTCCGATGTGGAGGCCTCGGTGGTGCTCTATCCCACGGCGGACGGCGGCGCCATCCTGTCCGCCCGGAGCATCGGCAGCACCAACGTACAGGTGCTGTTGGAAAAGCTGGGCGGCGGCGGCAACCAGTCCGCGGCGGGGGCCCAGATGAAGAATGTGAGCATCGGCGAGGCGGAGGCCCGCCTGAAAGCGGCCATCGACGAATATCTTGAGTCGTGACGTCGGAGCACGCTTGAGCTGGGTCATGATCTGCCGCAAGCGGCAGACCCCGAGCAGCCCGCGGCTCCTCCTCTCCCCAAAGGGCACGCCTGCCCTTGGGGGGCCCATTCCAAAATGTTGCCGCCTTCGGCGGCATCCAAATTGGAAGGCTCCCCTGTGTAAGGGGAGCTGTCGAGCGAAGCGAGACTGAGAGGTTGTAACCTATCATAACTGCCAGACGCGCAGATATAGTTTATCCCAAGAGGAGGAAGCACAGATGAAAGTGATCTTGCAGCAGGACATCAAGGGCCAGGGGAAGAAGGGCCAGCTGAAGGAGGTCTCCGACGGCTATGCCCGCAACTATCTTCTGCCCCGGAACCTGGCCGTGGAGGCCACGGCGGACAATCTGAACGCCATGCGCCTGAAGGACAAGGCCCGGCAGGCCCAGATCGCCCGGGAAAAGGCCCAGGCCCAGGAATACGCCGAGAAGCTGGGGGCGGTGGTGGTCCATGTGAAGGCCAAGGCCGGCGCCGGCGGGAAGCTCTTCGGCTCCGTCACCTCCAAGGAGATCGCCGAGGCCCTGAACACCCAGCACGGCATCGCCGTGGAGAAGAACCAGATCGTACAGACCGAGCCCATCAAGCAGTTTGGCACCTTCCAGGTAAAATGCAAGCTGGGCTATGAGATCACCGGCACCATCCATGTGATGGTCACGGAGGAGAAATAACACACCAGGAGGCCGTCATGGACGAGATCCTCGGACGCAAGGTCCCCTATGCGGCGGATGCGGAGCAGGCCATTCTCGGCGCGATGCTCATCGACCCCGCCTGCGTGCCCGATGTGACGAACCATATCCGGGGCGCGGAATTCTATATCGACGTCAACCGGGAGATCTTTGACACCATTTTCTCCATGTTCAGCACGGGTAAGAAGATCGACGCCCTCACCGTGCAGGAGGAGATGCACCTGCGGGGCTGCTGGAAGGAGAATTCCAAGCAGTACCTCAAAGAGCTGATGGACGTGACGCCCACCACCCGCAACGTGCTCAAATACTGTGAGATCGTCCGGGACAAGGCCCTTCTGCGGGAGGTGGGCTCCGCCGCGTCGGAGATCACGGAGCAGGCCTATCAGGATGTCAGCCAGGGCGACCAGGTGCTGGAGCTGGCGGAGCGGAAGATCTATGCCCTGCGCCGGGAGAGCACCGTGGGCGGGCTCGTGCGCATGACGCCCGTGCTGCAGGATGTGCTCAGCGACATCTCCCAGGCCGCCGCGGGCGGCAGTCAGCTGCCGGGCATCTCCACCGGACTGACCGACATCGACGAGTGCCTGCAGGGCCTGGGGGCGGGGGATTTTGTCCTCATCGCGTCCCGGCCCGGCATGGGCAAGACCAGCATTGCTCTGAACATCGCCGTGAACGCGGCAAAGAGCTCCGGCAAGACCGCGGCTGTCTTCTCTCTGGAGATGAGCCGGCAGCAGCTGGTGCTCCGGATGCTCTCCTCGGAGAGCCATATCGACCTGTACCAGCTCAACCGGGGACAGCTCAATACCGAGGAATGGGGCCGGCTGGCTGAGGCGGCGGGCGCCCTGTCCAAGATCGACATCCGCCTGGACGACAACCCCACGACGACGGTGGCGGAAATGGCCGCGCAGTGCCGCCGGGTGGAGAATCTGGGCCTGGTGGTGGTGGACTACCTCCAGCTCATGCAGAGCGCGGGCTCCGGCAATACCTGGGCCAACGAGAGCCGTACCCAGGCCGTCAGCGATATCAGCCGCATGATGAAGGTCACCGCCAAGGAGCTGGGAGTGCCCATCGTGTGCCTGAGCCAGCTGAGCCGTGCCAACGAGGCCCGGCAGAACAAGAGGCCCATGCTGTCGGACCTGCGGGAGTCCGGCTCCATCGAGCAGGATGCGGACGCGGTGATCGGCCTGTACCGGGAGGGGTACTACGACCGGGAGTGCGAGGACCCCAACTCTGCCGAGGCCATCATCCTGAAAAACCGCCATGGCCGGGTGGGGACGGTGTACCTGCGGTGGCTGCCGGAGTACACCACCTATGTGAACGACGAGCGCCGCCACGACGAAGATGGATACTGACCTGCTGCCCCGGGACGGGCTCATCCTCTGCGCCGTGTCCGGCGGGGCGGACTCCATGTACCTGCTGTGCCGGGTCCGGGAGCTGGGCTATGCAGCGGCGGCGGCCCACTTCAACCACGGGCTGCGGGGGGCGGCGTCCGACCGGGACGAGACGTTCGTCCGGGAATTCTGCGGGGAACACGATATCCCGTTCATCTCCGAAAAGGGGGATGTGCGGGCCTTTGCGAAGGAGAAAACGCTGGGGCTGGAGGAGGCCGGGCGCGTGCTGCGCTATGGCTTTTTGGAGCGGGCGGCGGACGCGCTGGGCGCGTCAGTCGTCGCCACGGCCCACACCGCCGACGACAACGCCGAGACGCTGCTGCTGCATCTGGCCCGGGGGACCGGCCTGGCCGGCCTGACCGGCATCCCGGCTGTCCGGGGGCGGGTGGTCCGGCCCATGCTGGATGTGACGAGAGAAGAGGTGGAGGCGTATCTGCGGGAGCGGGGCATCCCCCATGTGGAGGACGCCACCAACCGCCGGGATGAGTACGCCCGCAACCGGGTGCGGCACCAGGCGGTGCCGGCGCTGGAGACGGTCAATCCTGCGTTCGTGCGGGCGGCGGGCCGGACGGCCCGGCTCCTGGGAGCGGACGAGGCGTTTCTGGACGGTCTGGCCCGGGATTTTCTCGCGGAGAGCGCGGATGGGGATTCCATAGACGCCCGGGCCCTGACGGCCCAGAGCTGGCCGGTCGCCTCCCGGGCGGTGCGGCGCATGGCCGGGCGGGAGCTGGCCCTTTGCCATGTGCAGGCCATTTTGAAGGCGGCCCGGGACGGGGGCGCGGCGGATGTGCCCGGTCTGCGGGCGGCCTGCAGCGGCGGGCGGCTGGTGTTCGGCCCGGCGGCGGGGCAGACGCTCCCGGAGAGGGTGCTGGCCGTGCCCGGCGAGACCCTCATTCCTGAGGCGGGCCTGACCGTTCTGACCGCGAAATTCACGCGTTGCACCGAAGATGTTCACAAATCGTACAACATTTTTTCCTTTCAATGTGAGAATATATATGGTAGTATAACTGTCGCCGGCCGGAGACCGGGGGACAGCCTGCGTCCGGCGGGCCGGAATTGCACCAAAACGCTCAAGCAGCTTTTTCAGGAGGCGGGCATCCCCTCCTGGCAGCGGGACACCGTTCCGGTGCTGCGGGACGAGCGCGGTATTTTGGGCGTGGCCGGCGTGGCCGTGGGAGAACGGGCCTGTGCCCGGCCCGGGGACAGAGATATACTGAAGATCGAATTCCGGCGGACAGCCGGATAAGGGAGGGTAAAGGATATGCACAAGGATGTGGAGCGATACATCGCCACCGAGGAGGAACTGAAGAGCATCGTGGCCCGGCTGGGACGGCAGATCACAGCCGATTACCAGGGAAAAAATCCCCTGTTCGTGGGTGTGCTGCGGGGCTGCTTTATCTTTATGGCGGATTTGGTGCGGGCCTGCGACATTTCCTGCACTGTGGATTTTATGGTCGTCTCCAGCTACGGCGCGGGCACCACTTCCACCGGCGCGGTGAAGATCATCAAGGACCTGACCGAGAACATCGAGGGCCGGGACGTCATCATCGTGGAGGACATTCTGGACAGCGGCAATACCCTCAGCTATCTGAAGAATTATATGATGGCCCGGAAACCGGCTTCCATCCGCATCGTGACCCTTCTGGACAAACCGGAGCGCCGGGTGGCGGACATCAAGGCGGACTACGCAGGCTTCACCATCCCCGACGCGTTCGTGGTGGGTTATGGGCTGGATTACGACGAAAAATACCGGAATCTCCCTTATATCGGCCTTTTGAAGCCGGAAATCTATTCATGAGGTAGACACATGGACAATATGCCTGGCAGCAACAACCAAAACAATACCCCCGGCCCGGGACCCGGCGGACCCGGTCCGGGGGGACGCGGTCCCGGCGGGCCCGGACCCGGCGGGCGCGGCCCCGGCGGTCAGAGACCGGGCGGGGGGAACCGGCGTGCACGGGACATCGGCCTTTACGCGCTGATCCTGATCATCCTGCTGGCGACTGTCTTCTCTCTCACCAACGACAACCGGTCCGTGGAGCTGACATATTCCCAGATCATCGACCTGTTTGAGAACAAGCAGGTGGAGTCCTTCGTCATCTCCGGGAACGAGCTGTACCTGTCCCTCCGGGAGCCCTATGAGGGGGAGACGGAGCTGGTGCGGAACCTCCGGGATGTGGATCTGTTCTATCAGGACCTGGGGGATACCATCCGGGAGCAGAAGGAAGACGGCATCCTGACGGAGTATGACGACAAAGAGGGCTTCGTGGCCCCCTGGTGGCTGAGCTTCCTGCCCTATCTCATCGTAGTGGCCGTGTTCGGTGTACTGTGGTATGTGATGATGAGCCGGGCAGCCGGCGGCGGCGCCGGCGGCGTGGCCAAATTCTCCAAGGCCAGGACCAAGGTGGCCGCCGACGGACAGACCAAGAAGACCTTTGCCGACGTGGCCGGGTGCGACGAGGAGAAGGAGGAGCTGCAGGAGATCGTGGAGTTCCTCAAGGACCCGGCCTCCTATACTGCCATGGGCGCCCGCATCCCCAAGGGCGTGCTGCTGGTGGGCCCTCCGGGCACCGGCAAGACCCTGATGGCCAAGGCTGTGGCCGGTGAGGCCGGCGTGCAGTTTTTGTCCATCTCCGGCTCCGACTTTGTGGAGCTGTATGTGGGTGTCGGCGCCAGCCGCGTCCGGGACCTGTTCGACCAGGCCAAGAAGGTGGCGCCCGCCATCATCTTCATCGACGAGATCGACGCCGTGGGCCGTCAGCGCGGCTCCGGCCTGGGCGGCGGCCACGACGAGCGCGAGCAGACCCTGAACCAGCTGCTGGTGGAGATGGACGGCTTTACCAACAACGAGGGCGTCATCGTCATGGCGGCTACCAACCGGGCCGACATCCTGGACAACGCCCTGCTGCGTCCCGGGCGCTTCGACCGGCAGGTCTATATCGGTCTGCCCGACGTGAAGGGCCGCGAGGAGATCCTGAAGGTGCATGCCAAGGATAAGCCCCTGGGGGACGATGTGGACCTGAACTCCATCGCCCGGGGCACCGCGGGATTTTCCGGCGCGGACCTGGAGAACCTTCTCAACGAGGCGGCGCTTCTGGCTGTACGCCGGCACCGGCGGTTCATCGTGAACGCGGACATCGACGACGCCATCCTGAAGGTGGCCATGGGCCCCGCCAAGAAGAGCCGGGTCATCTCCGAGAAGGAGCGGCGGCTCACCGCCTACCACGAGTCCGGCCACGCCATCGCGGCCAAGTACCTGCCCCATGTGGACCCGGTGCACTATATCACCATCATCCCCCGGGGCCAGGCCGGCGGCTTCACCCTGATGCGCCCCAGCGAGGACAAATCCTTCCAGGCCCGCAGCGATATGTTCGAGCAGATCGTCATGGCCCTGGGCGGCCGCATCGCGGAAAAGATATTCCTGGACGATATCTCCACCGGCGCGTCCGGAGATATCCAGCAGGCCAGCAAGATCGCCCGCGCCATGGTCATGCAGTACGGCATGAGCGACCGGCTGGGTCCCATCAGCTTTGACGACTCCGGCCACAGCCTCTTCATTGGCCGGGACTTCGGCACCACCAAGTCCTATTCCGAGGAGACCGCCGGCATCATCGACGAGGAGGTCAAGCGCATCTTCGACGAGGCCAGCGCCAAGTGCGAGGAGCTTCTCACCGAGCACCGGGAGACCCTCATCGCCGTGGCGGAGTATCTGCTGGTGCACGAGTCCATGGACGGAGATGACTTTGACTACTTCTGCGACCACGGGGAGCTCCCGCCCAAAAAGGACGCCGCCCCCAAGGCCGAGCCGGCGCCCGAGCCCAAGGCGGAGGAGCCCGGACCGGCCTCCGGCGAGGGAACTGCGGCGGAGACGGAGCAGCCCGCGGAACCCCAGGACCCGGACGAGTACAGAGGCCCTGACGAGCGCCCGCCTTACTGGGTGGACGACATCCGGAAATAAACTTTTTTGCAAGCCGGGCCCAGCCCGGCTTGCTGATTGGAGAGAAGTATGAAGCTTGGCATTTTGGGACTTCCAAATGTTGGAAAAAGTACCCTGTTCAACGCGCTGACCAACGCCGGAGCGGAGTCGGCGAACTATCCCTTCTGCACCATCGACCCCAATGTGGGGGTGGTGGCGGTGCCGGACGAGCGGCTGGACTTCCTGGCGGAGATGTATCACCCCAAAAAGTTCACCCCGGCCACCATCGAGTTCGTGGACATCGCGGGCCTGGTGAAAGGAGCCAGCAAGGGGGAGGGCCTGGGAAATAAATTCCTGGGCAACATCCGGGGCACCGACGCGCTCATCCATGTGGTGCGCTGCTTTGACGACGCCAACATCATCCGCCACGAGTGTTCCACCGACCCCAAGGGAGACATAGAGACCGTGGACCTGGAGCTCATCATGGCGGACCTGGAGATGGTCCAGCGCCGGCTGGAGAAGGCCCAGAAGTACGTAAAGAGCGGCGACAAGAAATACACCAAGGAGGCGGACCTGATGGCCCGGCTGGCCGCCTGGCTGGATGCGGGCAAGTCCGCCCGGAGCTTCCCCTGTGAGGGGGACGAGGCGGAGATGGTGGCCCAGTCCGATCTTTTGAGCCTCAAACCGGTCATCTATGCCGCCAACATGGACGAAGACGGCTTCGCCCAGGCGGAGGAAAGCGATTACTATAAGCAGGTGAAGGCCATCGCCGACGCCGAGGGCAGCATGGTGCTGCCGGTCTGCGCCCGGTTCGAGCAGGACATCGCCGAGCTGGATGACCCGGCGGACCGGGAGCTGTTCATGGAGGAGCTGGGCATCCGGGAATCCGGGCTGGAACGGCTTATCAAGTGCTCCTACGCGCTGCTGGGGCTCATCAGCTTTCTCACCTGCGGGCCGGACGAGTGCCGGGCCTGGACCATCACCCGGGGTACCAAGGCGCCCCAGGCGGCGGGAAAGATACACACCGACTTTGAGCGGGGCTTTATCCGGGCCAACATCATCGCCTTCGACGACCTGAAGGCCTGCGGCAGCGAGGCCGCCGCCCGGGAGAAGGGCCTTCTCCGGGCCGAGGGGAAGGAGTATGTCATGCAGGACGGGGATGTGACCCACTTCCTGTTCAATGTCTGAGCGCATCCGCTGGGTGGACGGCTGGCGGGGACTGGTCTGCTTCCTCATGATCGGCTACCACCTGTTCTTTGACTGCATCATGTTCGGCTGGGTGCCGGAGAGCGCCACGGAGTGGTGGCCGGTGTTCCTGCTGCAGCGGTTCATCGCCCTGAGCTTTATCTTTCTCAGCGGCGTCAGCGCCCATTTCACCCATTCCAATCTCCGCCGGGGCCTTATCACTCTTGCCGCCGGCGCGGTGGTGGAGGCGGCGTCCTATGTGGTGGACGCGCCCATCCGATACGGCGTGCTGCAGTTTCTGGCATGCGCCATGGTGCTGTACCACTTTGCCGGGCGGTATGTGGAGCGGGTGCCGGATAAGCTGGCCCCCTGGCTGTGGGGGGTGCTGTATCTGGTGACGCGGGTCATCAGCTATACCACCATCGTGGAGCCCCGGTGGCTCTATTGGCTGGGGCTGCGGCCCCACGGGTTCGTGTCCTTCGACTGGGTGCCTTTTTTCCCCAACATCTTTATGTTCTTCCTGGGCGCCTGGTTCGGCGGAAGGCTCCTGGCCGCTCCGGAGGACAGCCCTCTGCGCAGGGCTTCCGCTCCGAAATGGCTCACCTGGCCGGGACAGCGGACCATGCTCATCTATCTTGTCCACCAGCCGGTGCTGTACGGCGTCTGCTGGCTGGTGAGCCGGTGTGTGGGATAAGAGCGATATAACGAGAGGTGTGACATGATGAAACGACCGCTTCGCGTAATGGGAAAGCTCCTGCTGGCGGGGGCCGTGTTGCTGCTGGGGCTGCTGACGGCGGGCGCAGCGCAGGACCAGGACCTGTCGGCCTATTATGAGCAGCTGATGCTGGACGAGGACGAGTGCTTTCTGACCCGGCCCCTGGGGGAGACGTTCGGGATGAAGTTCCGGTTCACCGATTTCAACGGCGACGGCTGCACGGCGGAGTGGGAGCCCTATACCGAGCGGAACCGCAACTTCAAGGAGAGCGATCACATCCTCATCAACGGCGAACTGCGGGGGAGTGCGCCCTGCACCATCGTGATCGACGGGGACTATGTCCGGATCCAGGGCCTGGAGATGACGGTGATCCACACGATGGTCAATGGCCGGACCTACACCGAGACCCACACCTTGGCCATGAACGTGTACCTGACCGAGCCGCTCACCTGGCTGTCCGGGCCGAGGGCGTCGACGGGGGACGTGGGCGTGTCGATCCTCGCCGGCGACGGCTGGGGCCAGCTCCCGGAGGGGTCCGTGTCCTGGGAGACGTATTATCAATACTATTGGAAGGACCTGTACGACCTGCTGGAGACCGCCCGCAGCGGCGACTGGGAACAGGTGGCGGCGATGTATCCCCAGGAGTTCAAGGACGCGCTGTACACGCTGTATGGGTACGACGATATCCCGGACCTGTGCCGGTATCTGTTCGAGGACCTGGCCGCGTCGGAGCCGTTCGAGTTTTACCACGAACACGGCGATGCCTATTGGGTCGTGGAGGGCACGGAGGACTGGGACTCGTCCAGCGCCTATTTGAAGGAGCATCCGTTTTTCTATGCGCTGCTGCATGAGATGCAGTGCCGGTACGGAGACGCCGATCTGGTCCAGGTCAAATTCTTCGGCCCGGAGGGCTGGACCCGCCTGGTGATGCTTCAGTTCTATGTGGACCTGTACTACGGCCAGGATTATGACATCGTGTTCCCCTTCAGCATCGTCCAGTGGGGCGAGGAGATCGAGGATGAGGAGCGCATCAAGATGTGGGCGCCGTCGTATTGGAACGACGAGTACCTGGACGAGGAATGGCACTACGCTGTCTCCGATTTCATGCGCGACACCGCCGAGAAGGACCCGGACGAAGAGAACGATTACGGGACGCCTGCCGTGGAGAGGGTGTCGATCGAACGGGCGGGGTATACCGTCGCCGACCTTTTCCCAAAGTGGCCGGGCCTGCAAAAATGGGCCGTCCGGTCCGCCTCCCCGGTGCCGGAGGGCGCGCTGGACGCCTATAAGGTGATGGAGGAGGGCGGTTATCAGTACGATATCGGGGACAGCTACCAGGTGGACCTGGAATACATCGACGCCGACGACCAGATATGCAGCGGCAGTATGTATGTGTTCTGCATGGGACACTATCCCAGCGAATACTGGGGCATCCTTCCGGCGGACTATGAACAGCGGATGGCCCAGGCGGACGCGGCCAAGCAGGAGCCGACCCCTGCGCCGGCGGGAGAGGACGCCCCGGAGGAAGAAGCCGTCCCGGAGGCCGGGGTCCAGCCGGAAGCGGCGGAGCCTGCGCCGGAGGAACCGGCCCTGGAGGAGACCTCGGACGAGATCCGTTCGCTCTACTGGTACGGCGATTTCGAGTCCTTTATGACCTACGCCCAGCGGGGCGCCTGGGAGAGCATCGAAGAGTCCATTCTGGGGACGGCGTTCCGCTCCGCTATTTACACCATCGCGGAGGAGATGGACTGGGAGCAGGCGCCGTATTTCACGTGGTACGCCTTCCTGGAGGGATGCCAGGCATGGACGGTCACCGGTGTGGAGCCGCTGCCCAAGCAGGCGCTGGAGCAATACCAGAAGGTGGAGTACCTGACGGACGGCTGGCTGCGCCGGGGCGGCGCCCAGATCGACGTGACGTATCTCGACGGCGAGGGCAATGAGCAGAGCGCGGTGTTTTACATGTTTGAGCTGCTGAACGATGAGAACGCCAGCATGCAGACCCAGTATGTGATCCTGCCGGAGGATTACGGCCGCTGGCTGGAGGCGTACGACGGCCCGGCCGCGCCGCTGGAGGTGCCGGTACTGGGGGTGTATTTCAGCACCCGGCGCCAGAGCTCCTTCCCGGAGGAAATGGCCGGACTGGAGGACGGGATGTATGTGTTCGTGGACGACGTGGAGCCGTCCTCCGATGCCTACGCCCAGGGCCTGCGGCCGGGGGACGTGATATTGGCGGTGAACGGCCAGCAGGTCAGCGACTATGAGTCCGTCCGGGCGGTGCTGCAGACCCTGGCTGTAGGGGACAGCGTCAGCTTCACCGTCTATCGGGAGACGGCGAGCTTCGAGATGACAGCGTCGATGGTGGACAAGCACGACATGGTCTCCGTCAGCGCGCTGCCGGCCTGACCCGCTCCGGCCTCCGCCGGATGTGCCGGACTTCGGGATACACGACATGGGGATGTGGACATACGTCCGATGAAAGTCGCTTGACAACGGTTTTCAACAGTGCTATATTGCATAGGAACAAAGGCGATGACGGGAATTGCGCCGGGATACGCCCGCCAGAGAGAGAGGGCCTTGGCTGGAAGCCCTCTTGGGAGACGGACCGTGCGCTGACCATCCCCGAGCCGCGGGATTGAAAGGAAGCGAGTATGTCCCGCCGTGTGACGCGCGTGAAGCGTTTTTGAGTGAAAGTTTAGGGTGGGACCGTGTGTATTTTACGCACCCCTGACGTTGTCAGGGGTGCTTTGTTTTTAGGAGGACAGTATGGAATATAACTTCAGCGACGCCGAATACAGGAAGATGTACCGGCACACCACCAGCCACGTGCTGGCCCAGGCGGTCAAGCGCCTCTACCCCCAGGCCAAGCTGGCCATCGGCCCAGCCATCGAGGACGGGTTTTATTACGACATCGACATTGACAAGCCCTTCACCCCCGAGGACCTGACGGCCCTGGAGGCGGAGATGCGCAAGATATGCAAGGAGAAGATCAAACTGGAGCGGTTCGAGCTGCCCCGGGAGGAGGCCATCGCCTTCATGCAGGAGCGGCAGGAGCCCTACAAGGTGGAGCTCATCCAGGACCTGCCCCAGGACGCGGTCATCAGCTTCTATAAACAGGGGGACTTCACCGACCTGTGCGCCGGGCCCCATCTGGATTCCACCGGTCGCATCAAGGGCAACGCCATCAAGCTCACCAGCGTCAACGGCGCCTACTGGCGGGGCGATTCCAACCGGCAGATGCTCCAGCGCATCTACGGCACCTGCTTCCCCTCCAAGGCGGAGCTGGACGAGCATCTGGCCCGCATCGAGGAGGCCAAAAAGCGCGACCACCGCAAGCTGGGCAAGGAGCTGGGCCTGTTCGCGTTCCGGGACGAGGCCCCCGGCTTCCCGTTCTACCTGCCCAAGGGCATGGTGCTGAAAAACACCCTCATCGACTACTGGCGCCAGGTCCATAAGAAGTGGGAGTACCTGGAGATCAGCACTCCCCAGATTATGAAGCGCACCCTGTGGGAGACCTCCGGCCACTGGGATCACTATAAGGACAATATGTATACGACGGTGATCGACGAGGAGGACTTTGCCATCAAGCCCATGAACTGCCCCGGCAGTATCCTGGTCTATGACCTGGAGCCCCATTCCTACCGGGACCTGCCCCTGCGCTATGGGGAGCTGGGCCTGGTCCACCGGCACGAGCTGTCCGGCGCTCTCCACGGGATGTTCCGGGTCCGCTGCTTCACCCAGGACGACGCCCACATCCTCCTGGCCAAGGAGCAGATCAAGGATGAGGTGGTCCGTATCGCCCAGCTCTTCGACGAGGTGTACGGCCTCTTCGGTCTGCCCTATACCATCGAGCTGTCCACCATGCCCGAGGACCACATCGGCTCCGTGGAGGACTGGGACATCGCCACCGCGGCTCTG
The DNA here is from genome assembly GCA_947632005.1 of uncultured Oscillospiraceae bacterium. GTDB lineage: Bacteria > Bacillota > Clostridia > Oscillospirales > Oscillospiraceae > CAJOIG01. The sequence continues at coordinate 1,974 of CANRNU010000041.1, read as the reverse complement.
GCTGACGCCATCACCAGCATCGGCAAGACCTATGTGATCAATCCGGGTGACGGCGCCTTCTATGGCCCCAAGCTGGACTTTCACATCGAGGACTCCCTGGGCCGGACCTGGCAGTGCGGCACCATTCAGCTGGACTACCAGCTGCCCGGGCGCTTCGATCTGGAATATGTCGGCGCGGACGGGGAGAAGCACTGCCCCGTCATGATCCACCGGGTGGTGTTCGGCTCCATCGAGCGGTTCATCGGCGTCATCACCGAACACTTTGCCGGAGCATTTCCCACCTGGCTCAGCCCCGTGCAGGTGAAGATCCTGCCCATCACGGACCGGACCATGGACTACGCCAAAGAGGTGGCTGCCAAGCTCACGGCTGCCGGCGTGCGGGTGGAGGTGGACACCCGGAACGAGAAGCTGGGATTCAAGATCCGGGAGGCCCAGATGGAGAAGGTGCCCTATAAGCTGGTGGTGGGTGACAAGGAGGCCGCCGATGGCACCGTGGCCGTCCGCACCCGGGACGCCGACAAGGGCGCCATGGCGCTGGACGAATTCATGACGAAATTGGAGGAAGAGATCGCTTCCAAGTCCAAAACTTCGCTTTTTTGACATGGCATAATCGGACAGGCCCTCTCGTAGACTAATCACAGCTACGAGGGGGTTTGTTTTGATATGTCGAGATCACGAAAGAAGCTTTGCGCGGCGCTGGCTGTGCTGTTCGCGGTGAACGTGCTGTTCATCTGCCTGGCCCAGCACGCGGACGCCGTCACCTATCAGAAGGGCTCTACCGGCTCCACCGTCACCACCATTCAGGAAAAACTGTCCCGCTGGGGCTATTATTCCGGCAAGGTGGACGGGGTATACGGCTCCAAGACCGTGGAGGCAGTAAAATATTTCCAGAGAAAGAATGGCCTGGCCGTGGACGGAAGGTGCGGTCCCAAGACCCTGGCGGCCCTGGGCATCAATGTCAGCGCGACGAATCAGAGCACGTCGGGGGATGTGGACCTGCTGGCCCGACTCATCTCCGCCGAGGCAAGGGGAGAGCCCTATGCCGGTCAGGTGGCGGTGGGGGCGGTGGTTCTCAACCGGGTGGAGAACCCGGCGTTCCCTGGGACCATCTCCGGTGTCATCTACCAGGCCGGGGCGTTTTCCTGCCTCAATGACGGTCAATTCTGGAAGCCTGTGGCAGACAGCGCCTATAAGGCTGCCCGGGAGGCGCTCAACGGCGCCGACCCCTCCGGCGGTGCCCTGTATTATTTCAATCCGGCGACTGCCACCAGCAAGTGGATCTGGTCCCGGCCGCTGATCACCGTCATCGGCAGACATCGATTCTGCGCATGACCCTCCATATGGAGGGTCATTTCAAATTTTTTCGCTCATTTTGGAAAAAAAGTGTTGACAAAGAGCCGGTTAGATGGTATATTAGCAAAGCGCCTCGCGGGGAGCCCCGCAGGGCGCACGGTGTACCTTGTAAATTAAACAATGCAAACAAGCTTATGCAAATAAGCACCAGAAGAGGGTTCTTTAAAAGAGACCAGCGATGGTTTCTATGAATTTCTTTGAGAGCTAGTAATAGCGATCGATGAATGGTTTAGACAGCCTGAAAAGGCTGTTTAGATACGATTTATTGAGAGTTTGATCCTGGCTCAGGACGAACGCTGGCGGCGTGCCTAACACATGCAAGTCGAACGAAGCTGCATAGATAGAGGCTTCGGCCAATTGAAATGTAGACTTAGTGGCGGACGGGTGAGTAATGCGTGAGCAACCTGCCCTTCAGAGGGGGACAACAGTTGGAAACGACTGCTAATACCGCATGACATACGTTGGAGGCATCTCCGATGTATCAAAGATTTATCGCTGAGGGATGGGCTCACGTCTGATTAGCTAGTTGGTGAGGTAACGGCTCACCAAGGCTGCGATCAGTAGCCGGACTGAGAGGTTGAACGGCCACATTGGGACTGAGATACGGCCCAGACTCCTACG
>CANRNU010000040.1 GCA_947632005.1 uncultured Oscillospiraceae bacterium | reverse complement strand
AGCGGGGAACTCACTGCGGATAAATGAAAACGGATTGCCGGGCAAACTTCCCTATTCCCGCATCATCATCCGCAACAAACATCCGGAATCACCAAAGGAGGCAGCGCAAAATGCAGATCGATGAATTGAAGGTCACCGTCGGCGAAGTGTGCGAGGGTTACTTCAATGACGCGGAGGAGGGCGTGGTCGGTTATGACGGGCGGCTGGATATCCGCCCCCGGTATCAGCGGGAATTCGTCTATAGGGACGAACAGCGCAACGAGGTCGTCCGCACGGTGATGAAGGGCCTGCCCCTGAACGTCATCTACTGGTGTAAGGTCAAAAAGGACGACGGCTCCGACGGCTTCGAGGTCCTGGACGGCCAGCAGCGCACCGTCTCCCTGTGTGAGTATGTGGACGGCTCTTTTTCCGTGGATGACAAATACTTTTACAACCTGCCCTCCGACAAAAAACAGCAGATACTGAACTATCCTTTGTTCGTGTACGTCTGCGACGGCACGGACAGCGAGAAGCTGGACTGGTTCCGGATCATCAACATCGCCGGGGAGCAACTCACCGACCAGGAGCTGCGAAACGCCGTCTACGCCGGCAGCTGGACCTCCAGCGCGAAGAAATACTTCTCCAAGACCGGCTGCGCCGCCGGCACCCTGGCCGGGGACTACCTGAAGGGTTCGTCCATCCGGCAGGAATACTTGGAGACGGCCATCCTCTGGGCAGCCAGCGCCGAGGGGGAGACCATCGAGCAGTACATGGCCAAGCATCAGGATGACCCCAGCGCCGTACAGCTTTGGAATTACTTCCGCTCGGTCATCGACTGGGTGCAGGCCATCTTCCCCAAGACTCGCCGGGAGATGAAGGGCCTGCCCTGGGGGCTGCTGTTCAACGAACACGGCAAGCGGACGGACCTGGACCCCAAAAAGTTGGAGACCGAGGTCCAGCGCCTGATGGGCGACGAGGACGTCACCCGCAAATCCGGCATCTATGAATACCTGCTGACCAGAGATGTGCGGAAGCTGTCCATTCGCGCCTTTGACCGTCGGGACGCCCTGGCCGCCTATGAGCGGCAGGAGCACAAGTGCGCCATCTGCGGCGAGACATTCGAGTTTGACCAGATGCACGCCGACCACATCACGCCCTGGGTCCGGGGCGGCAAGACCGTGCCGGAGAACTGCCAGATGCTCTGCAGGGACTGCAACCTGAAAAAAGGTGCGCAGGAATAATCTGTCGTTCAACGACAACTGCCACCCTGACCGCGCTTTCACCCCGGCGAGCCCTCTCAAAACCGCGTCATGCCGGCAGCACGGCGGACAAAAAGCAGCGCGCCAGGGCAGAACACTGACGTGGTAAAAAGATGGTAGACACGAAAAGTGCCTACCATCTTTTTGTGCTAGAATGAAGGAAAGGGGTGAGAACCATGGCAAGGAAATATACGATACGGAGCAAAGAAGAAAAGCTGGCAATCGTGAAAGAGGTACTAGCAGGAAAATCTGTCCGTGCCTGGGAGCCTGATATTCACCACAAGCGAGTGGAGGATTGGGTAAAGAAATACCGGGCAGGGGGTGAGACAGGGCTGGAGCCGAAAAAGCTTCCAGGCAATCCTCTGTCCCGCTATGAACGCCGCAAGGAGCTTACCTATACAGAGCAGCTCCAGTACCAAATTGAACTGCTTAAGCGGGAACTGGCAGTAAAGGAAGCGGAGGTAATCCGTTTAAAACAACACAACGCACGAAAGGAGGGCGATGCCCAAAGAAAGTGATCCAGCAGATGTATGCCGAGATACAACGGCAGACAGACAAGCACTCCATAACGGAGCTTTGCAGCATATACGGCGTATCCCGCAGCGGCTATTACAAGTGGCGCCAACGGCAAGGGAAGCTCAACCGTTATGAGCAGTCTCAGCGGGTCCTGGACACTTATGTGAGCGACATCCACGCACATCATCCCATGATGGGCTACCGCTCCATCCGGGATATGCTTGTTCTCCAGTTCGGTCTTGTGGTGAGCGACCCCAGCGTTTTCAAGTCCATGCAAAGACAGCATATCCACGGTTACTGCCGCAGAGTTAAAAACAGATACTCCGGCTTGGAACACACCCGTTATCCCAATCTTCTGGACCGTGACTTCAAGGCAGACGCTCCCTGGCAGAAAATCGTCACGGACGTCACCTACATAAAGCACCGTGGCAAGTGGCACTATCTCGCCGCCTTCCTGGACCTGTACAATAACGAGGTCTTGGAGTGGGAACTGAGCGATACATTTGACAACCTTCTGGTCATGCGTCCCGCCGAAAGGCTCCTGAAACGAACAGAGAGTACCGAACGCCAAGTCCTTTTGCACAGCGACCAAGGCGTACAGTACTCATCTGCCGGTTATTGCAACCTGCTTACACAATACAACGTCCTCCAGAGTATGTCAAGAGCTGGGGTACCCCGGGACAACGCGGTGATGGAGAGCTTCTGGGGACGATTCAAGGATACGCTTCGCAAGCATTTCCGGTTTTGGGAGAGAGACGACCTGTATGACGTCGTAGCTGAATGCGTCCACTACTTTAACTTCGTCCGGCCTGTCCGCAAGCTGAACGGAAAACCACCAGTCCTGTTTCGTACAGAACTGGTGGCCTAACCTGTTACTTTTGTGTCTACTATCTCTTGACTATTTCAGTTTTTCGCCCCGGCACGCCGGCATAATAGAACGATAACGCAGTCGATACCATTGTATCCGACTGCGTTACCGTTTTGGCAGCGGGAGAAGGATTCGAACCCTCACATACGGAGTCAGAGTCCGCTGTGCTACCTTTACACAATCCCGCTTCATTTGCAACGGGTGTATTATGCCATCAATTTCCTGAAATGTCAAGTATCAATCCGCCCAAATCGGCGGTTTTTTTCATCCCGCCTGCCCGTGCAGCCAGGCAAGGGCGTCGGCCAGGCTCCCCAGGTCGTCCATGAGCCCGCAGGACACCGCCTCCTGTCCGTCGATGATGCTGCCCACATCGTTGGCCAGCTCCCCGGTCCTGAGCATATAGTCCAGAAACTTCTCCCGGCCAATGTGGGAATTGGCCGTGACGAACCGGACGATCCGCTCCTGGGTCCGGGCGAAGTATTCATAGGTCTGGCTGACGCCGATGACAGTGCCGTTCATCCGCACGGGGTGGATGGTCATGGAGGCGCTGGGGGCGATGAAGCTGCGCTTGGCCGCCACGGCCAGGGGCACGCCGATGGAGTGGCCACCCCCCAGGACCAGGGACGCGGTGGGCTTTTTCATCCCGGCGATGAGCTCCGCGATGGCTAGTCCCGCCTCGATGTCCCCGCCCACGGTGTTCAGCAGGATCAGCAGTCCTTTCACATCGGGGGATTCCTCCACCGCCGCCAGCAGGGGCAGAACATGCTCGTATTTCGTGGTCTTGTTCTCCTCCGCCAGCACCTGGTGGCCCTCGATCTGACCGATGACCGTGAGCACCTGGATGGCCGAAGGGGCGCTGGCGCCCAGCTCTTTGATATCTTCTGTCCTGACCTCATTCATAAAAAATCACCCGAAGCAAGTATTCCCTGCTCCGGGTGATATTATTTGCCGGTCACCCCTCGGCGTAGGCTGCCTTCATGCACTTATAGGTCATGTAGCAGTCCAGCTTGCCGGTGGTCTCAAAGGGGGCGTGCATGCTGAGCACCGGCACGCCCGCGTCGATGGTGTCGATGTTGCGCATGGCCATATCCAGGGCCACGGTGCCGCCGCCCCCCTGGTCCACCTTGCCCAGTTCGCACATCTGCCAGACCACGCCCGCGTCGTCGCACAGCCGGCGCAGACGGGCCACCAGCTCCGCGGAGGCGTCGCTGGCGCCGGACTTGCCCCGGGAGCCGGTAAACTTGCAGAAGCCGACGCCATAATTGATGCGGGCGGTGTTCTGCTTCTCGCTGACCTCGGGGTACATGGGGTCCAGGGCCGCCGTCACGTCGGCGGAGACGCAGAAGCTCTCCGCAAAGCTCTCCTGGAGGGTGCATGTGCCGCCGCAGAGCCGCTCGATGAACCACTCGAACGCCTGGCTGGTCATGCCGGTGACGCCGTAGGAGCCGATCTCCTCCTTATCCGCCAGGATGCACACGGCGGTGCGCTCCGGGGCCTCCGTCTCCAAAATGGCGGCCAGCTCCGCGTAGGCGCAGACCCTATCGTCCTGGCCGTAGCCGCCGATCATGCTCCGGTCCAGACCCAGCTCCCGCACATCGAAGGCGGGCACCGCCTCCAGTTCGGCGGAGATCAGGTCCTCCTCGGTGATGCCATATCTGTCGTTGAGAAGGCTCATGACCGCCAGCTTTACCCGGTCCGTGCCCTCCCCGGCATAGGGCACGCTGCCCACCAGGATGCACAGCTTCTCCCCTTCCACGCCCTTGGCCATGGTCTTCTGCATCTGGTCCTGGGCCAGGTGAGGCAGCAGGTCCGTGACCACGAACTGGGGGTCTGTCTTGTCCCGGCCGATGACGATCTCCACGGCGGAGCCGTCCTTCAGGGCCGCCACGCCGTGCATCTCCAGGGGGATGGCCGTCCACTGGTACTTTTTGATCCCGCCGTAATAGTGGGTGCGCAGATATCCAAGCTCGCTGTCCTCAAATAGCGGCTGCTGCTTCAGGTCCAGCCGGGGCGAGTCCACATGGGCCGCCTCCACCACAAAGCCCGCGCGCATAGGCTTCCGGCCGCCCACTGCCAGCAGCAGGCTCTTGCCCCGGTTGCTCCAATAGACCTTCTGCCCGGGCCGGATGGCCCCGGCGCTCTCGTCCAGGGGCTCGAAGCCCGCGGCCTGGGCCAGCTTGATGGCCTCGGACACCGCCTCCCGCTCCGTGCGGGCCGCGTCCAGATAGGCCATATAACCCCGGCAGTACTCCTCGCAGGCCAGGCGCTCCGCCGTATCAATGCGGTCATAGCCGTTTTTCGGCTGATACAGCAGCTTCTCTCTCAGTTCATCCATATCAGATCATTCCTCCAGAATCTTTTTGAATAGTATATCACAGGCCCGCCGGAAATCTTCCTTTGTGCCGTCGTTGCGAAGGATGTGGTCACAGTTCCTCTCAAAAAAGGCGTCGGGCTTCTGGGCCCGGATGCGCGAGCGGGCATACTCCAGGCTGACGCCCTCCCGGGCCATGAGCCTGGCCGCCCGGACGTCCTCGGAGGCCAGCACCCCCACCAGGGCCGTGAACCGGTCCTCCAGGCTGGTGCCGATGAGGTTGATGGCGTCCACCGCGGCGTATCTCCCGCCGGCGGCGGCGTGGTCCGCCAGCATATCGTCGATCGCACCGATCACATATTTATCTGTGATGGCGCTCAGGTCCGCCAGAGCCTTCGGGTCCGAGAACACCAGCGCCCCCAGCTTTTTGCGCTGGAGGATGCCGTCCTCCACCGCCCCGGGGAACCGGCCTTCGATCTCTGCCAGCATGGGCGCGCAGGAGCGGCACAGGTCATGATACACCCCGTCCGCGTCGATGACCAGCGCTCCCATGTCCCGCAGGGCGTCCAGGGCCGTGGTCTTCCCCGCCCCGGTGCCGCCGGTGACGCCCACCACCTTCAGCGAGCCGATGAGGGCCTCCCGGATATCCTGCTCCGGCAGCGCCCCCTGCCGGAGGATGCGCCATGGTCTCGACGCCAGGTCCACGATGGTGCTCTCCCTGCCGATGCCGCAGGGCCCGCCATCGATGACGGCCTCGATGGCGCCGTCAAAGTAGTCCAGCACCTCCCGGGCCGTCCTGGGACTGGGGGCGCCGGATGGATTGGCGGAGGGCGCCGCCAGGGGCACGCCGCAGGTCCGCAGCAGGGCCAGGGTCTTTTCACTGGCCGGGCAGCGAAGGCCCACCGTGTCCCCGCCCGCCAGGACGATGGACGGTATCCTTCCATCCGCCTTCACCACGATGGTCAGCGGTCCCGGCCAGAACGCCTCCGCCAGCACTCCCGCGCTCCGGGGCACGTCCCGGCCATAGGCCGAAAACGCCTCCCGTCCCGGCACCATCAGACTCAGGGGCTTGACCGCCGGTCGGCCCTTCACCTCGTATATCCGCTCCACGGCGTTTTCATCCAGGCCGCTGGCGGCCAGACCGTAGACCGTCTCCGTGGGCACGGCCACAAGGCCCCCCGCCCGGATGATCTCCGCCGCCCGGGAGATATCCCCGGTGATGCGCTCCGTCGTCATCTCACGCCCCCTCCCGCAGCTTCTCCGCCTGATCGGCGGTGACCAGCGCGTCGATGAGCTCGTCCAGGTCCCCGTTCATGACGGCGTCGATCTTGTACAGCGTCAGGCCGATGCGGTGGTCCGTGACACGGCCCTGGGGAAAGTTATAGGTGCGGATGCGCTCGTTGCGCATGCCGGTGCCCACCTGGCTGCGGCGCTCATCCGCCCGGTCCGCGGCCTGTTTTTCCCGCTCCGCCTGGGCCAGACGGGAGGCCAGGATGGACAGGGCCCGGTCCTTGTTCTTATATTGGCTCCTCTCGTCCTGGCACTCCACCACCGTGCCGGTGGGGATATGGGTGACCCGGATGGCGCTGGAGGTCTTGTTGACCTTCTGGCCGCCGGCGCCGGAGGAGCGGAACACGTCGATGCGTATCTCCGACATATCCAGATGAAACTCCACTTCGTCCATCTCCGGCAGCACGGCCACCGTGACCGTGGAGGTGTGGACCCGGCCCTGGGTCTCCGTCTCCGGCACCCGCTGGACCCGGTGGACGCCGCTTTCAAACTTGAATCGGGACCAGGCTCCCTCGCCCTCCACGATAAAGCTGATCTCCTTGATGCCCCCCAGGTCTGTCTCGTTCAGGTTGGCGATGGACAGCCGCCAGCCCTGCCGCTCGGCATACATGGCGTACATCCGATAGAGACTGGACGCGAACAGGGCCGACTCCTCCCCGCCCACGCCGGCCCGTATCTCAACGATGACGTTCCGCTCGTCGTTGGGGTCCTTGGGCAGCAGCAGCCGCTTCAGCGCCAGCTCCGCCTCCGGCAGCGCCTCCCGGGCCGCCTCCAGCTCCTCCCGGGCCAGGTCCCGCAGCTCCGGGTCCTCTTCCCCGGCCAGCAGCGCCTCCGCCTCCCGGGCCGCCGCCCGCAGGCGTTTCACCTCGCCCCAGGCAGCCACCACCGGTTCCAGCTCCTTCTGCTCCTTCGCCAGAGCCCCGTAAGCCGCCGGGTCCGCGTATGTGTCCGGGTCCTCCATCCGGGCGGCCAGCTTTTCATATTTATCTTCGATTTGTAAAAGTTTTTCGTCCATATAATATACCAGAACCAGAAAATAGGGCATGCTCCCCCGCCAATCCAACGCCTCCCCTGTGCAAGGGGAGGTGGGCGCCGCTTGCGGCGCTCGGAGGAGTTGTTACCAGTCTTGGATGTTTACTTAGCTCGGTAACAATCCCCCAGTCAGCGCCGTTGGCGCTGCCAGCCCCCTTTACACAAGGGAGCCTTCCGTAATGTGCGCCTGCGGCGCGATAATCTCTATTTGCCCCCTCATGCCGTCACCGGGCTGGTCCGCCAGTCAGACCCGCCCGCTCTCTCCGCCGCGGCAGAGTAGCCCAGCACGTAAAAGTCCCGGGCGTTGGCCGTCAGGGCAAATATCTCCGCCGCCGGCTCCCGCAGGGTCTTGATGCCGGCAGGCTTGTTCACGATGGGCAGCTTCCCCTCCCGGACCATGGCCCGCAGAAGGCCCCGGCCCCGCTCCGTGGAGGCCAGCAGCCGCGCATAGGGCGGCACAGTGTCCCCCACGCCTGCCCGGATGCCCAGAGCGGCGGCGAATGCCATCCGCCGCAGACGGCTCAGGGGATATCGCTTCGTCTTCACCGCCGCCAGCACGCCCATGAGACTGCCCTGGTCCCGCACGGCCTTATAAAGGCGGTTGCCCAGGCCCTCCGTGGCGTCCGGCAGGGCGCAGAAGTCCTCTTGGGAGAGCATCCGAAGCCGGCTCATGACCACCGCCTCCATGCCCTCCACCGTGACCGGGCCCCGGCCGGCAGCCCGCTCCCGGGCCGCCAGCTTTGCCGCTGCCGCCGGGATAAAGGCGTCGATGTCCTCTCCCGCCTCCTGCATGGTCCGCAGCTGTCCCGCGCTGCGGATGCGGCCGCCGGTCATGGCGTCGTGACGGCTCTCCCGCCGGAGGGTGGTCATGGGGGTCATCCCGGAATAGAGGGCAAACAGAGCCTTCAGGTACTCCACCGCCAGGATGTTGTTGGGCGTCTGCAAAAGCCGGGCCTCCTCCCCCAGGGTCTCATGCAGCACCTTCTCCCGGGCGGCGGCAAAGGGCATGCCCTGTTCCATCTGCTCTTTGACCGCCTCGACGGTCTCCGGCTCCAGCGCCGCCAGGGCCAGGGCCGTCAGCGGCGCCAGAGAGCCCGCCTCGCTGCCGAAGGAGAGGTGGGTCACCACCCCCAGGCTGTCCAGCAGTCCCACCGCCCCCATGGCGAACCGCTCCGCCGAGGAGGCGCACCAGGGCAGGGGCAGTTCAAACACCAGGTCCGCCCCGCAGCGCAGCGCCATCTCCGCCCGCACATGCTTGTTGAAACAGGCCGGGCCGCCCCGCTGGACAAAGTCGCCGCTCATAACGCATACGATGGGCGCGTCCTCTCCCAGCTGCTCCCGGCTCTTCTGAAAGTGGGCCTGATGGCCCAGGTGGAAGGGGTTGAATTCCCCTACGACGCCGATCACATCCATGACCCACACTCCCTCTTGCGTTTTTTCAAAAACTTGCTAAAATAAGTGAATAGCAGTTTCTCGTATCATTTTACACGAATTTCCCATTTTTACAAGATGAAAGGGGTCAACCATGAAAATTCTTGTCATCAACTGCGGCAGCTCTTCCCTGAAATACCAGCTCCTGGATATGGACAGCGAGGCCCTTCTGGCCAAGGGTCTGTGCGAGCGCATCGGCATCGACGGCCATCTGAAGCACCAGCCGCAGAACGGTAAGCCCGTCTTCGACCAGGACGTGGCTCTGCCCACCCACACCGAGGCCATCGCCGCGGTGCTGGACAAGCTCACCAGCGCCGAATACGGCGTGGTGGCAAATATGGCCGAGATCGGCGCTGTGGGCCACCGGGTCGTCCACGGCGGCGAGAAGTTCGCCTCCTCCGTGGTCATCGACGACGCTGTCATGGCCGCCATCCAGGAGTGCGTGCCCCTGGCCCCGCTGCACAACCCCGCCAACATCACCGGCATCGAAGCCTGTAAGGCTGTCATGGGCGATGTGCCCCAGGTAGCCGTGTTCGATACCGCCTTCCATCAGTCCATGCCCGGCAAGGCATTCCTGTACGCCATCCCCTATGAATACTACACCGACCTGCATGTGCGCCGCTACGGCTTCCACGGCACCAGCCACCGGTATGTGTCCGCCCGGGCGGCGGAGATGATGGGCAAGCCCATGGAGGAGCTGAAGCTCATCAGCTGCCACATGGGCAACGGCAGTTCCATCTGCGCCATCGATGGCGGCAAGAGCGTGGACACCACCATGGGCCTGACCCCCATCGCCGGCGTGCCCATGGGCACCCGCTGCGGCGACATCGACGTGTCCATTCCCGATTTCCTGTGCGAGAACACCGGCAAGGACATCAAAACCATCACCAACGAACTGAACAAGAAGTCCGGTGTGCTGGGCGTGTCCGGCGTCAGCTCCGACTTCCGGGACCTCACCAAGGCAGCCGGCGAGGGCAATGACCGGGCCGCCCTGGCCCTGGAGATGTTCCAGTACGCCGTGGCCAAGACCGTGGGTGCTTACGCCGCCGCCATGAACGGCGTGGACGGCATCATCTTCACCGCCGGCGTGGGCGAGAACGACAGCGCCGCCCGGGCAGGCATCTGCCGGTACCTGGGCTACCTGGGCGTGGAGATCTGCCCCGAGTGCAACAAAAAGCGCGGCGAGGACACCTTCATCTCCACCCCGGCAAGCAAGGTGAAGGTCATGGTCATCCCCACCAACGAGGAACTGGTCATCGCCCGGGACACCAAGGCTCTGGTGGAAGCCCACTGAGCTGGGTCGTGGTCTGCCGCAAGCGGCAGGCCACGAGCAGCCCGTGACTCCTCTACCCAACAGGCCGGTCAGCCTGTTGGGTACCCCATTCCAGGCAGTGCGCCTTGCGGCGCGGTCCTTTCAAAAAGGAGAATCACTATGTTTCGTGCAATGCGCCGGACCCGGCAGGAGCTGAGCCGGGCAGAGACGGAGGACATCCTCCGCCGGGGAAAGACCGGCATCCTGGCCGTCCACGGGGATGACGGCTACCCCTATACCGTGCCCATCAACTACGTCTACAGGGACGGAAAGATATATATCCACTGCGCCAAGGCCGGCCACAAGTTCGACGCCATGGCCCGGGACGACAAGGTCTGCTTCTGCGTCATCGACCGGGACGAGGTGGTGCCCGACGAGTTCGCCACCCACTACAAGAGCGCGGTGGCCTTCGGCCGGGCCCGGCTGCTGGAGGGCGAGGCCATCGCCCGGGCCGCCTGGGACCTGGGCGCCAAGTACAACCCCGACCCGGCAAAGGTCCAAAAGGCCGTAGAAAAGGACCTGGCCCATGTGGCCTGCTTTGAGATCACCATCGACCACCTGACCGGGAAGCAGGCAAAGGCCCTCGTCTGAGGCGTCCCACGCAAGCAAAAACGGCGTCTGGCAATATGCCAGACGCCGTTTTCTCTGTTCATTCAGGATGGGTCCGCCGCTTTTCCGCCGCCGAAGAACCGGCGGAGCATACCCAGGAGCCCTCGCTCCCCCTCCGGGACCGGAGCCGGGGCCGGCAGGGCCTCGATCACCCGCTCGGAGAAATACCGATACAGCCGGTCCTGGCTCGCCGTTCCGGGCTCGGACCGGTCCCAGACATAGGAGCCGTCCGGCTGCATGATCCAGCTGCGCTCCCGGTCCTCCCGCAGGGCCTGCAGGACCTCCAGCACGCCCTCCCGGGTCTCCGGCGTGACGCACTCGATGAACGCCTCCACCCGGCGGCGGGTGTTCCGGTTCAGCAGGTCGCCGGAACCCACGAAGAGCCGCAGTTCCTCCCCCTCGCCAAAGGCGAAGATGCGGGAGTGCTCCAGATGGCGGCCCACCACGCTGCGGACGGAGATATTGTCCGTGAAGCCGGGGATGCCCGGCCGCAGGCAGCAGATGCCCCGGATATAGAGCTCGATGGGCACGCCCGCCTGGGACGCGGCGATGAGCGCGCGCATGACCGTGAGGTCGTTGAGGGAGTTGACCTTGATGACGATCCGGCCCCGGGGTCCCTTGGCGGTCTCCCGGCCGATCATCTCCAGCACCCGGGGACGGAAGCTGTTGGGTGCGATCCACATGGCCTCGGTCTCGGCAGGGGTCTGGCCCAGGGCGAGGGATTCAAACACCTGGGCGGCGTCCCGCCCCACCGCCTCCCGGGAGGTGATGACGGACAGGTCCGTATACTGCTCGCTGGTGGTCTCGTTGTAATTGCCGGTGCCCACCTGGGTGATGTATTGGATCTTTCCGTCCTTCTGCCGGGTGATGAGGCAGAGCTTGGAGTGTATCTTCCGGTCCGGCAGACCATAGATGACCGTGCAGCCGGTGTCCTCCAGCACCTCGGAGTAGTCGATGTTGTTCTGCTCGTCGAATCGGGCGCGCAGCTCCAAAAGGCATAGCACGTTCTTGCCCCGGTCGGCGGCATAGGCCAGCGCCGCCGCCACCTGACTGCTGGCGGCAAGCCGGTACAAGGTGATCTGGATGGACACCACGTCCGGGTCGTCCGCCGCCTCATAGAGCATATCCACGAAGGGATTCATGCTCTGGAAGGGGAAGCTGAGCAGGATATCCTTTTTCTCCAGATAGGGGAAGAACTCCCCCCTCTTCAGCTGTACCGTGCGCCGGGGCCGCCGCTCGGCGAACTTCATCCCCGGGCCCTTTTTCAGCCCGGAGCCGAAGGACAGGTCGAAGGGCGTCCGCTGGATGAACACATTCTGTTCCGGGACCTTCAGGGCCTTCACCAGCATGGCCCGGAGCCTGGCGGAGGGCTTGCCGCTGAACACCAGGCGCACCGGCTGCTGGCGTTTGCGCTTGCGGAGCATCTTCTCCATGGAGGCGCGGAAGTCCGCGTCGAAGCCGTCCAGGTCGTCCTCGATGAACACGTCCGCGTTGCGGGTGACCTGGAACAGCACACTCTGGCGCACCTCCTGTTTTTTGAAGAGCAGGGAGGCGTAATAGGCCACCATCTCCGCCGTGAGGATGACCTTCTGCCGGCCGTCGACCTCGCATACCCGATAGAGCGGTACCCGGGCGATGGGCACCAGGCCCAGGCGCACGTCGTCGCTCTTGTCCGATCTTTTCAGGGTGACCGCCAGCCAGATCTCCTTGTTCCCGATGAAGGGGAAGGGATGCTCCGCGTCCACGATCCGCGGGGACAGCAGCTGCCGGATGTCGGAGAAAAACTTGCGGGTGAGCACTTCATCCATCTTGCTGAGCTTGCGGAAGTCCACCACGTCTATCCCGGCGGCTTTCAGATCCTTCAAAAGCCCCCGGTAGATCTTGTATTTCGTCTCCTGCTGGCTGGACACCTCCGCCATGATCCGGGAGAGCTGCTCCTTGGCGGTGAACTGGGTCTTCTCATCCCGCTCGCCGGGCAGGAGCATGGCCCGGTGGATCAGCGAGCCCACCCGCACCATGAAAAACTCCTCCAGGTTGGAGTGATAGATGCCCAGGAATTTCAGCCGCTCCAAAAGCGGCGTGTCCAGGTCCCCCGCCTGATGCAGCACCCGCAGATTGAATTGCAGCCAGCTGAGCTCCCGGTCCAGGAAACAGTGCAGGTCGTCGGCTCCGGCCGCGTCTTTCTGCGCCGGCGCCTCCTCCTGCAGGACCGCCCCGGTCTCACCGGTCCCGGCGTCCAGAGGCGCCGGGGCCGGGAGGTCCTCCCGGGAGGTCAGTCCTTCGTCTCCTTCTTCTCTTTCTTCTCTTTTTTCTCTTTCTTCTCCGCCCATTGACTCTTCATCCCCCGGATCACATTTTCCTCTACAGCTTTCTCCAGCACATCGGTGACGATCTGCAGCGTGCGGATGCGCGCGTATTTCTTATCCACCGACTCGATGATGTACCACGGCGCGTACTCCGTGCTGGTCTTCTGGAGCATATCCTCCACAGCCTGCTCGTACTGGGGCCATTTTTCCCGGTTCCGCCAGTCCTCGTCGGTGATCTTCCACTGTTTTTCCGGGGTATTCTGCCGGGCCTCGAACCGCTCCAGCTGGGTGTCCGGGTCGATGTGGATCCAGAACTTCAGCACCACAGTGCCCCAGTCGGTGAGCTCCTTCTCGAACTCATTGATCTCTCCGTAGGCCCGCTTCCAGTCGTCTTCAGAGCAGAAGCCCTCGATGCGCTCCACCATCACCCGACCGTACCAAGTGCGGTCAAAGATGGCCACATGGCCGCTGCGGGGCAGCTTGGTCCAGAACCGCCACAGGAAGTGCCGGGCCAGCTCTCCGGGGGTGGGGCTCGCGATGGGGATCACGTCGAAGCCCCGGGGGTCAAGGGGATAGGCCAGCCGTCGGATGTTGCCGCCCTTGCCGGCGGCATCCCAGCCCTCGTAGCAGATGACCACGGGGATCTTCTTCCGGTAGATCTGGTTGTGCAGCTCTCTCAGCTTGTTCTGCAGCCGCTTGAGCTCCTTCTTATACTCCGCCGGGTCGATGGTCGCGGTGAGATCGGCGTCCTTCTGAGAGGGCCCGCCCAGGAGCGGGAACTTCTTTCCGGTGGGCTTGCCCACATATCTTCCGGCCTCGATGGCCTTCTCCACGGTCCCGGTGATGGCGAGCAGGGCGTCGTACAGGGCCTTTTTCCGGCTCTCGCCGTCCAGGACGAACCAAGGCGCGGTCTTGCCCGTGTCCTCCATGAACTCGTCATAGGTCTTCAAAAACCGGTCGTACTCCTGCTGCTGCCACAGGTCGTCGTTGGAGACACGCCACTGGGTGTCCCGGTCTTCCCGCAGGGCGGTGATGCGCTGGAGCTGCTCCTTCCGGGAGATATGCAGGAAGAGCTTGACCAGCACATAGCCGTTGTCCCGGAGCTGCCGCTCCATGGTGCCGCAGGACTCCACCCGGCGCTCGTATTCCTCCTTGGAGATCTCCCGGCGGAGATACTTCCCTACCACGTCCTCCATCCAGCCGGTGTCCATAAACAGGAACTTTCCGTTCTCCGGCAGAACGTCGAAGAACTTTTTCAGGAAGGGCCATCGCTCCTGGTTCTCGGGCGTCCTGTCGAAGTTCTTCACGGAATAGAACCGGGGGTCCATCTCGCTGATGAGCTCATTGATGAGGTTGCCCTTGCCGGCGCAGTCCCAGCCCTCCACCAGCACGATGACAGGCAGTTTGGGCTCCCGGATCAGCTGCTGCTGATTGACGAGCAGGGTCCGCAGGCGGGCGATCTCCGCCTTTCTCTCCGCCTTGTTCAGTTTGTCGTCTTCCCTCTTGTAATCCCGGATCATGGATGTGCTTCCTCCTCTTTGTATTTGATGTCATTAAAATAGCATATATGTGCGATTCTGTCAAAATAAAACGAAAAAATCCGCCGACTTTTGTCATCCTGGCACGGCAAACAGCAAAACCCGGCACAAATGTGCCGGGTTTTCCGCGAAAAAGGCCGGTTCGCACAGCCGCGCGGGTCTATTTTGCGCTGTTGGGGACGGTGAAGCTCACCAGCTGTTCCTCCCCCTGTTCATGCAGGGCGTAGGCCCGGCCGTCCAGGGTCATGTAATAATACAC
Source organism: uncultured Oscillospiraceae bacterium (assembly GCA_947632005.1). Classification (GTDB taxonomy): domain Bacteria; phylum Bacillota; class Clostridia; order Oscillospirales; family Oscillospiraceae; genus CAJOIG01. Next base: position 2,997 of record CANRNU010000040.1, on the reverse strand, counting down.
CGGTCCGCCCTTTACCTTGAGCTGGATGTGCAGCTCGTCCAGATCTTTCAGCTCCTCCGGCAAGGCCGCGGTGAGATAGCCCTTGCCCTCGGCGTCCGACTGGGCTTCCACGAAGGTCCCGCCGGTCACATCGGTCTGCATGGCCGCCAGGTCCACGCCGTCTTCCGCCAGCATGTGGTCGCCCACATACATGTCCTCCATCACCACGCACACCGCGCCGTTCTTTTCCAGTATATTCCAGAACTGCTCGTACTCCTCCCCGGTGAGCGTCTGCTCCATGAACGTGTCCAGGCAGATGGCGCTCTCGTAGTGCAGGCCCGCGGCGGCGCCTCGCTGGGTGCGGGCACGCATGCTCTCGTCGTACTGGTCCTGGCTGATGTACCCCGTGTCCAGGCAGTGGTCCAGGTCGTCCGGGTCGCCGGAGGCGGTGAGCGCCTCCTGGGCATCCAGCTGGGCCAGCTGCTCGTCCAGCTCCACCGGCTCAGAGGTGTTCTCTTGGATGAATTCCCGAAGCTGTTCCATGTCCTCCTGGGTGGAATAATAGACCTGATAGGTCAGACCCGGCTGCACGATGCGTTCCAGAAGGTCCCCGTCCGGCTCAAAGCCCACCACCGGGTCCGGCCTGGCCGCGTCCAGGTCCACCCCCAGCAGGAGCCCCTGGCCGTCGTAATAGCTCTCCTTCAGGGTGAGCTTGCTGCTGTCAAAGCCGGGCAGTTCCCGTGTCTCCGGCTCCTGGGGCGCCTCGGACACCATCGCGGCGGCGGCCTCGATGCGTTCCTCGGCCTCGTCGTTGGTGTTGATCTGCTGCGCCGCCTGGCCGAAAATGGAATCCAGCCAGCCAGCCGCGTAGGCGGTGACCCCCAGAGCCAACAGCAGCGCGGCAGCCGCGGCGACGACGGCGATGGTACGAACGCGATTTTTCCTCTTCATATCCATGCTCCCTTCCCGGAGGGCCGCGCCCTCGGGTCCGAAGCCGATGGCCCCGGCCACATGCCGGTCGGCGATATCTCCCATGGCCTGGGATATGAGCTCCCGATCCATTACAGCAGTCCCTCCTTCATCAGATACTGTCTCAGTTTTTCCCGGATGCGGAACAGACGGACGGACACCCGGTGGCGGCTCATACCGGTCTGGACCGCCAGGGCTCCCAGGTCGTCTCCGAACCAGTACCGCCGCAGGAAGAGGTACCGGTCCTGCCCGGAGACGCCATCCAGAAAGGCGTCGATGGCGGCGGTCAGCTCCTTGGCGTCCAGGGCCGACTGGGGGTCCTCCCCGCCGGCCAGACACTCCGCCAGCTCGTCCAGGGCCGCGTCATAAAAGCTGTTGCGCTTTTGCGCGGTGTTGGCATGGTACCGCTTGGCGGCGATGTTCCGCCCGATGCGGCACACATAGGCCCCCAGGTGCTCCGGTATCCGGGGCGGCACGGTGCTCCACACGGCCAGGTACGCGTCGTTGGCGCACTCCTCCGCGTCGGACCTGTCTCCCAGGATATTGACCGCCACCCGGCGCACCGCGGCGCCGTATTTCCGGTCCAGCTCCTCCACCGCCTGTTCTGAGCGCTCAAAAAACAGGGCGATGATCCTGCTGTCTTCCATCCTGCGTCCCTCCTTCCGCTTCCACCCATACAGTACCCTTTCAGGCCGGGATATCTCACAGCACACAACGACTTTTCCCGGACCGAAACAAAAATCCCCGGACTTGCGGTCCGGGGACTGTTTCATCTGCGTTTACCAGGTCGGTTCGTACCAGTACAGATAGATCTGAAAGTTCTCCTGGCGGTACAGGTCCATATCCTCATGGCGTTCGGGACGGGTGTCCTCCATCTCCACATCGTAGATGTAGTCGGTGCCGTCCTCCGGGATGACCACGAAGGCGTGGGGCTCGTTGTACTGATTGATCTCCCCGGCGATGATATGGGCCTCATAGCCCAGGCACCGGGCCATCAGCCCAAAGGCCGCGGCGTAGCCGTAGCAGGTGCCGCCCGCGCTGGGCAGAAAACTCTTGGCCCGCTCATTGACCCAGCCCACGGAGCCGTTTTCCTCCAGGTGAGCGTCCTCCGGCTTCACCTTATAGTGATAGTTGTTCTTGACATACATATAGGCCGCCCGGAGGGCCTCGTCCCCCGTCAGAACGTCCGCGCCGCTTTTGTGCATCGCGTCGGCCAGATAGGTGTCCAGTTCTCCGTCGCCGGTGGTGTACCGACCGTCTATGTCAAAGGCCCAAATATCGTTCCCGGCGCCCTCCCGCAGGCTCTTGCCCTCATCGCCCAGGGCGTACAGCCAGCCGTCCACAAGATACATGCCCGGCGTGTCCAGCTTGACGGCGTTGTCAGGTATCTGGGAGGCCGGTTCGACTGTCGCGGTGGGTATGATGGTCGCAACGGCCTCCGGCGCAGCGGCGGTCTCGGAGCGCCGGCTCGTCGTCAAAAAATAGACGGCCACGAACAGCCCCGCGCACAGCACCAGACAAAGCAGCCATTTTCCCATTCCTTTTCTCACCGCACATACCTCCCGGACACCAGTTTCCGACATATTGTACCCCTCTCCCGGCAAGAAGTCAAATCGTATGGGGCCGCGCCTTTACGAAAACGCAAAAAACAGTTGACAATGAGCAGGTTTGATGGTAATATACTTTAGCCGCTTTGAAAGGGTCACACAAGTCGGAGACATCCGCACCCGGGACAGCGAGCCCGAAAGGAAGGAATTTTTCAGCATGAAGTACGCAATCATCGAGACCGGCGGCAAGCAGTACCGCGTGACGTCCGGCGACGTGATCTTCGTGGAAAAGCTGGACGCCGAGGCCGGCGCCACCGTGACCTTCGACAAGGTCCTGGCCATCACCGGCGAGGGTGAGAACACCTTCGGCGCCCCCTACATCGACGGTAAGACCATCACCGGCACCGTCGTGAAGCAGGGCAAGAGCAAGAAGATCCGCGTCTACCACATGAAGCCCAAGAAGGGCTATCGGAAGACCCAGGGCCATCGTCAGCCTTACACC
>CANRNU010000039.1 GCA_947632005.1 uncultured Oscillospiraceae bacterium | reverse complement strand
GGCCGGAAAAAGCGCCGGGAGATCGTCCACGACGTGAGCTTTTCCGTCGGCCAGGGCCAGATCGTGGGCCTGGTGGGGGAGTCAGGGTGCGGCAAATCCACCCTGTCCAAGGCCATCCTGGGCATGCTCCCGGAGCAGAACGTCACCGGGACCGTCACCCACTATACCAAGCGGCCCCAGATGGTGTTCCAGGACCCCTTCTCCAGCCTGAACCCGACCAGGACCGTGGGGTGGATCCTGGAAGAGCCTCTGCGTATCTTTGGCAAGTACGACGGCCCGGAGCGGAAGCGCCGGGTGCTGGACATGCTGGAGCGGGTGGGACTGGAGCGGTCCTGCGCCGCCCGGAAGCCCCGGGAGCTCTCCGGCGGCCAGCGCCAGCGGGTGGCCATCGCCGTGGCTCTCATCCAGCGGCCCAGATTCATCATCGCCGACGAGCCGGTGTCGGCCCTGGACGTGACCATCCAGGCCCAGGTGCTGGACCTGCTGTGGGATCTGCGCCGGGAGCTGGACCTGAGCTATCTGTTCATCAGCCACGATCTCAATGTGGTCTACTCCATCTGTGACCGGGTGCTGGTGATGCAGGACGGCCGCATCGTGGAGAGCGGTCCGGTGGACCAGGTCTATGACCGCCCCCGGCATGAGTACACCCGGAAGCTGCTGGCCTCGGCAAACTATGCGGTACAGTGACATCACGGCCGGACGCTTCATCGCCCGGCCCAACCGTTTTATTGCGCTTGTGGAGCTGGATGGCCGCACCGAGACGGTCCATGTGAAGAACACGGGCCGTTGCCGGGAGCTGTTGGTCCCGGGGGCGGAGGTGTACCTGGCCGGGGCGGGAGAGAACACTCCCCGGAAGACCCGGTACGACCTGGTGGCCGTCCGGAAGGGCGAGCGGCTCATCAACATGGACAGTCAGGCCCCCAACGCCGCGGCAAAGGAGTGGCTCCAGGCCGGGAACCTGTTTCCGACGGGCACGGAGATACGACCGGAGTTCCGGTATGGGGACAGCCGCTTTGATTTTGCGGCCTTCACGCCGGAGCTGGCGCTGCTGGAGGTGAAGGGCGTCACCCTGGAGCGGGAGGGGGCAGTCTTCTTCCCGGACGCGCCCACCCAGCGGGGGACCAGGCACTTGCGGGAACTGGCGGCCTACGCGGCGTCCGGGGGCGGGGCGTATGTGCTGTTTGTCATCCAGATGGAGGGTGTGGCGTTTTTTGCCCCCAACGGGGCCACGGACCCGGCCTTTGCCGCCGCGTTGCGGGGAGCCCGGGACGCGGGAGTGCACGTGCTGGCCTATGACTGCCGGGTGGCCCCGGACAGCATGGTGCTGAACGCCCCGGTAGAGGTCCGGCTGTAAGAGGATAGGGAAACGCCGCCGCAGGTGACGCCTGCGGCGGCGTTGTTGTCTGTATCATTTTTCCGGCGGCGTTTTCCTGGGCGGACGGAGGAAAAGGGACGCCAGAGCGCCGAGGGCGGCGAGGCAAAACAGGACCGCGTACAGCCGGGCGCGGGCGCCGCCGCCCAGGAGCGTACCGGCGGGACCGGTCAGGGCTGCCAGCAGCAGCAGACCGGGAAAGACCGCCCGACAGGCGGAGATGGCCTGCTGCCGGCCAAAGACATGGCCCACGGCGCAGGGGACCACCGTGGGCACGCCGCCCATGAGCAGGCCCACGGACAGGCTCAGGGGCACGCCCTCCGTCCACAGGGCGACCTCCTTGGGGAAGTGCCAGAGAAGGTACACCGCGCCCATTTCCGCCAGGCCAAGCAGGACAGAGGTCCAGGACACACTCAGCCGGTCGCAGAGCCAGCCGAAGACATAGCTGGCCGGGATGCCCAGGATGGCGCCCAGGGCCAGCCAGGGCGAGGCCCTCCCCAGCAGCGTGGGCCCGCCGCCGCCCTTGGTCAGGAGCCGGTCCTCCAAAAAGCCGAACCACCCGGCGGCAGCCGCCGCCAGCGCGCCCATGGCCAAAAGGAGCTGCCAGGTCCGCCGGTCCCGCAGGATCCGGGAGAGAGTCATGGGAGGTTCCGGCTCCGCAGGTTCCCCTGCGGGGGCATAGCCGTCCCCGTCCGGATAGAGCCCGGCCTCCTCCGGCCGGTCCCGGAGCAGGAAGCGGGTGGACAGGGCCAGCAGCCCCAGCGCCGCCGCCACGGCCACATAGAGGGGGCGGTAGTCCCCCTGCAGGGTGGTCTGCACGAAATGGGCCAGCGCCGCCGCCCCCACGGCGGAAAAGAGGGGCGCGCCCATGGCGACAGCGCCCAGCGCCCGGCCCCGGAACCGGCAGAACCACTGCAGGCACAGCAGCGCCAGGGCCATCCGGACCATGACGCAGGCGCACTCCATGGTCAGCAGCGCAGCGAAAAACAGGCCGTACTGGCCGGAGGCCGCGCCGCCGTAGATGTCGAGACCGTTGGCGCACACCAGTCCCACGCAGCCCAGCGCCGCCGCGGCGGCACAGGGGATGAGCGTCTGCCGGATGCCGGCCCGGAGAAAACCGGTGCAGCACAAAAAGGCCAGCGGAACAGCAAGAAAGCTCCCCACAGTCATGGGGAGCTGTATTTTTTCCGCCGTCCAGCCGCCGCCGGCAGGGGTGATGACAGCGCGGATGATCTGCGTCTGTCCGCTTTCCAGTCCGGCGCAGATGAACGTATACAGAAGTCCGGTCACGCAAAGGGTGACGGCATAGAATCCAAATTTCCTGTTCTTGAACATGACGGCATTCCCCTCCGGCCGGAGGCGGTCAGCGCTCGACCTTCTTTTTGCTCAGGGACCGCACCAGCACCACGGCTTCCGCCACGATGAGGACCAGGGCGATGGCGGAGACGACCAGCCACATGCCGTTTTTGGGGTCAGGGGCGCCGGCGCTGTCCTCCGTCTCGGGAGAGGGCTCCGCCGGACTGTCCTCGTCCCCGGCGCCTGTGTCCGCGTCGGTGGCGGAGGCGGCGTCCGCGTCGGTGAGCGCATCGGTGGCGGAGGCGGGTCTCTCCGTGGGGACGCTGGCGTAATACAGGGCGTTGCCCTCGGTGGCGGCCAGGGTCCGGCCGCAGTTGGAGCACTTCCAGGTGCCGTAGGAGATGAACGTGCCGTCCGCGTCCTGTTCGGCGTCGTATTGATACTGGTAATCGTGGCCGGTGGCCGGCTCCAAAATCTCCCCGCAGACCGAGCAGCTCTGGCTGTGGGTGCAGGAGGCGGGCTGTCCGTCGGGCACATGGCCGGCGGCGGGAGCGTCCTCCTGGTATGTATCGCCGCACCGGGTGCAGACATAGGTGTTCTTGCCTGCCTCCGTGCAGGTGGCGGTGGTCCTGGCGAGCTCATAGTCGTGCTCGCCGTCCGCCAGCGTCTCCGACGTATAGGTCAGGCCGCATTTGCTGCAGGTATAGGCCACGAGGCCCTTGTCCGCACAGGTGGCCTCCCGGAGCACGGTGAGTTCAAAATGATGGGCGCAGCCATCGGCGCCGGCGGTCTCGCCGCTGGCATCCGCGGGCCCTCCGGCGGCCAGAACGGGGGTCGTCAAAAGGGCCGCCGCGAGGATAAAGGCGAACAGCTTTCTCATGGCGCAGGCTCCTTTCATCAGGTCTCCCGGACCACGTCGGTGGAAAAGACCACAGGTCCGTCGCAGGCGGAGGGGCGGCGGTATGTGTCGAAGAACCGGTCCAGCACGCTCTGGATGGTCTCCAGCGTGTATGTGTGCTCGAAGGTGTCCTCCAAAAGCCTGGCCTGGGTCCACTTGGGCAGGTCATAGACCAGGGAGAAATGGAGCAGGAAATCGTACAGCACCCAGGGCTGGGCGTCGTCGTCCCGGGCGATGGAACGGATGGGGACGGACAGCGCCATATCGCCGCAGGTGTTGGCGTAGTGACGCATGGCGAGTCGCGCCACACTCCGGGGGACCGTGGCGTTCACGGCGTAGTGCTCCGGCTGGACGCCCTCCAGCACCCGGGTGGTCAGGTCGGTGCTGTCCACCTCCAGGCCGCCCTGACCGTTCAGGGTGACCCCAAAGGCAGCGGCGATCTGGTGGGCCCGGTTGCCGTCGGCGGTCACATGGATGTTCTTCCGGGACAGCTTCAGCTTATCCACCGCCGTGACACAGGCGGTCAGGGCCAGCAGGGAGGAGGCGGTCCGGTCGATATGTACGGTGAGCTGGGTGGCCCCCAGGCGCATCATCCGCCGGGCCAGACCCTCCCCCTGGAGCTTCAGGATCCGGGGCAGCTCCTCGGGAAACGGGGTCCAGGGCGTGGTGGGCTGGTCGGTGACCAGGTCCTCCGCAGGGGCTGCCTTCTCCCGGCTGGGGATGGACACCCGGGCGGAGACATAGCCGTCGGCGCTCTGTAAAATGGCGCCATTCTGGGCGATGACGCACTGGCCGGTGTACAGGGTGCCGCCGTCGCCGCCCATGGGGCAGGCCATGACCACCACGGCCATGTTCTCATGGCTGGCGAGGCCGGCCAGGTTGAGGTTGTCGTAGTGGGAGGAGACGGTGCTGGGCGTGTCCGACGAGCAGCACAGGATGTCCATGTCCCCGTGGGGATGGGCCAGTTCCTCCCGGGGCAGGGACTGCTTCATGATGGGGTAGACCGTCATCTTTCCCGCCTGGCGCTCCAGGGCGCCCCGGTTCATGTCCTCCGGCAGGCCCGCGGGCAGCACCAGGATCCCTGCTCCGTCCTCCCGGGCCCGGCTGATGGCAGCCAGGACGTTGGCCATATTCTGGCCCGGCTGGCCGGGCAGCAGCTCCGGCGCGGCGGCCGCGACTTTGATCTTCACGCGCTTTCAGCCCCCTTCAGCAAATTCGATAAGGTCCTCCGGGAAATACCGCAGGATGGCGGCCCGGGCCACGGCAAAGTTGCCGCTGGCCACCGTCACCGTGACGGTGTCGCCCGTCACCTCCGCGGACAGCTCAATGTCCGGCAGCTCCGGGAATACCTGGGTCTCCAGCACATATACCAGCTGGGACAGGTCGTTTTCATAGGAAGCCCGCTCCGGCGGCTGGTAGCCCGGGATGGGGTCCCGGCCCACGGTGAAGCACAGCACCGTGCCCAGGATGCCCATGATGAGAAACAGCGCGCACCCCAGGGGCCGGATGGACTTCACAAAGCTCTGGCCCGCGGTCAGATGCTCCTCCTGGGCGGGCGGACGGCGCTCTTCCAACTCAGTACTTGATCCGCTGGGCGATGTAGTCCGCTACCTGGTCCATGGGGATGCGGACCTGCTCCATGGAGTCCCGCTCCCGGACGGTGACGCAGTGGTCGGCGGGTATCTCCCCGTCGCCCACGGTCTGGAAGTCCAGGGTCACGCAGAAGGGCGTGCCGATCTCGTCCTGCCGGCGGTAGCGCTTGCCGATGGACCCAGTCTCGTCGTAGTCGCAGGAGAACTCCTTGGCCAGCTGGGCGTAGAGCTCCCTGGCCGGGCCGGAGAGCACATCCTTCTTGGACAGCGGCAGCACGGCGCACTTGTAGGGTGCCAGCTGGGGGTGCAGGTGCAGCACGGTGCGCACGTCGGGATTACCCTTTTTGTCCACGCCCACCTGCTCCTCGTCGTAAGCGTCGATGAGGAAGGCCAGCATGACCCGGTCCGCGCCGAGGGAGGGCTCGATGACGTAGGGGATGAAGCCCTCGGCCATGCCCTCTTCTTTATATTCCATCTTCTCGCCGGAGAAGGTCTGGTGCTGGGTCAGGTCGTAATCGGTCCGGTCGGCGATGCCCCACAGCTCGCCCCAGCCGAAGGGGAACAGGTACTCAAAGTCCGTGGTGGCCTTGGAGTAGAAGCTCAGCTCCTCGGGGGTGTGGTCCCGCAGGCGCAGATACTCGTCCGTCATGCCCAGGTCGACGAGCCACTGGTGGCAGAAGTTCCGCCAGTAGTCGAACCACTCCAGGTCCGTGCCGGGGGCGCAGAAGAACTCCAGCTCCATCTGCTCGAACTCCAGGATGCGGAAGGTGAAGTTGCCCGGGGTGATCTCGTTGCGGAAGCTCTTGCCGATCTGGCAGATGCCGAAGGGCAGCTTTTTCCGGGTGGTGCGCAGCACGCTCTTGTAGTCCACGAAGATGCCCTGGGCGGTCTCCGGCCGCAGATACACGTCCGTGCCGGACTCCTGGGTGACGCCCTGGTGGGTCTTGAACATCAGGTTGAACTTCTTGATGTCGGAAAAATCCGTGGCGCCGCAGCCGGGGCAGGGGATCTTCTTCTCCCGGATGTAGTCCACCATCTCGTCGTTGGTCAGGGCCTCCACGTTGATGTCGGTGCCGGTCTCCTTGGCCCATTCCTCGATGAGCTTGTCGGCACGGTGGCGGCGCTTGCAGCCCTTACAGTCGATGAGGGGGTCGTTGAAGTTGGTCACATGGCCGGAGGCCTCCCACACCCGGGGGTTCATGAGGATACCGGCGTCCAGGCCCACGTTGTAGGGGCTCTCCTGGACGAACTTCTTCCACCAGGCGTTTTTCACGTTCTGCTTCATGAGAACGCCCAGGGGGCCGTAGTCCCAGGAATTGGCCAGGCCGCCGTATATCTCGGAGCCGGCGAAGATGAAGCCCCGGTTCTTGCACAGGGCCACGATCTTTTCCATCGTCTTGTCTTCGGCATGCATACGCATATTGTCAAGTCTCCTTTTCGGACAGTATATTCAGATTTGGTTCCTGATAATCCATGGTGCCCTGTTCATCCAGGGTCCGCTCGAAGGCGGGGATGAACTTCTCCAGGAAATAGTCCACCTCGGGCATATGGTAGCCCCGGAGGGTCTCCAGGGTCTTCCGCTCCGCCTGGAGGAACTCGTCGTTGCCAGCCCGGCGCTCCTCGATGCACTTGATATAGGCGGAGAGCTTGTCCGCGGCCTTCACCAGGGGCTTCAGGTCCGGGTCCGGGCCGGCCAGCAGGGGCGCATAGGCCGGACGCAGCTCCTCCGGCAGCATCCCCAGCAGTTTCTGGGCCGCGGCGGCCTCCACCTGCCGGTAGGCGGCCATGATCTCGGGGTTGTTGTACTTGATGGGGGTGGGCAGGTCCCCGGTCAGGATCTCCCCGGCGTCGTGGTAAAGGGCGGCAGCCGCGGCGGCGTTCGCGTCGCAGGGCACGCCGTACACCTCCCGGCGGATGACCGCCAGGGCGTGGGCCAGCACCGCCACCATATGGCTGTGCTCCTGGACGTTCTCCCGGGTCACCGAGCGCATCAGAGCCCAGCGGTCGATGTTCTTCATCCGGGCGATGAGGGCATAGAAGCTGTCCATCCGACCTGCCGGCCTCCTTTTTCCGTGGAAAGTACCCTATACTATATCATAGGATCGCCAATATTTCAATCACTTGTGGTCCCGGCGGGAACAATGTATAATATAGAAAGACGGAGAAAGGAGCGTGCGATGGAGTTTCCCTTTCTGGAGCGGGCCCGCTGGGTCACGGATAAATTCATCCTCCTGATGCTGGGCGTGTTTCCCCTGTTCGTGGGGTTTCAGGGCTACCACACCATCACGGAGTCGAAATTCTGGTTTTTTGCCATTGCCACCGGCCTGTGGGCGGCGGCGGTGATCGTGCTGCTGGTGTGCGGACGGGTCACGGGGGAGCGGTATAAGGTGGACGTGCGTCCGGCGCATATCGCCATTGCCCTGTTCATGGCCATCGGCGGCGTATCCGCGTGCGTTTCCGAATACGGCGCGGTGACGCTCCTGGGCGCCGACCGTATGGACGGATATCTGACGACGGTCCTGTACTGCCTCATCTTCCTGGGGGTGTCCATGCTGGGCCGGCCCCGGCGCCGGTACGCGTGGGCCGCGGCGGCGGCGGCTGTGGTGTGCTGCTTCATCGCGGTGCTGCAGCTGTTGGGCCTGGATCCCTTCGGGTTTTATCCCGACGGGACCAACTATTACGACAAGTATGTGGCCTACAACAGCGCCTTTCTGGGGACCATCGGGAACACGAACCTGCTGGCGTCCTATCTGTGCCTGCCGGCGGGCCTGCTGCCGGTATACGGAGCTCTGTCGCCCTACAGGCGGGACAGGCTGCTGCTCCTTCCCGGGGCATTCGTGGTGGTGATGCTGGGGCTCATCGACGTGGACGCCGGCGTGGTGGCGGCGGCGGGGACCGTGATCGTGGCCGTGCCGGTGGTCATCCAGCGGGACAGAGCCGCCAGGATCGCGGGGGGCGTCAGCGGCGGCGTGACTGCGGCTGGGCTGGCGGCGCTGTATTTCTGGCCGGGAAAGAGCGGGACCCTCTATGAGATGAGCCAGGTGCTCCACGGCCATCTGGCCGATGAATTCGGCTCCCACCGGGGGCAGATATGGAAGCAGGGCTGGCAGCTTTTCCTGGAAAAGCCCTGGCTGGGGGGCGGCCCCGGAACCACGAGCCTGCGCTTCGACATCACCTGGACCAATGAGCAGCGGGGCCGGACAGTATCGGTGCTCAATCCCCATAACGCCTATCTGGGCTATCTGATGAATGTGGGGCTGTTTGGCGCGCTGGCGTTTTTCGCCGCGGTGGCGTGCAGTCTGGTCACCTGGTTCCGGCGCCGGAAGCACGGCGCGCTGTACCCGGCCCTGGGCACAGCCTTCGTGTGCTACCTCATCCAGGACTTCTTCTGCCTGAACCTGAGCCTGACGGCACCGATGCTCTGGGTGGTCTGGGGCCTGCTGGAGAGCCGGGAGGAGGCGCCCCGGACGGAGCTGCCGGAGACGGCGGAACCAGAGGAGATGCCGCTCCCGGAGGGATAAATAAAAAGAAGGTCAGTAAAAAAGCGCATCGCCCGCAGGCGATGCGCTTTGTAATGGGAGTTGTGTAATCACGAGGGGGTATTGGAGGAGGTCCCTTCGTTGCCCTCGCCGCCGCCGCTGCTGCCGCCGGTGTTGTCGGTTTCCTCGGGTTCAACGGGGGTGTTGGTCTTCGTCGCGGGCTCGCTGCCGCTGCTGCCGCCGCCGCTGGGATTCACAGGCGCGGGAGGCGCGATGTTACTGCCCTCGCCGCCGCCGCCGGGTGTGGGAGAGGGGACCGCGGTGGGACTGGTCGTCGGCGAGGCGGAGGGTGCGGGCATCTCGTTGGTGACGATGGTAGTACCGGAATAGGTCCGCACGATCTGGCCGGAATAAGCGCCCATGAACTGAATGACGACCACCACATGGTCATCCACGACCCGGGCGTTCAGGGTGTAATCGACGCCCAGCTGGAGGAAGACGTCGCCGTCCCGGATGGCCAGGGTGCTCAGGTTGGTGCCCTCGGTGATCTCGGGGACGATGATGTTGTGCTCCAGCACATTGACGGCGCCCGCCGGGGCGGTCAGGCTCTCATCCAGCTTGAACAGGACGAGCTGCAGGGACTGGCTCTGCTCGGTGGTGACGGTGAAGCCCAGCTTCTCCAGGATCACGGAGGTGTCCGCCGGAGGAGCCACGCCCACATACACAGGACCGGTGGTCGTGGCGGCGGGCGTGGTCCCGTCGGGGGCCTGGGTGGGCGTCACGGAGGCGGCGCCGCCGGCCAGGGTCTCCGCGATCATGGACATCTGATTGACGTAATAGCGGCTGTCGTTCCGGTAGTTCAGAATGGAAGCGGTGGTGCCGTTGCCCAGCGTGGCCGCCTCGACCAGCCAGCGGGTCCGGGTGCCGTTGTCGTTCAGGACCACGTTCTGGTCGTTGTCGTCCAGGTTCAGGTAGCGGTCGTTGTTCTTCAGGGAGAAGCGGTGCTCGTCCTTATAGGCGTCCCGGTTGGAGGTCCAGAGCATGCCCTCGGTGACAGGGCCGCCCAGGAACCAGGTGCCGGCGTCGTCCTGGATCAGGGGCATGTCCACCAGGCTCAGGTTCTGGCCGTCCAGATTCAGCAGGACGGTGGCGCTGGCCGTGTTGGGGACAGGCGTGGCCGCCGCGGCCGGATCCGGCGCGGTCTCCGCGGCTGTGGTGGCCTCCGGAGCATCCACATAGGAGATGGTGAGGCCGCCGTCGGAGGTCTCCTCCGAGGAGCCGTCCGTGGAGCCCTCGGTCTGTTCGCCGTCCGCCGTATCACTGGGCGCGGCGATGGCATCGGCGGGGAGGTCCTTCACCAGGGCTACCACATAGACCTGGTCGTCCTCCATCTCGCTGGCCAGTGTGTACGCGCCGGTCCGCACGCCGGTATATGTGCCGTAGTCCGCCACCGGGATGGTCGCGGGGGTGGGCTCAGGGGTGGGCTCGGGGGTGGCGGTAGGCTCCGCCGTAACGGTGGGCTCCTCCGTGGCGAGGGGCTCCGGCTCGGAGCTCAGGACCTGGAACGCGAAGGGGGACAGCTCGGTGGCCAGGAAGGTGACGGAGTTGTTGCTGATCTCATACTCGCCGACCTTATCCCACTGTCCGGCGTGGTTAAAGTGGTATATCGCCAGACCGTCGCCATCCGTGAAGCTGGGGTCGCTGACGGTGATGTACAGCGGCTCGCTCATCTCCTTTTTGCCGGTCCAGGAGATATCCAGCAGGACCACGTCCGCGGTCTCGGGAATCTCCTCCGGACGCTGGGTGCCCTGGGTGATGGTCAGGTTGCCGGCGACGTTTTTGCCGCTGCTGTATTCGGCCTCCACCTGGGTGAAAATGCCGGGGGCCACGTTGGCGGTGGCGTTGCCGCCGCCCAGGCCGCCGAAGATGTCGAAGCCCAGCAGCTGGGCCAGCAAAATGCCCAACGCCAGTACGACGACGACCAGCAGCACGATCAGAAGCGCGACCTTCCCGGTGGAGCCGGAAGAGGTGCGCTGGGAAGAGTGCGCGGAGTGCGCGGAATGATTACCAGACATAATATCACTACCTTTTTACTTATGGTTGGACACCATTATAAACGATGTTGCAAGAAAATACAACAAAAAATTACGAAAATTTGCGAAATGGTTAATAAAATTAAGAAATAAAAGGGCGCCGCAGCGGGCCATTCGGAGAAAATTCCCGCGGAAAAGAAATTTTTCTTGACAGAGGGACGAGAAGCCAGTATAATCAATAAGCTCGCAATGAAGCAGTTGGCCGAGTAGTTCAGTCGGTTAGAATGCCGGCCTGTCACGCCGGAGGTCGAGGGTTCAAGTCCCTTCTCGGTCGCCAGCTGCTGTAGCTCAGTCGGTAGAGCGCGTCATTGGTAATGACGAGGTCGGCGGTCCGAATCCGCCCAGCAGCTCCACAGCAAAAGCCCTGTAGTCTCACGACTGCAGGGCTTTTTGCGCGGTCGGGAACGGCCCGTTCTCCGGCGGCGGGCCCGGGAGCGTTTGACAAACCGATACGGGATATGTTAAATATAAAATCGTGAGAAAGACCGAGGCCGGACGGCCCGGAGCGGAGGGATGAGAGCCATGCTGTACATCGGTATCGACCTGGGCACTTCCGCCGTCAAGCTTTTGCTGATGGACGGGGAGGGCAGGGTCCTGAACGTCGTCTCCCGGGAGTATCCGCTCTCCTTTCCCCGGCCCGGCTGGTCCGAGCAGGACCCGACGGACTGGGTGCGGGAGACGGTCGCCGGCATCCGGGAGCTGACGGCGGGCTTTGACGCCTCGCAGGTGGCCGGTATCGGCTGCGGCGGCCAGATGCACGGCCTGGTGGCTCTGGACGGGAACGACAACGTCCTGCGCCCCGCCATCCTCTGGAACGACGGCCGCACCGCCAGCCAGACCCGGTGGCTGAATACCGTGGTGGGCAGGGAGAGGCTGTCCCGGTGTACCGCGAACATCGCCTTCGCCGGCTTCACCGCGCCCAAGCTCCTTTGGATGCGGGAAAATGAGCCGGAGCTGTTCGCCCGGATCAGCAAGATCATGCTCCCGAAAGATTATGTAAACTACATCCTCGCCGGCGTCCACTGCACGGACCCGTCGGACGCCTCCGGAACGTTGCTGTTCGACGTGGAGCACAGGCGCTGGAGCCGGGAGATGCTGGATATCTGCGGCCTGCGGGAAGACCAGATGGCGGCGGTCTGCGAGAGCAGCCAGGTGGTGGGCACGCTGCGGCCGGACATGGCGCGGGAGCTGGGCCTGCCCGAGACCGTGAAGGTCTGCGCCGGCGCGGGGGACAACGCCGCCGCGGCGGTGGGAACCGGCACTGTGGGGGAGGGGGCCTGCAACATCTCTCTAGGCACCTCCGGCACCATCTTCATTGCCAGCAGGCATTTCGGGGTGGACAGGCACAACGCCCTGCACTCCTTCGCCCACGCCGACGGCAGCTACCATCTCATGGGCTGCATGCTGTCCGCTGCCTCCTGCAACAGGTGGTGGATGGACGGCGTCATCGGCACGGCGGATTATGCCGGGGAGCAGCGCGCCATCACCGACCACATGCTGGGCCGGGACCGGGTGTTCTTCCTGCCCTATCTGATGGGCGAGCGCAGCCCCATCAACGACACCGAGGCCCGGGGCGTCTTTGTGGGCCTGTCCATGGACACTTGCCGGGCGGACATGACCCAGGCGGTGCTGGAGGGGGTGGCCTTCGGCATCCGGGACTGCCTGGAGGTGGCCCGGAGCCTGGGCATCGACGTGAAGCGGAGCCGCATCTGCGGCGGCGGGGCCAGGAGCCCCCTGTGGCGGAAGATCATCGCCAACGTCTGCGGCCTGGAGCTGGAGCGCATCGAGTCCGAGGAGGGCCCCGGCTACGGCGGCGCCATGCTGGCCGCGGTGGCCTGCGGGGAGTACGGGTCTGTGCAGGAGGCTGCGGAAAAGCTGGTGAAGGTCACTGGCACGGTGGAGCCTGACCCGGAGATCGCCGCCCGGTATGAGGTCCAATACCGGAAATTCCAAGAGATCTATCCCGCCATGAAGGGGCTGTTTCCGGTGCTGAACGGCTGAGGCCGGTCCGGGCGGTCCGGCGGACGGAAATGGGAATAATGCCGCCGGGAACGGGCGGAGGATAAAGGAGGAAATACTATGCTGACCAACATTCCGGAAGTCAAATTGGGCATCATTGCCGTTTCCCGGGACTGCTTTCCCATCGGGCTGTCCCAGAAGCGGCGCAGGGCCATCGTGGAGGAGTACCGGGGGGAGCTGTACGAGTGCCCGGTGACGGTGGAGAACGAAAAGGACATGCTGGACGCAGTGGCGGACGTCACCCAGGCCGGGTGCAACGCCCTGGTGGTGTTTTTGGGGAACTTCGGCCCCGAGACCCCCGAGACCCTCATCGCCAAGAACTTTGACGGCCCCTGCATGTTCGCGGCGGCTGCCGAGGGGGACGGCGACATGATCAATGGCCGGGGCGACGCCTTCTGCGGCATGCTCAACTGCTCCTATAACCTGGGTATGCGCCATCTGAAGGGGTATATCCCGGAGTACCCGGTGGGCACGGCGGAGGACGTGGCGGCGATGATCGCCGACTTCATCCCTGTGGCCCGGGCCATCCTGGGCCTGAAGGACCTGAAGATCATCACCTTCGGCCCCCGGCCCCAGGATTTCTTCGCCTGCAACGCCCCCATCAAGGGGCTGTACGAGCTGGGCGTGGAGGTGGAGGAAAACTCCGAGCTGGACCTGCTGGTGGCCTATCAGGCCCACGCCGGCGACGAGCGCATCCCCGACGTGTGCGCGGATATGGCCAAGGAGATGGGCGAGGGGAAATACTATCCCGACTTGCTGGCCCGGATGGCCCAGTTCGAGCTGACGCTGCTGGATTGGGCGGAGCAGCACAGGGGCGCCCGGAAGTATGTGGCCTTCGCCGACAAGTGCTGGCCCGCCTTCCCCGAGAGCTTCGGCTTCGAGCCCTGCTATGTGAACTCCCGCCTGGCCAGCCGGGGCATCCCCGTGTCCTGCGAGGTGGACATCTATGGCGCCCTTTCCGAGTACATCGGCATGTGCGTGTCCGGCGACACGGTGACCCTGCTGGACATCAACAACTCCGTGCCCAAGTACATCTATGACGAGGACGGCATCGCCAAGCTGGGGTACAAGCTCACCGACACCTTTATGGGCTTCCACTGCGGCAACACGCCGGCGTGCAAGCTCTGCTCGGACCGGGCGGTGAAATACCAGCTCATCCAGCACCGGCTCCTGGAGCCCCAGGGGTCTGAGCCCGACTTCACCCGGGGCACCCTGGAGGGGGACATCGCCGCGGGGGATATCACCTTCTACCGCCTCCAGTGCGACAGCGAGGGGACTCTCCGGGCCTATATCGCCCAGGGGGAGGTCCTGGATGTGCCCACCCGCTCCTTCGGCGGCATCGGTGTGTTTGCCATCCCCGAGATGGGCCGGTTCTACCGCCATGTGCTCATCCAGAAGCGCTATCCCCACCACGGGGCGGTGGCCTTCGGCCATTACGGAAAGGCCCTGTTCGAGGTGTTCAAGTTCCTGGGCGTGGGCGACATCGCCTACAACCAGCCCAAGACCCTGCCCTATCCCACGGAGAATCCCTGGGCATGAACTGGCTGGATGAAGTCCGTTCCCTCTGGGAGGACTATGTTGCCAGGGCGGAACAGCTGGAGAGGGACAAAAAGCCGGGAGCCGGGATCTTCGGCCTGACCCCCGGCCCCAAGGACGACCCGTGCCACGGCCATTTCGGAGAGGACGCGGAAAAGCTCCTGGGGCAGATGCTGGACGCCGGTCCGGACCCGGAGGAGGTCCGGGCGGTGCTGGCGTATATCTACCGGGCCCCTATGGAGCACCGGGAGCCGGTGACGGCGTTCTGGATGCTCCAGGCCGTTCACGGCTTCACGGCGCCCCTGGCGGCGCTGCTGCGGCCGGAGGATGCCCGGGCCCTGCGGGAGGGATATGAAAAGCTCTACCGCCGGCAGGACCGGTTCCCCGCCCAGAAAAAAGTCCTGGCCGCCCTGAAAAAGGCGGAAAAACAGTAAATGAAAAGCCATGGCGGCGGACGTCTCGCGTGTCCGCCGCCATGGTCTCTTTTGTGCTCAGCAGTATTTTTGGATGGCCTCGTCGATGAGCCCGATGCTGCGCAGCACATGGGGCTCGTCCCCGGGCTCGCAGTCCGCCAGGGGCCTGCGCACACCGCCCAGGTCGATGCCGGTCCGCCGCCGGATGACCTCCTTGATGAGGGCGTACATGTGGCCCTGCCCGGCGCAGAGCTCGGCGATGATGTCGTTACAGGCGTACTGGATGGGCCGGGCCTCGTCGTACCGGCCGGCCCGGCACAGGTCGAAGATCTTCATGTAGAGCTCCGGCATGACCCCATAGGTGCCGCCGATGGCGCCGTCTGCCCCGATGGCGAGACCGCCCACGAGCTGTTCGTCCGGGCCGTTGAACACCGCGAAGTCCGCTCCGCCCTCGGCCTTGAACATCTGGATGTCCTGGATGGGCATGGAGCTGTTCTTCACCCCGGCCACCCGGGGATTTTTCAGCATCTCCCGGAAAAGGGGCATGGTCAGGGCCGTGCCGGCCAGCTGGGGGATGTTGTAGATGATGAAATCCGTGTCGGGAGCCGCGGCGGAGATGTCGTTCCAGTACCGGGCGATGGAGCGCTCCGGCAGCCGGAAGTAGATGGGCGGGATGGCGGCGATGGCGTCCACCCCCAGGCGCTGGGCATGTCCGGCCAGCTCCACGCTGTCGGCGGTGTTGTTGCAAGCCACGTGGGCGATGACGGTCATTTTGCCTCCCACCGTCTCCATCACGGCCTCCAGGGTTTTCTTGCGGTCGGCCACGCCCTGGTAGATGCACTCGCCGGAGGAGCCGCATACGTACACGCCCTTGACTCCCAGGCCCAGCAGGTACGCCGCCCACTGCTTCGTCCGCTGGGTGCTGATGCCGCCCTGGCCGTCATAGCAGGCGTAAAAAGCGGGGATGATGCCCTGATATTTGCCGATGTCTCTCATGAGAAAAACCGTCCTTTATGAGATGTGTGTTCCATAATGCTCATCTGATGGCGAAACGCCGCAGGCGCTGCGCCGATCATTATTATGAACCATTTCCAGGAAAACAGCAAGGCTTTTTCGCCGTCAGAGGGCAAGCTTTTGTCCCTCCGGGATGTGCCGCCGGAGCCAGTTTTTGCGCAGGTAATAGAAGATGAAGACCAGGCCGGTGACGCCCCAGGTGACCGGATAGCTGGCGGCCACCATGGCGGGGGTCCTGTGGAAGGGGACCACGCCCCATATCCAGATGAGCCGCAGCACGCACACGCCGAAGATGGTGATGATCATGGGCAGCAGCGCCTCGCCCACGCCCCGGACCGTCCCGGAGAATATCTCCACGAACACATAGACGGTGTACGCCGGGGCCCAGACCCGGATAAAGGCCGTGCCCTGGGCCACCACGTCCGCGTCCCCGGTGAAGATGCGCAGGATGGGGCCGGCGAAGGCGATCTCCAGCATGCTCAGCAGGAAGATGGTCCCGGCGGTCATGCCCAGGCACACCCGGGTGCCCCGGAGGACCCGGTCATACTTGCCCGCGCCGAAGTTCTGGCCCACGAAGGTGGTGACGGAGATGGCGAAGGCCTCCATGACCATCCAGATGAAGCCGTCGATGCGGCTCACCGCCGACCAGCTGGCCACCGCATTGGTGCCGAAGCTGTTCACCGCTGCCTGGATGACCAGGTTGGAGATGGAATACAGCACCGACTGCATGCCGGTGGGCAGGCCCAGACGGATGATGCGCCGGAGCATGGGACCGTGGAAGCGGATCTGCCGGAGGGCCACCCGGTAGGCGTCCTTCGTGCGCATGAGCCGGAGCATGATGAGCACGGCGCTGACCGTCTGGGCAAATACCGTGGCCAGGGCCACGCCGAACACGTTCCAGTGGAAGGCCACCACGAACAGCAGGTCCAGCACGATGTTCACCACACAGCAGGCGATGAGCACATAAAGGGGCATTTTGGAGTCGCCGATGGCCCGGAGGATGCCGGTGCCCACGTTGTAGACAAGACAGGGGATGAGCCCGGTGTAGAAGACGGTGATATAGGTCATGGCCTCGTCCATCACGTCCCCGGGCACGTCCAGGACCTGCAGGGAGACCCGGGCGGTGGCGAGGCCCACCGCTGTCAGCACCGCGCCCCCGGCCAGCGCCAGGGCGACGGCGGTATGTACTGCCTGGGAGAGGGCCTCACCGCTGCGGCCGCCGTAGTACTGGGAGATGATCACCGACGCGCCCCCGGCCAGACCGATGAAAAAGCCCACCCACAGGTTGATGACCTGACCAGTGCTGCCCACGCCCGCCAGGGCCTCCTTGCCCACGTACTGGCCCACGATGATGGTGTCCACGGTGTTGTAAAGCTGCTGGAAAAACGAGCCGATCAGAATGGGGAAGAAAAACAGCAGGAGCTGTTTCCAGATGACCCCCTCGGTGATCTCGTTTCTCTGGGTCATTTCCATGGATGATGCGCCCTCCGTTCGCCGGTATATGCCGGACCCGCATCATCTTAGCACAATACTTATAACAGTCAAGGGGGGAACGGAAAAGATTATTTTTTAACAAGTCCGACGCCGCTCATTGCAGCGGTTCCACGCTGTCCAGCCCCTGGCATGCGTCCAGCACGGCCCTGCCGCCGATGACGCAGACCCGGTCCGCGGCGTTGACAGCGTCCAGGGCCTCCGCGAAGGCCAGAAGCTGCTCCGGCGTGGTGTGAAGGATCTCCCGGCGCTCCTGCTGCAGGTCCTCCGGCTGCTGGCCGTTCAGATACAGCGCCGCGGCCCGGGTGCCCGCTGTCCGGGGCGTCAGAACGGGCTCCAGGTCGGAGACGGTGCTGACGATGTACTTGTCCAGGCTCCCGCCCCCGGCGCACGCGTCCCGCAGGACCTGGCCGGTCCGGCCAAAGATGTCCAGGGTCCCGGCGGGGCTGGGGTCCCGGTAGCTGGTGAGGCCCACGTTCCCGTCCGGCCGGACGCTCAGGCCCACGCCGTAGGCGCCGCCCTTCACCCGGACCTCGTTCCACAGGTAGTCGTAGGTCAGTATCTTGGCGCCCACCCGGTCCGCGCCCGTGTAGGTCCTGCCCAGGCCGGTGAGGTTGGCCGCCTTGGCGGCGAAGCCGATCTCGGCGGGGATGACAAAGCCCTCCCTCTTCGCCGGGAACAGGGGATAGCGGGCCGACGCGCCCATGGGGGCGTCCGACAGCACGGCCAGGACGCTGTCCACCCAGGGACGGTCCTCCGGCCCCGTCAGGCTCAGGGTGAGCCGGGCCCGGGAGAACAGCCGCCCGCAAAGGCCGGCCAAGGTCCGGCACAGGGCATCGCCCTGCTGTTCAAAGGACTTTTCCGTCCGCTGGAGCCACCGGAGCATGGTGATGCCGGAGAGGGTCTCCGTCACGGCGCCCTTGGCGGAGCAGCCGGCCCCCGCCCGCAGCAGGCCGAAGCCGTTGCCGCCCATGATGACGTTCTGCTCCAGGGCGATGCGCTCCTGGCGGAGGATGTTGAAGATGTACTGGGCGTCGTCAAAGCGGGTGTGGTTCAATATCTCGTCCAGCAGGGATACTGCGTCCTGCTTGCGGCCGTCCAGCATGGCGGCGCTGACGCAGAGATAGGGCGTGGCCGACTCCGTCTGGCCCGGCCGGGCCCC
>CANRNU010000038.1 GCA_947632005.1 uncultured Oscillospiraceae bacterium | reverse complement strand
TCCTCCACGCCGGGGATGGCGCTGGTGTCCACGTCGGTCAGGTCGGGGACCTCGGGGATGAGGGCCTCTTCAGCTTCGGCGTCGACGGCCTCGTCGGCCTCGTCGGCAAAGGCGGCGGCGCTCAGGCTGAGCACCAGGCACAGGGCCACCAGCATTGCGGTAAGTCTTCTTGTCATTGTTTTGTTCTCCTTTTCAAAAATCTCTTTTTCGGCGCTCTGTCCTCTCGGCCCTGTCGCCAGCGCCCGGCGGGGAGGCCAGGCCTTGTCCGGAAGATGGACTTGTGCCTGGCGGCAAGGGATTTTCTCGTCAGGCAAGGCGGACGCTCCCAAGGAATACTTTGTGTATTTCAAGGGGCGGCCAACGAAGTCTGGCGGGAAAAGACCCGCCGCCGGGGTGCAAGGATGTCTTGCGGGCAAGGCCATAAAGAAAATTGGACCGCTTTGTCAAGCGATCCACGGAATTCTCGGTATGAGCCCAAAGGGCTTTCCATCGGCCATGACAGCGCTCCACAAAAACTTGTGACAGTCCGGCGGATATTCTCCGACGGCCCAGCGGTAAGAAGTTCAGACATCCTCCTTATCGCTTCGGCGGCGTTCCCTTTCTCCGTGTCCGGCTGTCTGGCCCTGGACGGCAGATACTCATGAAAACCGCGCCTCTGTTCAGCGATTCAATTTTCGAGCGTTAGCATAGCACCGTTTTTTTCCCCTGTCAACCGCTCTGCGCTGATTTTGTGAGATTGAATAAAGCTTTCGGGCGCTTTCCCGCTTTGGTTTAGTAAATCGCAACAGCATTTTCGGGCCTGAGGGCCTTTTATGGGCCCCATTATAGAAGATACTTCACGGCCCAGAGAAGACCTACGCCCGGCGCGCCCAGAACGGCCGACACGGGGAGCGTCAGGCCGTTGAGCCCCACCCCCAGCCCCAGCAGGCTCCCTGCCGTATTGCCCGCCAGCAGGGCCGCCAGCCCTGCCATGGCGTGCAGGCACCCCCTGGAGAGCCAGGTCTTCATCTGCGGCGCCAGAGCGTACGCCCGCCAGATCAGCACCAGCCCCATCACCACGAACAGGGCCTTCAAAACATATTCCGGCATGTCCATATCCCCCTTTTACCATAAAGTGTATTTGTATTTGTCCCGTTTTAGACGTATACTATCCCCAGAGAGAAAAATCGTTTGCGCATCTTTCCTTGGCGGGGCGTTGTCCCCGCCCTTTTCTTGCTTTTTTCTATAAATATGTTATACTGTGCTTATACTAGGTTAATTATGTCCACCGGACATCAACATATAGGTAACAGCGAGGATATCATGGCAAAAGCGAAGAAGGAAATTTACGGCAACGAATCCATCAGCCAGCTCAAGGGAGCGGACCGGGTGCGCAAGCGTCCGGGGGTCATTTTCGGCTCCGACGGGCTGGAGGGCTGCGAGCACTCGGTGTTCGAGATCCTGTCCAACTCCATCGACGAGGCCCGGGCAGGCTACGGGGACATCATCACCGTCACCCGGTTCGAGGACCGGTCCATCCAGGTGGAGGACTTCGGCCGGGGCTGCCCGGTGGACTTCAACCCTGCGGAGAACCGCTACAACTGGGAGCTGGTCTACTGCGAGCTGTACGCCGGCGGCAAATACGGCAACGACGAGGGCGAGAGCTATGAATACTCCCTGGGTCTGAACGGCCTGGGCGCCTGCGCCACCCAGTATTCCTCCGAGTACATGGACGTGACCGTCTGGCGGGACGGCAGCCGGTATGACCTGCGCTTTGAGAAGGGCGAGATCGTGGGCGGCCTGAAAAAGGCCCCCGCCGACCGGAAGAAGACCGGCACCACCCACCGGTGGAAACCGGACCTGGAGGTGTTCACGGACATCGACATCCCGGAGGCGTGGTTCCGCGAGACCCTGCGCCGGCAGGCGGTGGTGAACGCCGGGGTCACCTTCCGGCTGCGCATCCAGCACGGCAGCCGGTTCGAGACCACCGACTATGTATACGAAAACGGCATCCTGGACTATGTGACCGAGACCGCCGGCGAAAATACCCTCACCGCCCCGGTGTTCATCGAGGCGGAGCGCCGGGGCCGGGACCGGGAGGACAAGCAGGAGTATAAGGTCCGGCTCTCCGCGGCCTTCTGCTTCTCCAACCGGGTCAATCTGCTGGAGTATTACCACAACTCCTCCTGGCTGGAGCACGGCGGCGCCCCGGACAAGGCCGCCCGGCAGGGGTTCGTCTACGCCATCGACGCCTACATCAAGAAGATCGGCAAATATCAGAAGAACGAGTCGAAGATATCCTTCCAGGACGTGCAGGACTGCCTCGTCCTGGTGACCAACTGTTTCTCCACCCAGACCAGCTATGAGAACCAGACCAAGAAGTCCATCACCAACCGGTTCATTCAGGAGGCCATGAACGACTTCTTCCGGGAAAAGCTGGAGATCTGGTGCATCGAGCACAAGGCCGAGGCCGACCGGATGGCCGAGCAGGTGCTCATCAACAAACGCAGCCGGGAACAGGCGGAGCGCCAGCGGCTCAACATCAAGAAAAAGCTCACCGGCTCCATGGACATCGTCAGCCGGGTGGAAAAGTTCGTGGACTGCCGCAGCCGGGACCCGGAACGGCGGGAGTTGTACATCGTGGAGGGCGACTCCGCCCTGGGCTCCTGCAAGATGGGCCGGGACGCGGAGTTCCAGGGCATTATGCCCGTCCGGGGCAAGATCCTCAACTGCCTGAAGGCCGACTACACCCGCATCTTCAAGAGCGACATCATCACGGACCTTCTGAAGGTCCTGGGCTGCGGCGTGGAGGTGGCCAAGCACGGCAAGGACCTGAACAACTTCGACCTGGCCAATCTCCGCTGGAACAAGGTGGTCATCTGCACCGACGCGGACGTGGACGGCTTCCAGATACGCACCCTGATCCTGACCATGCTCTGGCGGCTGACCCCCACCCTCATCAAGGAGGGATATGTGTACATCGCCGAGTCGCCGCTGTATGAGATCACCTGCCGGGAGAAGACCTGGTACGCCTACTCCGACGGGGAGAAGAACAAGATCGTGGAGGAGCTGGGCAAGGCAAAGTTCACCGTGAACCGGTCCAAGGGCCTGGGGGAGAACTCCGCGGAGATGATGTGGCTGACCACCATGAATCCCGAGACCCGCCGGCTCATCCGGGTGCTGCCGGAGGACGCGGAGCGCACGGCGTACTATTTCGACCTGTTCGAGGGCAACGACCTGGAGGGCCGGAAGGCCCATATCGCCCGGGAGGGCTATAAATACCTGGAACTGGCAGATATTTCCTGACTTTTCTATTACAGGGGGAGAGATACCATGAAAAAGCTCGTCAGCATCCTGCTGGCCGCCGTGATCGTCCTGGGACTGACCGCGGGCGCTCTGGCGGCGGACGGCGAAACGGCGTCCGATTATGCGGGGCTCGTGATCGACGTCCTGTCCGAGGCGCGGGACGGCGTAGGCGGTCCGTACGAATACCATATCCCCAAGATCCGCTTCCCTGGCGCGTACGCGGAGCAGGTCAACCGGGAGCTGTATGACACGCTGTCCTATGAGATCGAGTCCTCCCTGAAGGAGATCGACGAGAACGGCCATCCCTTCACCAGCGGCGGGATCACCTACAGCTGGACCGTGGACGGGGACATCCTGTCCCTTCTGGTCCAGGACTTTTACAGTCCCCAGTCCAGCGGCGGCGACCAGTACACGGTCTACAATCTCTCCCTGTCCACCGGGCAGGCCGTTTCGGATGAGGATGTCCTCGCGCACTGCGGGTACGACGAGAACAGCTACCGGGAGGCGGCTGAGCAGGCCGTCCGTGCCGGCAGCGAGGCCATCAACGGCCACGACGACCCCATGGCGGAGCAGTGCCTGAAAATGACCCTGTCCCAGGACAATATGGACGCCGCCCAGCCCTTTATCCGGGACAACGGCGACCTGTGCATCGCCTGCGGCATGAACACGATGATCGCCGCCGGGTATTACTACTACCTTTTCGATCTGGCGGAGGGAGCCAATTTCACATACGTCCCCTGGGCCCCGCAGCCCGCCCCCTCGCCGACACCGGAGCCCACGGAGGTCCCTGTGTCCACGGAGGTCCCTGCGTCCACGGACGCTCCCGTCCCCGGCCCGGATGACCCGGGGCTGGTGACGGACGCCTTCGTATACCAGGGCTCTGACGAGTTCGGCCCAGCCGAGTACCGGGTCCCCACCATCAATCTGCCGGGCGCGGAGGCGGTGAACGCCCAGATCTGGCAGGATATGTATGAGACGACGCTGGGCGGCGACGCCGGCATAGAGTCCCGCCAGGGGAACGGGGGCTTCATCGTCCGGAACATGTTCTACCGCTGGGCCGTGAACGGGGACGTGCTCTCCGTCTGGGCCACGGCGGAGCTGGACGTCAATGACATCGTGGAGTATTTCGTCTACAATGTCTCCTATCCGGACGGCGCCCAGCTGTCGGACGACGAGCTGCTGGCCCGGGCCGGGATGGACCCGGACCAATTCCGGGAGCTGTCCCGGTTGGCCCTCACCTCGAAATTCAACGCCCTGTACGGCGGGCTGCAGGACCCGGACCTGGTGTCCTTCAAGGAGGACCAGCTGGCCCAGACCCAGTCGGATGAGAACGTACAGACGGTCCAGCCCTTCCTGGACGACAACGGGGCCATGTGCGTGATCGGCCGGATATACTCCATGGCGGGCGCGGAGTATTACTGCTACGCCCTCACCCTGCCCGACCCCAGCGCTCTGCTCCAGGCCACGGCCGCCCCGGCCCAGCCGGCAGGCGACAGCCGGCTCATCTATTTCATCGAACACAGCGACACCCAGTATTTCTCCCAGAGCGACATCGCGGGCTTCACGGAGGAGATGTGCAACTACGCCCGCAACGGCGTCTATGCCCGCTCCGGCCGGGGCTTCCTGGACCAGGACCTGCTCAACTACTTCCTGCAGTTCGACTGGTACTCCCCGGACATCCCGCCCGCCCAGTTCTCCGAGTCGTATCTGAACGATTACCAGATCAAGAACATCGCCCTGGTCCTGGCCTATGAACAGGACCACGGCTTCATGTGAGACCGGCGGTCCCGCCGGCGGCACAATACCAGATAAAGGCAGGAATCTATGGCACGTAAACCGAAAGACACCCGACCCGATCATAAGCGCGGGGCAGACCCCAATGTGATGGGCCTTCGCGGCGAGGTCATCGACCAGCCCATCACCGACACCCTGGAGCTGAACTTCATGCCCTACGCCATGAGCGTCATCGTCTCCCGGGCCATCCCGGAGATCGACGGCTTCAAACCCAGCCACCGGAAACTCCTCTACTGCATGTACAAGATGGGCCTGCTCAACGGCGCCCGGACCAAGTCCGCCAACATCGTGGGCCAGACCATGCACTATAACCCCCACGGGGACGCGGCCATCTACGAGACCATGGTGCGGCTCACCCGGGACAACGGCGCCCTGAACGTGCCCTTCGTGGACTCCAAGGGCAACTTCGGCAAGGTCTATTCCCGGGACATGGCCTATGCCGCCAGCCGGTACACCGAGGCAAAGCTGGCCCCGGTGTGCGCGGAGCTGTTCCGGGACATCGACAAGGACACCGTGGACTTCGTCCCCAACTACGACAACACCACCACGGAACCGGCGCTGCTGCCCACCACCTTCCCCAACGTGCTGGTCAGCGCCAACCTGGGCATTGCCGTGGGCATGGCCAGCCAGATCTGCGGCTTCAACCTGGCCGAGGTGTGCCAGACCACCATCGAGCTTCTCAAAAATCCGGACCACGAGATCCTGTCCACCATGCCCGCCCCGGATTTCCCCACCGGGGGCGAGATCGTCTATGACCCGGGCCAGATGGCGGAGATCTACCGCACCGGCCGGGGCTCCTTTCCGGTCCGGGCCCGGTGGCGGTATGCGGAAAAGGAACACATCATCGAGATATACGAGCTGCCCTATACCACCACCGCGGAGGCGGTCATCGACAAGTGCCGGGACCTCATCAAGGAGGGCAAGGTCAAAGAGATCGCCGACATGCGGGATGAGACGGACCTGGGTGGACTGAAGCTGGCCATCGACATCAAGCGGGGCACGGACCCGGACCGGCTCATGGCCAAGCTCTTCAAGCTCACCCCCCTGCAGGACAACTACCCCTGCAACTTCAACATCCTCATTGCCGGCTCCCCCCAGGTGCTGGGGGTGGGGGACATCCTCACGGAGTGGATCGCCTGGCGCACCGAGTGCGTCCGCCGGCGGGTGTGGTTCGACATGACGAAGAAGAAGGAGAAGCTCCACCTGCTGGAGGGCCTGAAGGCCATCCTGCTGGACATCGACCGGGCCATTGCCATCATCCGGGAGACGGAGACCGAGGCGGAGGTGGTGCCCAACCTGATGATCGGCTTCGGCATCGACCAGATCCAGGCCGAGTTCGTGGCGGAGATCAAGCTCAGGAACATCAACCGGGAGTATATCCTCAAGCGGGTGGCGGAGACCGAGGACCTGGCGAAGGAGATCGCCGACCTGGAGGACATCCTCAAGAGCCGCCGCCGCATCCGCACCATCATCTCCGACGAGCTGAAGGCCGTTATGAAAAAATACCCCTCTCCCCGGCGGACCGGTCTGGTATACGCCCGGGAGATCGAGGAATACGACGACAGCCCCGCCGCGGTCGAGGACTATCCGGTGCATCTGTTCCTGTCCCGGCACGGGTACTTCAAGAAGATCACCCCCCAGAGCCTGCGGATGAGCGGCGAGCAGAAGTACAAGGAGGACGACGGCCTCGGCTGGTACTGGGAGGCCACCAACGCCGCGGAGCTGCTGCTGTTCACCGACAGGCAGCAGGCATACAAGCTGCGGGTGGCAGACGTAAAAGAGACCAAGGCCAGCGCCCTGGGGGAATACCTGCCCGGCACGCTGGGCTTCGACGAGGGAGAGAGCTTCCTGGCTGCCGTGCTGTGCGGGGACTATACCGGCTCCATCCTGCTGTTCTTCCAAAACGGAAAGTGCGCCCGGCTGCCCCTTTCCGCCTATGCCACCAAGACCAACCGGAAAAAGCTCACCGGCGCCTATTCCGACAAGAGCCCCCTTGTCTCGCTCCTCCCCCTGGAAGAGGAGACCGAAGTCGCCGTCACCTCGGCGGAGGGCCGGTGCGTGGTGTTCTCCTCGGCCCTGCTGGCCCCCAAGACCAGCCGTACCACCCAGGGCGTACAGGTCATGACCCTGAAAAAACACCCGGTGACCGGGGCCCGGCTCCTGGCGGATACCGCCATCCAAAACCGGTCCCGCTACCGGGTCCGCTCCCTCCCCGCCGCCGGAGCGAAGCTGACGGATTCCGACCGGGGAGAAGAACAGCTATCATTCGTTTGAAAGGCCAATGAAAAATGGATAAAGTAAAGCGATTCCTCAAGACCGACGGGAAGGCCATCGCCATCAATCTCCTCGGCTGTGTCCTTGTGGGGGTGAGCTTTTCCTTCCTCACCTTCCCCAACAACATCGCCTCCGGCGGCCTGACCGGCATCGCCCAGATCTTGAATCTGCTCACCGGCCTGCCGGTGGGCGTGATGATCATCGTCATGAACATCCCCCTGTTTCTGGGGGCCTGGAAACAGTTCGGCCTGCGGTTCATCATCTTCTCCCTGGTGGGCATGGTGGGCTCCAGCGTGGCCATCGACTTCTTCAATCTGTTTCACATCGCTCTCACCGACGACATCCTGCTGGCGGCGGTATACGGGGGCCTTTTGAAGGGCCTGGGCTACGGCCTGGTCTTCTCCAGCGGCGGCACCAGCGGCGGCACGGATATCCTGTCCCGGATGCTCCGGCGGAAATACGCCTACATCCAGCTGGGCAACATCAGCCTGGTCCTGGACGCCACGGTGGTGGCGGCCTTCGCCATCATTTTCCACCGGGCCGACGCGGCCATGTACACCATCATCACCATGTTCGTGTCCAGCCGGGTGGTCAATCTGCTGCTGTATGGCCTGGCCAACTCCAGCGTCTGCTATATCATCACCGTCCATCCCCAGGACATCGCCCAGGCCATCGGCAGCACCCTGAACCGGGGCGCCACGCTCTTAAAGGGCGAGGGCGCGTACAGCCATGAGGAGCGGGACGTGGTGCTGTGCGCCGTGAAGCGCCACCAGATCCCCGTATTGAAAAAGCTCGTCTCCGACATCGACGTCCACGCCTTCGTCATCATCACCCAGTCCCATGAGGTGTTCGGCAAAAACTTTCAGGATATCATCAAAAATGACTGACCAAACATTTTGCACAGGAGGAAACTATCAATGGAAAAAATCGTGGAAAATCTCCGGAAAAACGGCTTCACCGTGACCGAGTTCGACACCAGGGAGGCCGCAGCGGACTACCTGGTGGACTCTCTGCACGGCAAGACCATCGGTATGGGCGGCAGCATGACCCTGGGGGCCATGGACGTCTATGACCGGCTGAAAGGGGACAACACCGTTTACTGGCACCAGATCGTCCCCGGGGACGAGACCATCTCCGGCGCCGACAACGCCCAGGTCTACATCACCAGCGCCAACGCCATCTCCGAGGAGGGCTTCATCCTGAACATAGACGGCCGGGGCAACCGGGTGGCAGGGACCCTCATGGAGAAGGAGCGGGTGCTCTTCGTGGTGGGCCAGAACAAGCTGGCCGGCCCCTTCCCCGAGGCGCTGGAACGGGCCCGGAACATCGCCGGTCCCCAAAACGCCAAGCGGCTCAACAAAAAGACCCCCTGCGCCGTGGACGGCAAATGCCACGACTGCGCCAGCCCGGAGCGTATCTGCAACGCCCTGGTGGTCATGTGGAAGAAGCCCTTTGGCTGCAAAAATATGGAAGTCGTCCTCATCCATCAGGACCTGGGCTACTGATATGGACCTCGTCCGCCGGCTGGTCCCGGTCCTTTTTGCCCTGGGCCTGCTCCTCGCCGCCGGCTGTTCCAGCCTGTTTGACGACTCATACTCCTCCCGGGAGCCGTACCAGGCCCCATCCGCCCAGGAAGAGGCGGCGGAGACAGAGGAGGAAGAGCCGGCCTATGACAACATCACCAACTTCGCCGCCCTTCGCCGGGCGGTGCTCCAGCTGGTGACGGACCATGTGGAGTCCGCTCAGCTGCAGTTCACCAACTATGACGGGTCCATCAGCCAGGATATCTCCACCGCCTGCTGGGAGGTCAAATCCTCCACGGCCCTGGGCGCCTTTGCGGTGGATTACATCAGCTATGACCTGAGCCGCATCGTCAGCTATTATCAGGCAGAGGTGAACATCACCTACAAGCGCTCCGCCGCCCAGGTGGACGCCCTGGAACGCGCCCCGTCCGTCTCGGCCCTCACGGCCCGGCTGGACCGGGCCCTCCGGGACGGGGATACCTACCTGGTCCTGGAGATCGCCGACGCCTCCGCCACGGCGGATACCGTCCGCGCGTATGTGTCCGAGGCGTACTACGCCGATCCCCTGGCCTGTCCCGTGCTGCCCGAGGTGGAGGTGGGCCTGTTCCCGGAGACCGGCGTCAGCCGCATCGCGGAGATGACCCTCAATTACGGCCTGGAGCCGTCGGAGCTCCACCAGCGGCGCAGCGCGCTGGACGAGGCCCTGGCGTCGCTCACCGGCGGCCTTCTCCCGGGACCTTCGCCTGCCCCGGAGACCGCCTCCCCTGCCGGAACGCCGGCCGTCCCGTCTTCCCCGGAGCCCTCCCGGGACCCCCGGGCCGAAGCGCTGGATCAGGCGGACCGGCTGAAGACCCTGTGCGCCCGGCTGGCGGACCGCTGTGTCCTGGATGAGCGCGCCGGCTCCACCGCCTGGGACGCCCTGGCAGGCGGCGCGGCAGACAGCGAGGGCCTTGCCCTGGCCCTGAAGGCCGGGTGCCAGGCCGTGGGCCTGGACTGCCTGGTCGTGGCGGGACGGGTGGACGGAGAGGAGCACTATTGGAATATGGTGACCCTGGCCGGGGACAGCTATCACGTGGATGTGTCCGGCACGTCGGGCGGCACGCCGGCTGTATTCCTCTCCGGCGATGAACAGCTTTGGGGCGTCTATTGGTGGGATACCAGCGAATATCCCCCCTGTCCGGAGGACTTCCGGTCCGCCGCCGAGCCCGTTCCCTCTCCCGGGCCATCGCCCGCTCCGTCCCCCTCCGGCGCGCCGCTTCCCATGACATTATAAAACCTCCCGATCCTTTAATCTGTTTTTAATCCCCTTCCCATTTCCCTTTAAGCCTAGCGTGATAAGCTGGCCTCAGATAAAGACGAGGAGGTATCGTTATGGAACGGTACGAGATGGCGGAGCTTCTCAGCAAAAAGGCCGGCGTCTCCCTGGAGGAGGCCCGGGCCGCCCTGGAGGAGAACAACTGGGATCTGCTGGACGCCATGGTGGCCCTGGAGCGGGCTCACAGGACAGACGGCTCCACCGCCCGGGTGGACGCGAACACCAGCGGCGGCGACGGGCCGGTCCGCCCAGTGAAGAACGTGAGCGGCCATGAGAGCCCCAAATTTTTCTCCAACGGCTTTGCGGTGCTGTGGGAATACCTGAAGAAACTTGTGCGCATCACCCTGGACAACGACTTCGTGGTCTTCCGCCATGACAAGCAGCTTCTGGCGATGCCGGTGCTAGTGCTGATCGTGCTGATGTTCGCCAGCTTCGGGCTCATGCTGATGGTGCTGATCGTCGGGCTTTTCTGCGGCTGCCAGTATCAGTTCTCCGGCCGGCAGCTGGGCCGGGACGGCATCAACAGCGCCATGGGAAAGATGAGCGATCTGGCCGATGACATCAAAGAGTCGTTTCAAAGTGACAGCCACGATAAAAACGGATAAGGCATGGGCGCACAAATTCTTATCATAGAGGACGAGGCCCGGATGGCCCGGTTCCTGGAGCTGGAGCTGAGCCATGAGGGCTACACTGTGTCGAAGGCCTCCGACGGCCGGACCGGGCTGGACATGGCCCTGGCCGGCGGCCATGACCTCATATTGCTGGATGTGATGCTCCCCGGGCTCAACGGCCTGGAGGTGCTGCGCCGGCTGCGGAACGAAAAGGATGTTCCCGTGCTCATGCTCACCGCCCGGGACGCGGTCATGGACAAGGTCAGCGGCCTGGATATGGGGGCCAACGACTACATCACCAAGCCCTTCTCCATCGAGGAGCTGCTGGCGCGCATCCGGGCAGCCCTGCGCACCGGCGCGCCGGCGGCCCGCCGGGCCGTCCCGCTCCGCTGCGGGGAGCTCGTCCTGGACCCGGCCCGGCACACCGCCGCCTATGGGGACACGCCGCTGCAGCTGACCTACAAGGAATTCCTGCTTCTGCAGACCCTGCTGGAAAACCGGGACATCGTCCAGACCCGGGACATGCTCCTGGAGACGGTCTGGGGCTACGACTATGCCGGGGAGACCAACGTGGTGGATGTGTACATCCGCTACCTGCGGCAGAAGCTGGACGACGCCTTCGGGGTGAAGATCATCCACACCGTCCGGGGCGTGGGCTATGTCATCAAGGGGGACGGCACATGACGAGCACCGGAAAAACGACCTCCATCGCCAGGCGCATCGCCTGGCGATTTCAGTGGGGGAAGCTGTGGCGTATCCTCTGGCAGACCGCCGCGCTGTTTTTGGTGTGCACCGCGGTCTGGTGTATCGCCACAGCCCAGGCGGCGGGCGCGACCCTCGACCCGGGGCAGGAATTCTATATCCAGATAGCCGACGACAGGCCCTTCACCGTCTCCGACGTGGTGCTGGCGGACCCTGGCTACGCCCTGCATCTGCTCCGGCACGGCGGGGAGAACACCTACGCCGACGACGTGATCTTCCACGCAAGCGGCAAGACGGCGCAGATGGGCGGCTTCCTGTTCTGGCTGGGGTTCTGCCTGGAGTGTCTGACGGCGCTGCGGCTGCTTTTCTGGGCCCTGTCCTGCTTCCGGGCCACGGGGCGTATCCGCCGGTATTTGAAGCCCATCGACGACATCGCCCAGGTGACGGAGAGCATCTCCTCCCACGGCTTTGACGAGAGCAAGTTCCACTCCCTGGAGGCCGCCATCGACCACCTGAACGGGGCCTCTCCCGACGAGCAGCTGCACATCGGGGACAGCGACCTGGCGGGGCTGGAGACGGCGGTCAACAACCTGATCGTGCGCATGCACGCCAGCTACCGGCAACAGGTCCAGTTCGTGGACGACGCCAGCCATGAGCTGCGCACG
The DNA here is from genome assembly GCA_947632005.1 of uncultured Oscillospiraceae bacterium. Taxonomy (GTDB): domain Bacteria; phylum Bacillota; class Clostridia; order Oscillospirales; family Oscillospiraceae; genus CAJOIG01. The sequence goes on along the minus strand of CANRNU010000038.1, from coordinate 7,726 downwards.
CCCATCGCCGTCATCCAGGGCTATGCGGACATGCTCTCCCGCTGGGGCGCCACCGACGAGAAGGTCCTGCGGGAGTCCATCCACGCCATCCAGACCGAGACGGAGCACATGAAGACCCTGGTGGAGCAGCTGCTGTTCCTGGCCCGGGGCGACGCGGGCCGGCAGGAGCTGAAGCTGGAGGATATGGACCTGGCCGCCCTGGCGGGGGAGGTCTGGGAGGAGAGCCGGATGATCGACGAGACCCATGAGTATGTGCTGGACGCCGCCGGACCCATCCCGGTCCGGGCGGACCCGGCATTGCTGAAGCAGGCGGTCCGTATCCTGGCGGACAACGCCCGCAAATACGCCCCCGCCGACACCCGCGTCACGCTGCGGGCCTACCGGGAGGCGGGGAAGGCGGCCCTGGAGGTCCAGGACAACGGTCCCGGCATCGCGGCGGCCGACGCGCCCCGCATCTTCGACCGGTTCTACCGGGCCGACGCCGCCCGCAACAGCGACACCGGGGGCAGCGGTCTGGGGCTGGCCATCGCCCGCTGGATCGTCACCAAGCACGGCGGGTCCATCCATCTGCGCTCCTACGAGGGGGTGGGCACCAGAATGACCATTCGCCTGCCGGCAAAATAAATATCTTTATCCTTTTCTTTACCGCTTCCTTTACCCGGCGGCCATATTGTGACAAAAACGTAAGGGACATGTAAGCTCTTTGGATTGCCAGGGGCCGGATTTTCTGTTATAATAATAACAATAAGTTTTATCTTTCGCCATCAGATCATCATTATGCAAAAGGAGACCGCATCCCATGGTGTCTGCCCGCCGCAGGGCGCTTGTCCCGGCCCACAGCCGCTGGCCGCTGCTGGCCGCGCTGACGCTCCAGTGCGCGGTCTACTGGGGCGCAAAGGCCCTGACAGAGGGCTGGGCCCATCGTGACATGACCATGGCCCTGGACCAGGCCGTGCCGCTGCTGCCCTGGACGGTGGTCATCTATGGGCTGGCATATCTCTTCTGGGCGGTGAACTACGTCCTGGCCGTCCGGCAGGGCAGAGAAAACGCCTTCCGGCTGCTGGCGGCGGACGCCCTGGGCAAGTGCGTGTGTTTCGCGGTCTTTCTGGCGCTTCCCACCACGAACGTCCGACCGGACGTCCCGGCGGGAGTTCCCTTTGGCCGGGCCATGGAGATGCTGTACGCCCTGGACACGCCGACCGCCCTGTTCCCCTCCCTGCACTGCTTCGCCAGCTGGCTGTGCTGGGCCGGCATCCGCGGTCAAAAAGGCGTCCCGGCCCCGTATCGGGCCTTCTCGCTGGCCTTCGCCCTGGCCGTGGCCGTGTCTACCCTGACCACGAAACAGCATGTGCTGGCGGACGCCGCCGCGGGCATCGCATTGGCGGAGGCGTGCTGGCAGCTGGCGGACCGGACCGGGCTGGGCACATGGTACAGCCGGGTGTGGCAGGGGGCGAAAACGACCGTTGAATGAGAGGGGTGTTCCCGGTGAGAGAAAACCGCAAAAAGATCATCGGGAACGGCCTTCTGTTCGCGGCAGTGCTGGGACTCACCCTGTACGCGGTATTTCACGGGGAGGACCTGGGCGACGTGGCGGACGCCATCCGGGCCTGCGACAGGCGGTGGCTCCTCCCGGCACTGGGCTGCGTGGTGGCTTTCATCTGGGGCGAGGCGGTCGTCATATGGCTGCTGCTGCGCTCCTGCGGCCAGAGGCTCAGTCCGGGCCGGTGTTTTCTTATCTCCTCGGTGGGATTCTTTTTTTCCGCAGTGACCCCCTCCGCCGGGGGCGGACAGCCCATGCAGGTCTATTTCCTCCGCCGGGAGGACATCCCGGTCCCGGTCTCCGCCGTCACTCTCATGGCCGTCACCATCACCTATAAGCTGGTGCTGGTGATCACGGGGCTGGTCCTGGCGCTGTTCCGGATGGACTGGCTCCGGGACCACCTGGGGGACATGACGCTCCTGTTCTGGATGGGCCTGGCGCTGACGGTGAGTTTCACGACGCTGCTGCTGATCCTGGTGTTCCATCCTCACCTGGCCCGGGTGCTGGCAGAACGGCTGCTGGGGCTGCTGGAAAAGGTCCGCATCCTCCGCCGGAACGACGCCCGGCGGGAGCGTCTGCTGGCCTCCATGGAGAAATACCATGAGACCGCCGGCTATTTTAGATCCCACATGGGCCTGATGGCGGTGATCCAGCTCATCACCTTTGTCCAGCGCTTCGCCCTGTTCACGGTGCCCTGGCTGGTGTACCGGGCCTTTGGCCTGGGGTCCTGCTCCTGGTGGTCGATGGCCCCGCTCCAGGCGGCCATCTGCATCGCGGCCGACATGCTGCCGGTCCCCGGGGGCATGGGCATATCGGAGGGCCTCTTCCTGACGGCGTTCGAGCCGATATTCGGGGAGCTGATCCTGCCGGCCATGGTGCTGAGCCGGGGCACGGACTTTTACTGCCGGCTGCTGCTGTCCGCCGCTTTCACCGCCGCGGCCGCTCTGCTGCTGGGCCGGCGCAGAAACAGAAGAAATATCAGAGCAGAGGAGGGAGGCAGCCTGTGATCGGGTTTTACAACTACACCGTCTGGATGACATACGCCAGTCTCCTGTCCTCCGTGGCCGGCCTGTTCTGCGCCACCACCGGCCACATCCGCTGGGCGCTGACCTGTCTGGCCCTGTCCGGTCTGCTGGACGCCTTCGACGGGAAGGTCGCCCGGACGAAAAAGGACCGCACCGACGCCGAAAAGGCCTTCGGCGTGCAGCTGGACTCCCTGTGCGACATCGTCTGCTTCGGGGCCCTGCCCGCCATCATCTGCTTCCACTTGGGCATGTTCACCCCGCTGGGCATCCCCATTTTGTGCCTCTACTGCCTGGCGGGGCTCATTCGCCTGGCTTGGTTCAACATCACCGCGGAGAGCGAGCCGCCCCGGACCGACGGCAAAAAGTACTATCAGGGCATGCCCATCACCTCCATCGCCGCGATCCTGCCCCTGTCCTATGCCTTCGGCACCGCATTCCCGGCCCATTTCCGCATCCTTTTGCATGTGATCATGCTGGCCGTGGCCCTGCTCTTCGTCCTCCGCTTTCCCTTCCGCAAGCCCACCACCCGGGAGCTCCTGCTCATCATCGGCGTGGTGGCCCTGGCCATCGGCTACATCCTGGCCTGCCGCCTCTGGGGCGTGGACACCCCCTGGCACTGGGTCCTGCGCTGGGTGCGCAAGAGATGAGAGCGGCGGCGTTTCTGTACGGCACGGCCCCGGGGCGTCTCCTGCTCCGGGGCCTGGTCCGTCCCTGGTTCTCCCGCCTGGGGGGATGGGTCCTGTCCACCCGGCTGTCCGCCCTGGCGGTGGGCCCCTTCATCCGGGCCCACGGCATCGACATGAGCCGGTGCCCGCAGAGGCGATTCGCCTCCTTCAACGACTTCTTCACCCGCTCCCTGGACCCCTCCGCCCGGCCTGTGGACCGGGACCCGGCCGCCTTTGTCAGCCCCTGCGACGGTAAGCTGACCGTGTGGCCCGTGGCGCCGGATGGCCGGTTCCCGGTCAAGGGGGTGGCATATACCCTGGGGGAGCTGCTGCGGGACGAGGCCCTGGCAGGCCGGTTCCGGGGCGGGCTGGTGTGGCTGTTCCGGCTGTCCCCGGAGGACTATCACCGGTATATCTGGACGGCGGACGGCACGCCGGGCGAGCCGGTGCGCATCCCGGGGGTGTTCCACACGGTCCAGCCCCTGGAAAAGGGGCAGGCGGCGGTGTACAGGGAGAATACCCGGGAGTACCGCCTGCTGGAGACGGCCTTCGGGCTCCTGCTGGTCATGGAGGTGGGGGCCCTGCTGGTGGGCCGGATCGAAAACCGGCCCGTGGACGGGCCGGTGGCCAGGGGTCAGGAAAAGGGCAACTTTGCCTTTGGCGGCTCTACCGTCATCCTCGTCACAGAAGAGGACGCCGTCCGGCCCCTGCCGGACATCGCCGCCGCCTCGGCGGAGGGCCGGGAGACGCCGGTGCAGCTGGGCCGGCGGGTGGGCACGATACAGGGCTGACAGGCACTTTCTGCACAGGGGAGCCCACGGAGAATACGGAAAAAGACCCGCCGCAAATCGTTTGCAGCGGGTCTTATTTTGCTTGCGATGACTTAAGCCTTGCTCTTCTTGCTCTGCTTGGTGAAGGTCCCGATGCCCTCGATGATGAGGAACACGGCCAGGATGACCATCGCCACGGCGATGACCAGCTGGAACCAGTTGCCCCAGAGAGGAGCCGCGGCCGTGGAGACGCCGCTCATGCACAGACCGATCAGGGACTTGATCTTCAGCACCAGGAAGGTCAGGGTGGCTACCATCATGAAGGCCATGGGGATGTAGAACATCTTGTTGTTCTTGCCCACATTGCCCAGCCAGGCGGCCACGGCCATGAGGGCCAGACCGGCCAGCAGCTGGTTGGCGGCGCCGAACAGGCCCCAGATGGCGCTCAGGCTCATGCCGCCCAGCAGGCAGCCCACCACCACCATGAAGGTGGTGCCCACCAGGGGGTGCGCCAGGAACTTGCGGATGCCGGTGGCGTCCTTCCAGGTGGCCTCGCCCTCCTTCAGGAACAGCTCGGAGAACATGAACCGGCTCAGACGGGTGCCGGTGTCCAGGCTGGTCAGGGCGAACACGGACACGGCCAGGGTCAGCAGGGTGTTGACGACCTTATAGACCGCGGTGCCCTCGGCGCTGAACATGGTGGCGATGCCGCTGGCGAAATAGACAGCCGGGGAGACAGACTTGCCGGCGGCGGCCGCAGCGGCCACCTCGTCTTTGTACTGGGTGAACAGCATGCCCACGGCGATCAGGGACACAACGCCCAGGGCGGACTCGATGAGCATGGAGCCGTAGCCGATGGGCTTGGCGTCCTTCTCGTTGGACAGCTGCTTGGAGGAAGTACCGGTGGCGATCAGGGCGTGGAAGCCGGAGCAGGCGCCGCAGGCCACGGTGATGAACAGCGCCGGGAACAGGCCGATGCCGCCCACCTTGGTGTCCCAGCCGGTGAAGGCGGGCAGCTCGAAGGTGGCGGTGCCGGCGAAGGCGGAGAAGAAGATGCCCACCACGGCCACGGCCATCATGGCGTACAGCAGGAAGCTGCTGAGATAGTCACGGGGCTGGAGCATGATCCACACGGGGATCAGGGAGGCCACGGCGATATAGATGCCGATCAGCACGACCCACGCTTTGAAGCTCAGGGCGATGCCCACGTTCAGGCCGATGGCGATGGCGGCCACGATGCCGACAAGGCCGATGACGGTGGCCACGCCAGTGCTCATGCCGGCCCGGTTGGTCAGCATGCCATAGATGATGGCCAGGACGATGAACAGCACGCTCACCATGGCGGTGGTCTGCTTGCCGGTGACAGCCTCGCCGGTGGTGATCAGCGGGGGCATGTTGCCCGCATCATCCGCCACGCTGGCAAAGGTGTTGCCCACCACGTTCGCAAAGTTGGCGATGACCATGATGAGCACCAGCAGGGCGAACAGGATGAACAGCTTCTTGGCCCGGTCGCCCATGGACGCCTTGATGATCTCGCCCACGGACTTGCCCTCATTGCGGATGGAGGCGAACAGGGAGCCGAAGTCCTGCAGGCCGCCGAAGAAGATACCGCCGATGACGCACCACAGGAACACGGGCACCCAGCCGAACAGGGACGCCTGGATGGGGCCGTTGATGGGGCCGGCGCCCGCAATGGATGAAAAGTGATGGCCCATGAGCACGGCGGGCTTGGCGGCGACGTAGTCCACGCCGTCCTCCATCTCCACCGCGGGGGTCTTTCTGCTGGGGTCGATGCCCCACTGCTTCGCCAGCCAGGAACCGTAGGTCACATAGCCGATGACCAGCAGGACGATCGCCGCAACGATGATCAGGATCGCAGTCATTTTATTCCCTCTCTCTTACTTTGAAATTGGTATATTGCCAAGGAGTTTCTTCAGGTTCCGGCCCAGGCGGTTATAGGCCAGGCGTCCTGTAGACGTCTCCAGTGCAATCGCGCGATAATTGCTCCAGCCCTGCAGGGAGAAGCGATAGCTCTTGGAGTGCTTGAGTTTTTTGACGGCCGCTTCCCCGTCCGCCGTCATATGTTCGGCCAGGATCACCAGGGCCACGTCAGAATTGCGATGGTCCTTGTGGGGCTTCACACGGGCCAGTCCCCGGGTCCAGGCGGCCTCGTCCAGCGCCGCCGTCCGGGCTTCGTCCAGCTCCCGCTCCACCGCGAAGAACACATACTCATTGCTCTCCGCCTCCGAGATCCTGGCACTCTTCACCAGAAAAAACTGCTCGTCATGGGAGTGGAAATGGGCCTCAGCCGCGAAGGGCGGTTCCACCCCCTCCCGGATCACGTCATAATATCGTTCGTAGGAGCGCAGCAGGCGCTCCAGGACTTCGTCAGGCGTCATGCATTTTACCTAATTAAAGCGAGAAATAGTTAAAGCGGCGTAGAATGATTCTAACGCCGCTTGTGTTCGTTTGCAAGGTTTTTCCCGGAAAATGGGACGAATTTTTAAATTTTTGTTAAATTTGCACGGGTCGTCCGAATTCTGCATGGGGTACAACTGTTCGCAATTCATCCATCAGCAGCCGGGCGGCCTTTGCATCCGGCAGCTGGACCTGTGCCAGTTCCCGGTCATCCCGCCCGCAGATCACCAAATGCTCCAGCTTCAGCTCCCCCTTGCCGCAGCACAGCCGGGCGGGCACCGACACCACCCGCCGGAACAGCCGCCCCACATCCCCGTACGGAATGTAATAGACCCGCAAGCCCTTTTTGAAAAACAGCGTCCTCTCGCCCACCCGGATGAGCCCCACCTCATGGGCGGCTCTGTATTCCCCGGTCAGATCGGTCTCCGACGGGACTGTGAGGGGATAAAACTTCATGGCGCGCTCCTTTTCCGATTCAGGATCTCTTGCCCCAAACGCCGGAGGCGAACAGGGTCAGCACCGGGAATATCTCCAGCCGGCCCAGCAGCATGCACAGGCTCAAAACGAGCTTGCCGGGGGCGCTCCAAATGGCAAAGTTGCCGGTGGGGCCCACCAGGCCCAGGCCGGGGCCGATGTTGGAAAGACAGCTCACCACGCTGGTAAACGTGGTCTCCAGGTCATAGCCCTCCAGGCACAGCAGCAAAAACGAGCCCAGGGCAAACAGGGCGTAGAGCATGTAATAGACCATGGTGTTGCGGATGGCGGCGTCTTCCAGCCGCTCTCCGTCCAGGGTGATGCGGCCCACGGACCGGGGGTGCAGCAGCTGGCGGATCTCCGCCCAGATGGTCTTGCCCAGGATCACCAGCCTGGCCACCTTGGTGCCGCCGCCGGTGCTGCCGGCGCAGGCGCCCATGAGCATCAGTAGCACCAGCAGGCCCCGGGAATAGCTGGGCCACTGGTTGAAATCCGCCGTGGCAAAGCCCGTGGTGGTGATGATGGAGGACACCTGGAAGAAAGAGTAGCGCATGGCCTGCATCAGGCTCTCGTACTGGGAGGCAATGTTCAGACCGATGGTCACCGTGGCGGCGGCCACCACGAACAGATAGACCCCCAGCTCCTGGCTCTTCAGCCCCTTGATGGACCGCTTCACCAGCACGATGTAATACAGGTTGAAGTTCACGCCGAACAGGACCATGAACACGCCCACCACGATGTCCACATAGGCGCTGTTATAGGCGCCGATGCTGGCGTTGCGCACGCCGAAGCCGCCGGTACCGGCGGTGCCGAAGGCGGTGGTCAGCGCGTCGA
>CANRNU010000037.1 GCA_947632005.1 uncultured Oscillospiraceae bacterium | reverse complement strand
GTCAGCATCTACATCTGCCCCATCGGCGCGCTGCTGGCTGCGATCATGTTCTTCTGGGTCCTCAAGAAGGAGAAGGCTATGGACGCCGTCAACCACGGCGCCAAGAAGCCCATCGGCAACTGGTTCTATCCCCTTGGCAAGTATGTGTACTGCGCTCTGGCTCTGATTGCTCTGATCGCCGGCGCTTTCTACGGCGGCATCGGCTGATGTCCGCTCTCGGGGGCAGCGCCTGACCGCAACCTTATTTGGCGATATCGGCTGGTTCCCCTCAGCCGTGATCACGATATCGCACCTCCTCTTGCTTACTGGGAGAGGCACCGGCCTCTCCCAGTTTTTATTGCGCCGCAAACGCTGCAATATCGAAAGCCTCCCCTGTGTAAGGGGAGGTGGCAGCGGCAAAGCCGCTGACGGAGAGGTTGTAACGAAACGTGACTGCCGGCGCGGTTTATTCCCGGTCCTCTTCCGCCGTAATATACATCTCCTCAGCCGCATAAAGCGCGGTCTGCAGGAGACGCCGGCCGGCTTCATTTTCTTCCGTATCCGGCAGTATGTCCAGCGCCTCGGAAGCCGCCCGGACCATGACGCCATACATCTTTTGATAGTCTGCCATATGATCGCCCCCTCACAAACAATATATCATAAACCTAAGGGAATGACAATATAGTCATTCCTTTTATAGTGAATTATTATATCGTGTATTATCGGATATAATCAGTCCATCCTGAGAGAGGGGCGCATGGGTATGGACTACGGAAAGATCACGTTGCAGCTGGACAAACTCCTCCAGGAGCGGGGTATTTCAAAAAACCGCATATGCAAGGACCTGGACATTCCCAGGACCAATTTTAACCGATATTTTCGGAATGGTTTTCAGCGGATCGACGCGCTGTTTCTCTGTAAGCTGTGCTGGTATCTGAACGTGGACGCGGGCGAACTGCTGGCGTATCACCGCCCGGAACAGCAGCCGGAAGAACAATAGAACATCACCCCGGGAGAAGATCGCTCTCCCGGGGTGATACTTTCATTCCGCCGCAGGCGCATATTCAATCCATATCCTGCTTCATGCACTCATAGCAGGCGGCAGCGGTGTAGCAGTCCGCCAGGGCCCGGTGGGCCGTGTCCGGCAGGATGCCCATCCGCTCCGAGAGGTCCGAAAGCCTGTGGTGCCGGTACTGGGGGTAGAGCCGCCGGGAAAGCCGCATGGTGTCCACGAAGTCGTTTCCCAGAGGCGGCAGCCCCATCATCAGGGCCTTGTCATAGAGGAAATTCACGTCAAAATTGACGTTGTGGCCCAAAATGACATCCGTCCCGATGAAATCCAAAAAGTACGGCAGGACGTCCGCCAGGGGCGGGGCCGTCCAGAGCATGTCGTCGGTGATGCCGGTGAGGGCGGTGATGGCAGGCGGGATATCAAACCCCGGGTTCACCAGCAGGCTCACCTCGTCCCGGGGCCGGCTGCCCCGGACCTTCACGGCGCCCAGCTCGATGATGGCGCTGTACCGGGGGCTCAGGCCGGTGGTCTCAATGTCCACCGCCACATAGTCGTCCAGCGCCAGCAGCAGGCTCTGTCCCTTGTATGGCCTGGCAGGGGGCCTTTTCGGCGCGGCTGTTCTCATCGGCGGGCGTATTTGTCCCGCTGGGCCACGGCCAGCGCGTCGCAGCGGTTGTTGAGTTCGTTGTCGGCGTGACCCTTCACCCATTGGAAGGTGACCGCGTGCTTTTGCAGCAGCGCGTCCAGCTCCCGCCAGAGCTCGGCATTTTTGAGCCCGCCCTTTTTGGTAAAGCCCGCGGCCTTCCATTTCTTCAGCCAGCCCTCGGTCATTGCCCGGGAAATATACTGGCTGTCGGTGTACACCGTCACGGCGCATGGCTCCTTCAGGGCCTCCAGGGCCCGGATCACGGCGGTGAGCTCCATGCGGTTGTTGGTGGTCTCGGTCTCCCCGCCGGAGAGCTCCTTTTCCGCCGGGCCGTAGCGCAGCACGGCGGCCCAGCCGCCGGGGCCCGGGTTTCCCGAACAGGCCCCGTCAGTATAGATGGTCACATCCTTCATGCTTCCGGCGCTTCGGCGGTCTCTTCCGCCTCCTCCTTGTCGGTGCAGGCGATGGAGATGATACGGCTGCCGGCGCCCACCCGCATGAGCCGCACGCCCTGGGTGGACCGGCCATAGACCGAGATGGCCCCCGCGTCGGTGCGCAGGATGGTGCCGTCGTCCGAGACCAGCAACAGGTCCTCCTGGCCGGTGACCAGCTTCATAGCCACCACGGGCCCGGTCTTATCGGTGACGTTATAGTTTTTCATGCCGTAGCCGCCCCGGCCCTGGGCCTCGCCGCCCCGGAGGTATTCCTCTGCGGGCGTGCGCTTGCCATAGCCATTGGCGGTGACGGACAGGACCATGTCCCCATCGCGGACCGCATCCGCGCCAACCACGCTGTCCCCGGGCCGGAGCTTGATGCCCCGGACGCCCACGGCGGTGCGGCCCATGGGCCGGACGTCGTTTTCGTTGAAGCAGATGGCCGCGCCGTTCGCCGTGGCGATAAGGATGTTCTGGTCCCCGTCCGTGAGGCACACGGAGACGATCTCGTCTCCCTCGTCCAGGGTCAGGGCCCGGATGCCCACGCTGCGGATGTTCCGAAGCTCGGTGAGCAGCAGCCGCTTCACCGTGCCCCGGACCGTGGTGAACATCAGATACTTGTTCTGCTCGATCTGGCGGATATGGAGCATGGCCTGGACCCGCTCCCCCGGCTCCACCGGTACAAAGTTCACGATGGGCGCGCCCCGGCTGGCCCGGCTGGCCTCAGGGATGAGGTAGCCCTTGCGGCTGTACACCCGGCCCCGGGAGGTAAAGAACAGGATGTAGTCGTGGCTGGAGGCCGTGAAGACCGTCTCCACATAGTCCTCCTCCCGGGTGGCCATGGCGCGGATGCCCTTGCCGCCCCGGTTCTGGGCCCGGTACTCGCTGGCGGGCAGGCGCTTGATATAGCCGTTGTGGCTCATGGTATAGACGCACTCTTCCTCCGGGATCAGGTCCTCTGCGTCGATCTCCCCGAACACGTCCTGGATCTCCGTAAGGCGCTTGTCGCCGTACTTGTCCCGGATGGCGGTGAGTTCATCCTTTAGTACGCCCCGGAGCATCTCCTCGCTGGCAAGGAGCTTCTCATAATAGGCGATCTTCTCCTCCAGCTCGTGATACTCCGTCTCCAACTTCTCCCGGTTCAGCCCCTGCAGGGCGATGAGCCGCATGTCGCAGATGGCCTGGGCCTGGACGTCGTCCAGGGAGAAGCGCTCCATGAGCCGCTGCTTGGCGTTGTCATAGCTGTTGCGGATGATGTGGATGACCTCGTCGATGTTGTCCTGGGCGATCAGCAGGCCCTCCAACAGATGGGCCCGCTCCTGGGCCTTCCGGAGGTCGTATCTGGTCCGGCGGACGATGATCTGCTCCTGATAGGAGATGTACTCGTCCAAAATGTGGCGCAGAGAGAGGATCTTCGGCTGCTTCTGGTCGTCCACCAGGGCCAGCATAATGATGGAGAAGGTGGACTGGAGCTGGGTCTGCTTCAACAGGTTGTTGAGCACCACCTGGGGATTGGCGTCCCGTTTCAGCTCGATGACGATGCGCATGCCGTTGCGGTCCGTCTCGTCCCGCAGGTCAGAGATGCCCTCCAGCTTCTTGTCCTTCACCTGGTCGGAGATGGAGCGGATGAGCTGTTTTTTGTTGACCTGGTAGGGAAGCTCCGTCACTACGATGCGGGTCCGGTGGTCCCGGCCATATTCCTCAAACTCGGTCCGGGCCCGAAGGGTGATCTTGCCCCGGCCGGTGGCATATGCCTGGCGTATGCCCGCCCGGCCCATGATGATGCCCTTGGTGGGGAAGTCCGGGCCCTGGATGTGCTCCATCAGCTCGGCCAGGCCGGCCTCCGGGTTTTCCAGCACGCAGATGGCCGCGTCGATGACCTCGGTCAGGTTGTGGGGCGGGATGTTGGTGGCCATGCCAACGGCGATGCCGCTGGAGCCGTTCACCAGCAGGTTGGGGAAGCGGCTGGGCAGCACCCGGGGCTCTTTTCTCTCCTCGTCGAAGTTGGGGTCCCAGTCCACCGTGTCCTTGTCGATGTCCCGGAGCATCTCGTTGCATATCTTCGACATGCGGGCCTCGGTGTAACGGTAGGCCGCGGGCGGGTTGCCGTCCACGTCGCCGAAGTTGCCGTGGCCGTCCACCAGGGGATAGCGCAGGGAGAATTCCTGGGCCATGCGGACCATGGCGTCGTATACGCTGGCGTCGCCGTGGGGGTGATAGTGGCCCAGCACTTCGCCCACGCAGGTGGCGGATTTTTTGAAGGGCTTGTCGCTGGTCAGTCCCGTCTCGTACATGGAGTAGAGGATGCGCCGGTGCACGGGCTTCAGGCCGTCCCGCACGTCCGGCAGGGCCCGGCCCACGATGACGCTCATGGCGTACTCCCGGTAGCTCTGCTGCATCTCCCGGACCAGCTCGCTCTCCACGATGTGCTGCTCGGGGAACGCGATGTCCTCCGGGCGGTAGTCTCTGTTATGTGCCATTTCCCGTCACCTCCTCAGTAGTCCAGATTGACGGCGTACTTCGCGTTTTCTTCGATCCACTGCTTCCGGGGCTCCACTTCCTCGCCCATGAGCACGGTGAAGATCTGGTCGGCCGCCACCGCGTCCTCCAGGGTGATGCGCCGGAGGGTGCGCTTTTCCGGGTCCATGGTGGTCTCCCACAGCTCGTGGGGGTCCATCTCGCCCAGGCCCTTGAAGCGGTTGATGTCGATCTTGGCGTTGGGGTTGTCGGAGCGCATCTCGGCGGAGATGGCGTCCCGCTCCTCGTCGGAATAGGCCACCCGCTGCTGTTTGCCCCGGGTGAGCTTGTAAAGGGGCGGCACGGCGGAGTAGACATAGCCCTTCTCAATAAGCGGGCGCATGTACCGGAAGAAGAAGGTGAGCAGCAGCGTGCGGATGTGGGAGCCGTCCACGTCCGCATCGGCCATGATGATGATCTTATGATAGCGGAGCTTTTCGATGTTGAACTCGTCGCCGATGCCGGCCCCCAGGGCCACGATCATGGGATAGAGCTTGTCGTTGCCATAAATTTTATCCGCCCGGGCCTTTTCCACGTTGAGCATCTTGCCCCACATGGACAAAATGGCCTGGAAACGGCTGTCCCGGCCGCCGATGGCGGAGCCGGCGGCGGAGTCGCCCTCCACGATGTATATCTCACAAAGCGCCGGGTCCCGCTCGTTGCAGTCCTGGAGCTTGTCTGGCATCTGACCGGACTCCAGGCCGGTTTTCCGGCGGACGCTCTCCCGGGCCCTCCGGGCGGCCTCCCGGGCACGGGAGGCGGTCATGGCCTTGTCCACCACCGCCTTGCCCACCACGGGATTCTCCTCCAGGAACTGCTCCAGTTTGTCGCTGACCACGCTGTCCACCAGCGTACGCATCTCGGAGTTTCCCAGCTTGGCCTTGGTCTGGCCCTCGAACTGGGGATTGGTCAGCTTCACGGAGATGACGGCGGTCAGACCCTCCCGGACATCGTCGCCGGAGAGGGATTCGTCGTCTTTCAGAAGCTTTGCCTTGTGGCCGTAGGCGTTCAGCACCCGGGTCAGGGCCGTCTTGAAGCCGGTCTCGTGCATGCCGCCCTCCGGGGTGTGGATGTTGTTGGCAAAAGAGACCAGGGCCTCGTTGTAGCTGTCGTTCCACTGGAGGGCCACCTCAGCGGTGGAGTCGGACCTGTCTCCGGACATATAGATGACCTGGTCGTGCACCGGGGTCTTGTTCCGGTTGATGAAGGTGACGAATTCCCGGATGCCGCCCTCGTAATACATCTCATCAAATGCTTCGCTGCCGGGCCGCTCATCCCTGGTGGAGATGCGAAGGCCGGCGTTCAGAAACGCCTGCTCCCGCATGCGCACGTGCAGCGTCTCATAGTCGTAGACCGTGTCGTCGAACATCTCCGGGTCCGGATGGAACCGGACCACCGTGCCGGTGCGGTCGGTCTTGCCGATGACGCGCATGTCCTCGGTCTTCTCCCCTCGGGAGAAGGCCATGTGGTAGATCTGGCCGTTTTTGTGTACGTCCACCTCCAGCCAGTCGGAGAGGGCGTTGACCACGCTGGCACCCACGCCGTGCAGGCCGCCGGAGACTTTATAGCCGCCCGCGCCGAACTTTCCGCCGGCGTGCAGCACCGTGTAGACCACCTCCAGGGCCGGTTTTCCCGTCTGCTCCTGGATGTCCACCGGGATGCCGCGGCCGTTGTCGGAGACCTTGATGATATCCCCCGGCTCGATGGTGACCTCGATGTGGTCACAGTAACCTGCCAGGGCCTCGTCGATGGCGTTGTCCACGATCTCATAGACCAGGTGGTGCAGGCCGGACGAGGAGGTGGAGCCGATGTACATGCCGGGCCGCATGCGCACCGCCTCCAGGCCCTCCAGGACCTGGATCTTTGAGGCGTCATATTCCTGCGTTACTTTTTCGTTCAGTTCTGCCATGATCAAATTCTCTCCTGCTCATCCAGCCGTCTTGCCAGCGTCGCCGGGCTCGGCTGGGTCAAAATTACCGTTTTATCCGCGCACAGTACAAAGGACCGTGGAATGTCCTCCGCCGCATTTTTTACTCTCCCGTCCCGTTCCGCCCGGGCCAGAAAATCCCGGGTCAGGTGGGACCAGGAGGTGTTGTCCAGATCGAATATCCCCAGGATGCCGTCTTCCCGCCGGGCGGCGTCTCCGCCCAGATATACATACCGGCTCATCGGATACGGCCCTCCCGGACCGTGAAGACCTTTCCCCCGGTCCGGCGGCTGATGTCCTCATCCTCGCAGCAGGTGATGAGGGTCTGACCGCCGCCGATGCGGTTGAGGACGAATTCCTGGCGGGTGACGTCCAACTCCGAGAGGACGTCGTCCAGAAGCAGCACCGGGTATTCCCCGGTCTCCGCTTTGAATATCTCCCGCTCCGCCAGCTTGATGCTCAGCGCCGCGGTCCGGGCCTGGCCCTGGGAGGCGTAATTTCTTGCTGCCATGCCGTTGATGGAGATGTCCAGATCGTCCTTGTGGATGCCGGTGAGACACTGTCCCGCGTCCAGCTCCGCCTGCCGGTGGGCGGCCTGATGGGCCTCCACCTGTGCATATATCTCCTCCGCCGGGGCCCGGGGGTCTGTGACAGTGCTCACCGTCCGATAGGTCAGGGAGAGCGCCTCTTTCCCGCCGGAAAAATCCCGGTGGATGGGACCTGCCGCCGCGGCAAGCCGTTCCGCAAAGGAAGCCCTGTAACGGATCATCCGGGCCGAGCAGCGGGCAAGGCCATCGGAAAATTCGTCCAGGGCCGTCAAAAGGCTTGGCTTTTCCCGCCAATCCTTCAGTATGCGCGTCTTGTTCTCGTATAGCTTGTTATAGTCCGCCAGCAGGGAGGCATAGCCGGGCCGAAGCTGGCAGATGGCGCTGTCCATGAGCCGCCGCCGGGCGGCGGCGCCCTCTTTGATGAGATACAGGTCGTCCGGGGAGAACAGCACCGCCGTCATCAGCCCCGCCAGAGAGGCGGACGTCTTTTTGGCCCCGTTCACGATGACCTGCCGCCGCTGGCCCCGCCGAAACAGAAGCTTGATGGTCTGGCTCCTGTCCCCGGACTCCACATCCGCCAGGATGCTGGCCCAGTCACAGTCAAAGCCGATCAGCTCCCTGTCGAAGCGGGTGCGGAAGCTGTGGGCGCCGGTGAGCAGATATACCGCCTCCAGGAGATTGGTCTTTCCCTGGGCGTTCGGGCCGCAGACGACGTTCACCGCCGGCTCAAAGGTCACTGTCTCCTCGTCGTAGTTGCGAAATCCGGAAAGGGCGATGCGCTCGACTCTCATACTCCTGCTTTCAGCCGGACAGGCAGGATCATATAGGAGAAGCCGTCTCCGCCGTCCGCCGGGACCACCACGCAGGGGGAGGAGGCATTGTTGAAGCATATCTTCAGCGTATCCGCCGGGGCTGCCTTCAGCGCATCCAGCAGGTAGCGGTTGTTAAAGCCGATCTCCAGGTCGGCGTCCTTGCCGCCCTTCACCGGACACTGGTCCTTGGCTTGGCTCACGCCGGTGTTGCAGTTGATGGTGATGCAGTCTTCGGACACTGTCAGGCGCAGGGGATTTTTTGTCCGCTCGTCGATGATGATGGAGACGCGGCTCACCGCATCCACCAGCTCTGCCCGATCCGCTTCCAGCGTAATGGAGAACTCCGCGGGGATGGAGCGGTTGTAGTTCAAAAACTCCCCCTCCAGCCTCCGGGACACCAGCACAGTATCTCCCACTACGAAGGAGATGTGCTTGGCGCCCACGGTGATCTCCACCTTTTCCTCCGTATCGCCGCAGAGCTTTTCCAGGTCGTTCAGCGTCGCCCCGGGCACCACGAAGGAGCAGTCCTCCACATCTCCGGTATCCACTGTCTCCCGGCGCAGAGCCAGCCGGTAACCGTCCACCGCCACGATCGTGAGCTGATCTCCCTTCACCTCGAAAAGCTCGCCTGTATAGATAGGCCGGCTCTCATTGTCGCTGACGGAGAACACCGTCTGCCGGATCATTTTGCTGAGGATGTTCTGGGGTACCGAAATGCTCTTCTCCCGGTCCACCGACGGCAGTTCGGGATAATCCCCGCTGTCGGAGGCGACCGTGGCAAAGTTGGAGTCCCCGCAGACGATGCGGGTGTTGAGCCCATCTTCCGTGGATATCGTCACGATACCGCCGGGCAGGCTGCGGACGATGTCATTCAAAAAACGGGCGCCCAACACGATGGAGCCGGGTTCCGCCACATCTGCCTGGATGGTCGTGTAAATGCCCTTTTTCAGGTCATAGCCCGTCACTTTCACATCGGTGCCGGCCTGGATGAGCAGACCTTCCAGAGCGGGAATGGGACTTTTTGAAGCTGCGCAGCGGCCGGCTGTGGCTACAGCCGCTTGGAGCAGGTATTTTTCACAGGAAAATTTCATAGTGTTCCTCCATAAAGAAAGCAATATAGCAAATCTTTTAGTAGTGGTAATAGTAGAAAAAATAAATGTGGAAAAGTAAAGAAAAGTATTGAAATGAAAGGAAAAGGCGTGTTGAAACTGCTGTGGAAAAATCGGGAGGTTTTCAACAGGTCCTGTTTGTAACCGGCGAAGGATGAAGTTTCAACAGAAGACATTTGAACGTTCCACAGAAAAATGTGGAGAGTTTCACTGACCTCTGGAGTTGAGGTTGGAGGTGATGTCCCGAATGGAGGATGCGGTGTCCGGGTCAGTTTTTATCAGGTCCTCCACCTTGCGGATGGAGGACAGGACCGTGGAGTGGTTCCGGTTCTCAAACTGCTCGCCGATGTCCACCAGGGACAGATTGGTCAGACTTCGTATCAGATACATGGCCACCTGCCGGGCCATGGCCGTATTCTTGGAGCGGCGCTGGCCCCGGATGTCCTCCTCCGGGATGCCGTAGTACCGGCCTGTCTCGGCGATGATGGCCTCGGGCGTGGGGATGTATACCCCCACCCGGATGACATCCTTGATGGCCCGCTTGACGCTGGAGATGGTGATGGTATCGTCCTGCATGTCCCGGTACGCGGTGAGCCGGTGGACCACGCCCTCGATCTGGCGGATGTTGGCGGTGATATTCGCGGCTATGTATTCCACGGTCTCGTCGGTGAGAAGAAGCCCGACGCCGGCGGATTTGTTGCGGATGATGGCGATGCGTGTCTCCAGATCGGGGGGCTGGATGTCTGCCATCAGACCGCCCTCAAACCGGGTGCGGAGCCGGTCCTCCAGCTTCACCATATCCATGGGAGGCCGGTCGGAGGTGATGACGATCTGGTGACCGCTCTCATAGATTTTATTGAACGTGTGGAAGAATTCCTCCTGGGTCCGCTCTTTTCCGGCGATGAACTGGATGTCGTCCACCAGGAAAAGGTCCGCGTTCCGGTACCGCCGCCGAAATTCCTCCATGGTCCCGTTCTGCAGGGAGGTGACAAGGTCATTGGTGAACTCGTCGCCCTTTACATAGCCGATCTTCACGGAGGGGTCCTTCACCCGGATGGCCTGGCCGATGGCCAGCAGCAGGTGCGTCTTGCCAAGACCGGAATTCCCGTAGATGAACAGGGGGTTATAGATCTTTCCCGGATTTTCCGCCACAGCAAAGGCGGCGGCATGGGCGAATTTATTGGATTGGCCCACGATGAACCGGTCAAAGGTGTACGCGGCTGCCTCCGGGAGATCATCCTCCGGCGCGTCCCGGTGGTAATCCTCCATCTCATCCGCCGTCAGCACCAGCAGGTCGAATTCGCAGGAAAACAGGTCGCTCAGGGACTGCCGGATGATCGGACCGAATCGATGCAGGATGAGGTTGCGTTTAAAATCGGAGGTGGTCTGCAGCACCAGGCGCCGCTCCTCCAACTCCACCGGCTCGCAGTCTGAAAACCATGTATTGATGGCCGTTGGCGTCAGCACAGCGATGAGTTTTTCCATGACGCTCTGCCATATATCGTGTAACGAGTCCATATCCTGTCCGCCTTTTTTCGTTGTTTGGAACAGTTCTAATAATATTAATTATGTATCGTCTTATTATAACACCATTTTGGACCATATACAACTATAAAATACCAAAACGAACCTGGTAAATTTCCACCAAAAACACTTGAAAGCAAAGGAGCGGTAAGATAAAATGGACATGAGGTATCAAATGTGAGAGCACTGACCTTATCCATTCTGGAACACAGATCTGTCGCTACCCTCCCCGACGGCGTCGAGGGGGGCGCTTTGCCTGCCCTGATATCCGGCCTGGGCCCGGTCCATCGGGGACATCTGGCGGCGGCGCTCTGTCTGCGCTGTGAAAGGCCCCTGTGCGTGGTGGTGCCGGATGACGCCTCCGCTGAGGCTATGGCCGCCGCTCTGCGGGCTTTTTTGGACGGCCCTGTGGTGGAGGTCTCCGGAAGAGATTTCACCTTCTACGCCTCGGAGAGCGTGTCCAGACAGGGGGAACAAAAACGGCTCCGGGCTCTGGACGCCCTGTGCTCCGATACGCCTCCCGCGGTGGTAGTGACGGCGGCGGCACTTTTGACCCGCACCGTGCCGCCCGCCATTATGGAGCGGGCGGCCTTCACCGTGAGCGCCGGCGGGAGCATCGCCCCGGAGGAGCTGACAGAGAAACTCCTTCGGGCCGGCTATCGCCTGTCTGAGCAGGTGGAGGGGCCCGGTCAGTTTGCCCGCCGGGGCGGCATCCTGGACCTGTGGAGCACCGGTTCGGACATGCCCGCCCGCCTGGAGTTCTGGGGAGATGAGATCGACGCGCTCCATGCCTTTGACCCCAGCAGTCAGCGGCGGACGGAGGAGCGAAAGAGCGTCCGCGTCCTTCCGGCGGCGGAGACGCTGCCCTCGCTGATGGAGGGCGGACCGGAGGCCCTCATCGGCCAGCTGCGGGATATCTATGGGCGGCTGAACCGGAACGCCGTGAAATTCGACGTGGAAAAGCTCCGCAAAAATCTGGCGGCGGATATCGAGAGCCTGGAAAACCGCATGGAATTCACCGCCGCCGACCGGTACATGGAGATCATTTACCCGGAATTTGCCACGGTGCTGGACTATATCGCCCCGGACGCGCTGATGGTGCTGTCGGAGCCGGGAAAATGCGCCCAGCGGGCCAGGGACTTTCTGAAGCAGGCCAACGAGGACCTCCGCCTTCTCATCGAGGGCGGCACGCTGCCGGGCCGCATCGCCCGGTTTTACGAGAGCTGGGAGATGACGGTCCAGCGGCTGGGTGACTGGCCGGTGGTGATGGAGGACACCTTTACGGTGGGAAAATATCCCCTGGCGCCCAGGACGACGGTGGGTCTGTCCGCCAAGCAGCTCCCCTCTTACGCCGGCAGCGGCCAACAGGCGGCGGAGGATGTGCGCCACTGGCTGGGGGAAGGCTACCGGTGCGTGGTCCTGGCGGGGGATGCCCGCCGGGCCGGTGCGCTGACGGATATCCTGCGGGAAAAGGGCATCGGAAAGGTCTTTACCGATACCCGCCTGGAGAAGCTCCCGGAGCCCGGCCAATGCGCCGTGGCAGTGGGAAGTCTGCCAGCCGGTCTGGAATATCCCCAGATCAAGCTGGCCGTGCTGGCGGACACCCAGATCGCCAAGAGCGGTCTGCGCACGGTCCGGCGCAGGCGGGCCCTGCCCGCCGGAGCCCGGCTGGGGTCCTATGAGGACTTATCCGTGGGGGACCTGGTGGTCCATGAGACCCACGGCATCGGCCGGTTCGCCGGCATCTTCAAAATGCCCGTGGACGGGGTGGAGAAGGACTATGTAAAGATATGCTACGCCGGGACGGACAGCCTCTATGTGCCCGCCACCCAGCTGGACCTGGTGACGAAATACATCGGCGCGGGCGAGGACACGCCCGTAAAGCTCTCCCGGCTGGGCGGAGCGGACTGGAACCGGGCCAGGAGCCGGGCCAAGGCCGCCGCCAAGCAGATGGCCGGAGAGCTCATCGCGCTCTATGCCGCCCGACAGAAGAGCCCTGGCCACGCCTTTGCCCCGGACAGCACCTGGCAGCGGGAGTTTGAGGAATCCTTCGAGTACACCGAGACGGAGGACCAGCTCCGGTGCGTGCAGGAGGTCAAGGGGGATATGGAAAAGCCCGTGCCCATGGACAGGCTCCTGTGCGGCGATGTGGGCTACGGCAAGACAGAGGTGGCGCTCCGGGCGGTGATGAAGTGCGTGCTGGACGGCATGCAGGCGGCCATTCTGGTGCCCACCACGGTCCTGGCGCAGCAGCATTATCAGACCGCCGTGAGCCGGTTTTTCGGCTTCCCGGTGCGCATCGAGATGCTCTCCCGGTTCAGTACCGCGGCCCAGGCGAAGGCCACCCTGGCGGCCATGGAGGACGGCTCCTGCGACATCGTCATCGGTACCCACCGGCTGCTGCAGAAGGACGTGAGATTCAAGCGTCTTGGTCTTCTGGTGGTGGACGAGGAACAGCGTTTCGGCGTGGGCCATAAAGAGCACATCAAGGAGCTGTCAAAACAGGTGGACGTGCTGACGCTCTCCGCCACGCCCATCCCCAGGACCCTCAATATGGCCCTGTCCGGCATCCGGGACATGTCCACCCTGGAGGAACCGCCCCGGGACAGGCTGCCGGTGCAGACCTATGTGATGGAGCATGACTGGGGCGTGGTCACCGACGCCATCCGCCGGGAGGTGGCCCGGGGCGGGCAGGTGTATTACCTGCACAACCGCATCGACAACATCGAGCGCACCGCTTCCCGTATCATGCAGCTGCTGCCGGGGGTCTCCGTGGACGTGGCCCACGGACGGATGAACGAGCAGGAGCTCTCCGCCGTCATGGAAAAGGTCACCCAGGGACAGACCCAGGTGCTGGTATGCACCACCATCATTGAGACGGGCATCGACATCCCCAATGTGAACACCCTCATCATCGAGGACGCGGACAAGATGGGCCTGGCCCAGCTGCACCAGATCCGGGGCCGGGTGGGCCGTTCCGCCCGGCGGGCCTGCGCGTATCTGACCTACCGGAAGGACAAGGTCCTCACGGAGATCGCGGAAAAGCGCCTGGAGGCCATCCGGGAGTTCGCCGAGTTCAACTCCGGCTTCCGCATCGCCATGCGGGACCTGGAGATACGGGGCGCGGGCAATCTGCTGGGCGCGGAGCAGTCCGGCCATATGATCGACGTGGGCTACGACATGTACCTGAAGCTTCTGGAGGAGGCGGTACTGGAGGAAAAGGGCGAGCCCCTGCCCGTCCGGGCGGAGTGTGCCGCGGACCTGGCCGTCAACGCCAACATCCCGGAGAGCTATGTGCGTAGCGCCGCCCGGCGGATGGATATCTACCGCCGCATCGCCCTCATCCGCACCGAGGCGGAGGCGGACGACATCACCGACGAGCTGGTGGACCGGTTCGGGGACCCGCCCCCCAGCGTTAACGCCCTGATCCAGGTGGCGCTCCTGCGGGGCGAGGCCTCCGCTCAGGGCGTGACGGACATCTCCCAGAAGGGCGGGGCGGTACGCTTCACCTTTGCGGGCGCCAGCTTCGACTTTGCCCGCATCAGCGCCCTGTATGCCAAGCCGGACTGGAAGGGCCGGGTGAAGGTGGAGGCCGGCGCCAAGCCGGCTGTGGCGCTGCGGCTGCAGTCCCGCCGGCGTATTCTGGAGGAGGCCCGCGCCTTTATCCGGGACTATGCCGTGACGGCGCAGGAGACGCAGAAGACGCCGTAGCGGCGCGCAGGAAAAAGCAGAAAAACAGCGCAGACGAGACTTCGTCTGCGCTGTCTGTGTGTTTGGTGTCCCTCTACGCGGCCTCCAGCAGGGGGACGGCCTCCTCCTGTACCGCCGGCTCCTGGGTATCCTCGCCCAGGATATCGTTTTCCATGTCCGCCAAGGCATCCAGGACCTGCCCGCATACCTCCGTGGCCACACCGGCGGTGTCAAAGCCCTGCAGACCGGAGCTTTCCAGGACCTGGAAATAATCCAGGTCGTACTGGCCCTGGCGCACGATATCCATATAGATATCCACGCCGGTCTGGAAGTCCTCCTGGGCGGCGGCCCAGATCTGCAGCGCGGCCAGGGTCGCGGCCACGTAGCTGATGACATAGTCGGGGGACTCAAAAAAGTGCGGGACGGTGATCCAGGTCTGATCCGGACGGCCGATGTCGGGATAGCCATATTCCTGGGAGAGATCATTGTACAGCTGTCCCAGCTGCTCGATCGTCATCTCCGGCTGTTCGTAGATCCGGGCCTCGAACTCAGCAAAAAGAGCCTGGTCGGTAACGCCTGCCAGCGCGTCGTTCAGGGTGCAGAACCGGGCGACATCGGCGCCCTGGTCAAAGATTTCGTCATAGAACTCCGTGATGAGAAGCTCCATCGCGGTGGAGTGTATCTCCGCCAGGTCCAGGGAACTCGGGCAGGTAAGGAAATTTTCTGCAGGGACCTGGTATGCGGCGTTGAAGTGGCCAAATTCATGGAAGAGCGTGCTCAGCGCATAGTAGGAGCCTGTCTCGTCGCCGTAGATGAAAGGACAGCCGTATGCCGGGAGGACGATGGTAAAGGCGCCCACGGACCGGCCGCTCCCCTCGGCGATGTCATACAGATGGTTCTCTGTCATAAACTTCCAGGTGTCCTCGAACATCGGGTCGATGCGGCCGGTATACTCCCGCAGCGCGTCCAGCATCTCCTCCACGGTATCGTAGGTGGGAGAGATGATATCGGTAAAATAGGGGACCGGGCTGCCGGTCACAGACTGGCAGATGGCATGGATCTCCTCAAACAGCGCATCCGCCTGCTCGGGGGTATAGGACCGGGGATATATCTCCTCGTAGACATAGTGGTTATAGTCGTCGTATCCGTTGAGCCGGGCGACCTCCGTCCGGATGGTCACCAGCTCCTGATAGATCGGCACGACTTCCTGGGCAAGGGTGTCAAATATGCTGTAGAGGATGTCGGAATACTGGTCAGGAGAGAGCGCAGCGGCGTCGTCCCCGCTCAGCCGTTCCAGGGTCCAGTCCTCCCCGTCGCAGGTATAGACCACGTCGTCCTGGGTGTCCATGATCGCGGAGTATTGGTTGACGAGCTCCGTCTCACGGGCTGTCAGTTCCAATTCCCGGGCCGTCATGGGCTCATAGTCAAGAAATTCCTCTGCGGCGTCCTGCCCCACATGGGCAGAAAACGCGTCCGCACAGGGTCCCTCCGCCATCTGGTGGCAGGCGGTCATGAGCGCGTCGCCCAGCTCCTGGATGGTCGTCTCGCTGTAGACCAGCTCGTCCGCCCAGTATTCGTCCGTCACATCGAAGCTGTTGTGGAGAAAGCAAAGACTGTCCAGGGTGTAGATGTGCAGATATTCGTTGTACAGCGCGTCGTAGAGCGCCAGGGCCGTATCCGCGTCGCCGGCCTCCGACGCAGCCGACATCTCTTTCAGCTGGGCCTTGAAATCGGTGGGGTCGTAATGCTCATATTCCATCTCTTCCCAGGGAACGGCCTTTGACGCGTCGGGCGCGGCCAGGGCCGGAGCGGGCAGAGAGAACAGGAAAAGCGCCGCCATGACCAGGGCCGTCCCTGTGCGCAGCCGGGACTTGTGTTTGAACATATCCGTTCCTCCTTGCGGTGTGCCAAGATATACATATTATTATAATGGGCGGAGCCGCCGTTGTAAAGGTGCATTCACGGGGCGGGGGCTGGGTTTTTCTTTCTTCTTCTGGGGAGCGTGACCAGCCATAGCAGAAGAAATCCTCCGTACAGAAAGCAGTCGCTGCAAAGGGGGATATACCGGTCAGACCACATGCGGAGCTCCCAGGGGGACAGATCGAACAGGAGGCTGCACCCGAATACCGCGGCTGCCTCCAGCCAGAGAAGATACCGCCCGCCCCGCAGGCTCGTCCAGGCCCGGCCCTCCGGGGACGGCAGAGAAAAGACCGGCCGCAGAGCCTCATGGGCGCAGCGAAGGAGCATGGAACACAGCATGAAATCCGCCCCCACCCAGGCGGCGATGACCACCGCCTCGATCCGGGGCACCAGGTCCCACAGGGAGATGCTGCGGATCATGATGAAAAAGGGATAGGTCAGCGTACCCGCCAGGGCCGGGCCGAACACGCAGATCACCGCCGTGGTGATGACGCCTCCCAGGGCCAGCAGAAGCGCCATGGTCCCCAGCAGCCACCGGCGGTTTTCCGGCGGCTGGACATATCCGGACAGGAAGGAAAAACACCCGGACACGGCCCCCACCGACGCCAGCGGCAGCGCCCCCAGGGCGATGGGGCCCGCGTCCTGCCAGCCGATGGGCAGGAGTTTTTCCGCCTCCATGTTGGGGATGGAAAAGACCAGCACCACCGCCAGGGCCCCGATGAGCGCGCCCCGCATGAGCACGGCCATCCGGGCCGCCGCCCGCAGGTCGCCCAGCGCCACCAGCAGACACAGCAAAATGGTCACGAGAATGAAGAGGAACTGGCCGCTGCTGGGGTAGATGGTGGACACCAGCCGCTCCGCGCCGCTGCGCAGGATGAACCCTCCGTAGAGGAGGAACCACCCGGCATATAAGACGAGCACGAGCCGCCCGGCCACCGGCCCCAGCCACCGCAGCAGGAGCCCGCCCATGCCCTCCCCCGGGCGCATATGCCGCTGGAAGGAGGACAGGATGAGACCCAGGATGAGCAGCGGCACAGCCGCCGGCACAGCGCTCAGCCAGGCGCCCCGCCCGGCAAAGCCCACCGCCGTCTGGGGCAGCAGCCGCAGCAGCGGCGACAGCAGGGACACCAGGATCGCCGCCGCAAACTGTTTCCGCGTGATGAGATCCCCGTTCATGGCGCCGTCCTCCTATTCTGCAAGATCATAACTGCGGTCCACCCGACCGTCCACCATGACCGATACCGGCAGCGCCGGGAAGAGCTCCGGCCATTCTGAGCCCCACCGGGACCGGTCGGCGGCGGTGGTCAGAACGGCCTTTTTCATGCCCAAATAGTCGCAGCGGCTGGTCCGCGCCTGTTCCATGGCCTCCGATACCCATCGGGCCGCCGTCTCGGAGAGTGCCCTGTCCAGCGCCTCCGGGTCGGGTGGGCTGCCGTCGGCTGTTTCCAGCACGCCGGTGCGCAGGGTGCATTTGACCGAGAGGCCGGCGGGCGTTCCGTCCGGGGCATATTCCCCGGAGAGCTCCGCGGTGCCCTCCAATACCTCCATGGTGCTGCCCTCCACGGTGATGAGAAGGCCGGCGGGATCGCCGGTGAGGAGTTCCGCCCCCAGCGACGCCTCCGGGGAGAGAAAGGCGGCCAGCCCCTCCGGGCCCAGAACGGCATACCCGGCGGGGACCACCGCGTCGGACTGCATCTCTTCCGTGAATACCTTCCCGCCGGTGGGGACGGTCTCCACTGCCAGGCACAGCGCCCCGTCTCCCTCCGCCAGCGCCGCGGCTACCTCCCGGAGGGTGTACATGGTCCAGCCCAGGGACCGGGCCTGCCGGTCCAGGCTCATCAGCCGCTGGGTGATGTCCGTGGACTGCTTCGAGGCGTCCACCACCGCGTCCCGGGCCAGCCCCCTGACCACCAGCAGATCCGTGTCCATCCGCAGGGTGGGGCTCCGGTCCACCCATTGGATGATGTTGTCAAGCTCCTGCCGGGCCGCGTCCTCCCCCAGCAGCAGATACTGCACATGGGCGTAAAAGAGCTGGTTCTCCGGGGAGTAGTTTTGGAGCCTGGCGATGGCGTCCTCAATGCCGGAGGCCTCGGTGGACATGACCAGGGCCGGGCGCTCCTCCGGCCCCAGGCCGGAGGATACGCTCATCTCCAGCCGGCCGTCTTCGCTGTCCAGCCCCATGGTCTGGATGAGCAGCAGGCGCTCCACGTCGTGCCGGTCCGACTCCAGAGAGGCGTCACAGCCCGCCGGCACCAGCAGAAAGATGGATACATATAATATTATTGCCGCACGTCTCATTTGCGCCTCCTGATGTCGCCGCCGTTGATGAGCCTGTCCCGGTATATGTCCTGCCAGGGGGGATGACGGGTGAAGGTCCCGCCGCTGTCGCCCCCGCCCCCGCCGGTCAGGGGCGTCATATAGGCCCGGCCGAAGCTCTCGATGGAACACAGATGCCACAGCAGGAACACAGAGCCCATGATGATGCCGAACATCCCGGCAAAGACGGCTGCCAGCACCAGCGCGAACCGGAAGATGCGCAGGGCCGTGCCCATGTCCTGGCTGGGCATGGTGTAGCCCGCGATGCCCGCCAGCGCCACCACGATCACCGCGATGGGACTGACCACCTTGGCCTCCACCGCCGACTGGCCAACGATCAGCGCGCCGATGATACTCACCGTCTGGCCCACCGGGTTTGGCAGCCGCAGGCCCGCCTCCTGCAGGAGCTCGAAGGCCAGCAGCAGGCCCATGACCTCCATCGCCGTGGAGAAGGGGACCGACTGCTTCGACTGGATGACCGACAGCAGCAGCTTGGTGGGCAGCATCTCCGGGTGATAGGTGGCCACCGCCACGTAAAAGGCCGGCAGCAGCAGCGTCAGCACGACGCTGATCCATCGGAGGAGCCGGATGAAGGAGGCGGCCCAGAAATGCTGGGCGGCGTCCTCGGTGGTCTTCATGAATTCCCCGAAAAACGCCGGGGCAGCGAAGCCCACCGGGATCCCCTCCACGATCACCCCCACCCGCCCCTCCAGCAGCAGCTGGGCGAACTTGTCCGGCCGCTCGGTGTGGATGAGCTGGGGAAAGGGCGAGCGGGGCCTGTCCACGATGGCGCTCTCCAGGGTGTCCGGCAAAATGACCCCGTCCGTGTCCAGGGCCGAGAGACGGTGGAGCATCTGCCGGGGCAGGTCCGGGTCCGCCACCCCCTCCAGCCACATCACCGCCGCCAGGGAGCGGCTTTTTCGTCCCACCGTGGTCTGGGTCAGCTTCAGTTTCGGCGTGTGCAGCCGGGAGCGGACCAGTCCTGTGTTCACCCGCAGCACCTCCACAAAGGCGTCTTTGCCGCCCTTGATGGACTTTTCCACCGTGGGCTCCTGGACGGACCGGTGCTGGTCGGTCTTGACCTGAAAGACGGCGGCCATGTCCTCAAATACCAGCGCACAGTGGCCGTAACCCAGTGCGTCCGCCAGCTCGTCCATGGTGTGCACCAGTTTCATGGAGGGACCGTATACGCCGCCGGCGGCGAGCCGGGCCGCCACCTCTTCCGCCGTCCTCAGACCTGAGAAACGGGCCGGGTCGGTGAGGGGGCGCAGCACCTGCTCCGCCGCGCCCGCGCCGGAGACCACCCCGTCCAGCCAGCAGACGAACACAAGGACATTTGTCCCCCCAGCAAAGACACGCCGGGATTCAAAGTCCTCGCAGTCATGGAACAGCTTCTCGGTATTTTCAGGGCTTATAGCCATGGGGTAGCGCGGATCGGCTGCCGGATGGAAGTCTACATCTTGTGGATGATCTGATTTTTTGTTCAACATACAGATAGTTTTCCCACTGGTAAGAATTTCATGAAAAAATTTTTCAAATTTGCGAAAAAAAGTGTTGACAAGGGCCGGTTTGGATGGTATATTAGCAAAGCGCCTCGCGGGGAGCCCCGCAGGGCGCACGGTGTACCTTGTAAATTAAACAATGCAAAC
>CANRNU010000036.1 GCA_947632005.1 uncultured Oscillospiraceae bacterium | reverse complement strand
AGGAACGCCAGCAGAGATATGAGGAGCAGGGTGACGACCAATACTCCTGTTTTTTTCAGAACATACCGCAACGCTTATCCGACGCGGCAGACGTTCGCCATATCCATGACATACAGGGGATAGAACTGGTACCCCTCGATGTTCGTCTGGGTCACCACGAAGTCGGCCAGGTCCTGAATGTAGACATTGGCGGCGTTTTCCGTGAGGATGCGCTCGCACTGCTTGATCTTCTCCACCTGCTCCTCCGCGTCGGTGGAGGAGACGGCGGCGGCGTAGGCCGCATCATAGTCCGCGTTTTCAAAGCCGACGAAGTTCTTGGAGTTGTCGCTGACGAACCGGGCCAGCAGCGCGGAGCCGGTCAGATTGGCGGCGTCCATCCCGGTGATGGTGGCGTCAAAATCCCGGCCCTGATAGGCCTCGGAATACCAGGTGGCGTTCTCCATGGGCAGGATCTCCGCCTCCACCATGCCGGTCTGGCGCAGCTGTTCCACCACGGCCTGGGCCGTGTTCATGTGGGGCGTGTACGCCTCCACCACGGCAATGGTGAACCGCAGGGGATTCGAGCTGGAATAGCCCGCCTCCTCCAGCAGCTCCACGGCCTTTTCCACGTCCGGCTCGTAATAGTCCGTCAGACTCTCGTCGAAGAACCGGCCAAAGGCAGGATACATGCTGCTGCCCAGGGCCGTGCCATGGCCGTCGCAGGCCAGGTCGATGACCATATGCTTGTCGATGGCATAGCACATGGCCTGCCGGACCCGGATGTCGTCAAAGGGCGGGCGGGCGTTGTTCAGGTACATGGCCTGGACCAGGTTCATGCTGCCCTCCAGCACGTTCAGCTCAGACAGCTCCGCAGCCTGGCTGGCGTCCAGATGGGAGGCCAGGTCGATGGCGCCGGAGTGCAGGCCCATGACCATGGCCTGGCTGTCGTCGATGATCTTGAAGGTCACCTTGGAGCACTTGGCCGGCTCTCCCCAGTAGTCGTCGAAGCGCTCGATGACGATATTCTCCTGGGGGGAACGGGATACATACCGGAACGGTCCCGTGCCGATGATGCCGTCGGCGGGATCGCTGCCCTCCGGGATGATGGCAGCGGTCACATAGGCGGGGAACTCCGCGTCGGGGGCGGAGAGGGTGACGACGACGGTGCTGTCGTTCGGGGCTTCCACAGAGGACACGCCCGCCAGCGTGGCCACCAGCGGCTCGCCTGTCTCCAGACCCGCAGCCCTGGTCAGGGAATAAACAACATCCCCTACCGTGACCTCGCTCCCGTCATGGAACCGCACGCCCTCACGGAGAGTGAAGGTGTATTCATCTGCGGTGTCATTGACGGTGTAATCTTCGGCAACGGCGGGGATGAGATTTCCTTGTGTGTCGGGCTTCAACAGCCCTTCATAGATGTTGAAAAGGACTTCTCTGGTTCCTGCCAGCGACGAAGATACGTGCGGGTCAAGACTGCTGTCCAGGTCTGAGGCGATACCAACGGTGATCTCCTCTGCGGAGCCATTTCCCTTGGCGGCAAAGGCTGACTGGCCGCCTCCGATGAAGAGTGCCGCCGTCATGACGACCGCCAATGCAAGAGTGAGGATACGCTTTGTCATAGCAAAATTCTCCTTTTTTTGGCTCCATATTCAGTTTTCTCTTGGCTGCTAGAGCATAGCATATTTCTCCCGCCGGGTCAAGAGGAAAAAACCAGGTCCCTCACGACCTCCCCGGCCAGGACAAGTCCTGCCGCGGCGGGGACGAAGGCGGTGCTGCCGGGGACCAGGCGCCGGCTGTCCCGGTCGTCCTCCACCGCTTCCGCCGGCTTGATGGGCTCTTCCGGAGACCAGACCACCTTCAGGTGCTTCACGCCCAGCTTTCGCAGCTCATGGCGCATGGCCCGGGCCAGCGGGCAGACGCTGGTCGCGTAGATGTCGCCCACCCGGAATCCGGCGGGGTCCAGCTTGTTGCCGGCGCCCATGCTGCTGATGATGGGCGTGCCGGCCGCCTGGGCCCGGAGGACCAGTTCGATCTTGGCGCTGAGCGTGTCCACGGCGTCCACCACGTAGTCGTAGCCGGAGAGATCGAATTGGGCCTCTGTGTCGGGACCATAGAAGAGCTTCCAGGCGTTCACGGTCATGTCGGGATTGATGTCCAGAAACCGCGCCCGGGCCGCCTCCGCCTTGTACATCCCCAGGGTGCTGTGCAGGGCGACGATCTGCCGGTTCAGGTTGGTGAGACTCACCCGATCGCCATCCACCAGGTCCAGCGTACCCACCCCACTGCGGGCCAGGGCCTCCGCCGCGTGGCCGCCTACGCCGCCCACGCCGAACACCGCCACCCGGGCCCCTGCCAGCCGCGCCATGGCCTCCCGGCCCAGCAGCAGCTCTGTTCTGGAAAATTGATCCGGCATATGTCCGCCCCCTTTTTCTCCCGATGCGGCGGCAGCCCCCTCTGACGAGGGGGCCGCTGTGACCGCTTTTCACCCGTGTTACTTCACGTATTTGTCCACAATGTCCTTGGCCGCGGCGCTGTCATTGGCTACCACCAGGACCACGTAGTCACCGTACTTCTCCAGGATCGCGCTCTCCAGCCGCTGGACCGTCTCCGGGGAGTAGTTCTGCATCCCGGCCTTTTCAAGGTCTATGCGGTTCTGGCACAGCTCCATCAGATGGTCGGCGGCCTTGCTGTCCGCCGCCTGGAAGACGGTGATCTCCTCCTCCGTGTCCCCGTTGAAGCGCATGGCGGCCCGGACGACCTCTCCCGCCCCATAGAAGTAAGTCTGGGGAATGACCGTGTCGGGCATGATCTGATCCTGCCCGTTCATATCCACGGTGAAGGCAGAGCTGGCCGTCAGTTCGTTCACCAGCGCGTCCATGTCCAGCTCTTTGCTGCCGCAGGACGCCAGGATCAGGATCATCAGGACGGTCAAAAGGCACACGCCCACCCGCTTGATCGTCTGCATCGCCATTTCCATCGTTTATCTTCCTCTCTTTCTTCTTATGTGGCCTTATGTGGGGCTCGGCGCTTCCGTGCCGTCGGCGGCCGGGGACGCTTCCGTGGCCTCGGGAACGGGGGTCTCCTCCTCACCGGAGGGCTCGGGCGCGGAAGTCTGCCTGGGCACCGTGGGACTGTGTCCGTCGGGGATATAGTGGGACTGCAGGTAGTCGAACCAATACTGGCAGTGGGCGCCGTTGAAATGCACGCCGTCATTCGTCACATCGGAGGGCAGGAACCCGTCCTCGCCCACCAGGGCCGAATACACATCCAGATACCACGCGCCCTGCTCCTTGGCGATATCCCGCAGCATCTCGTTGTAGGATTTCACCGCGGACTGCTTGAAGCCCCGGTTGTCGTTGCACCACTTGCTGACCGGGGTGACGCTCATCAGATAGATGATGGCATCCGGGTGGTCGGTCTGGAGCTGGTCGATGACCGTATCATACGCCGTCCGCAGGGAATCCTTGTCGTAATTCAGTTCGTTGACACCCAGCTCGATGTAGATCTTCCCGAGCTGTTTTCCGGCAAGCTGGGCCGCGTAAGGCGCGGCGCCCAGGATGGTGATGCCGTCGCCCCAGGCCCATTGGCTCCTGTCGTCCGGCACCAAGCCGCCGTTGTCGTAATACCAGAGCTGGGAGAGGATCGAATTGCCCAGAAATCCCGCGTCGTTGAAATACTCCGACGTGACCAGCTCGTCCTGCTCCGGCACATCCGGCCCGACCAGCGGCGTGGGGGTGGGCACCGGAGTGGCCGTCGGCTCCGCCGTGGGGGTGGGCTCCTCCGTCGGCGCCGGCGTGGGCGTGAGCTCCGCGTCGGCGGCGGGCACAGGAGAGCTCTCCGCCGCCGTCTCCACAGGGCGGGACTCACTGGCCGCCTCCGCGCCGGTGCCGTGCAGCGTATTGATCCCCAGCACCACCGCGGCGGCCATCAGCAGCACACTCACGCACAACAGTATCAAAGCTGTCGTTTTATGTCCCATAGCCGCTCCTAAAATCCGCAAAATAACAGCAAAATCTCCTTTTGCCGTCATTTTATGTCTACCATACTATAGCACGTTTCTCCAGCCCTTGCAAGAGGGAACTTAATACTTTCCTCCCCCCGGAAAACGATCCTTCCGGGCCGGGCCCATAAAGGTATTGTTCCTCCGGAGTTTGGCGGCCTATACAACCGGACCGATGGGATCCCATGGAAAAAACTTGGAAAAAACGCCGGGACCGGGCGATTGCGATTGCAAACTTACGCCTGTTGGCGTATAATTGTTAAAATATATGTGACAGACGCAACGTGGAAAGGACGCAATGAAGGAAAGAACATGGAACGCCCCTGGGGAGGTCTCTGTGCCGGAGGAACTTCTGAGGGCTGGGTGCACGCCGCTTCTGGCGGCGGTCCTGGCCGCACGGGGCATCAAAACAGGTCCGGCGGCCAGGGCATTTCTGGACGACGGTCCCTTTGTACCGGAGGACCCCCTGCTCCTGCCGGATATGGAAAAGGCCGTGGCCCGCATCCGGCTGGCAGCCCAGCGGGGCGAGACGGTGGCTGTTTACGGAGACTATGACGTGGACGGCATCACGGCCACCTGTCTGCTGACGGAGTACCTGCGCTCCGCCGGCTTGAAAACCGAAAGCTACATCCCCGACCGGCTGGAGGAGGGCTACGGTGTGAACACCGGGGCCATCGACCGGCTGCGGGCCCTGGGCGTGAGCCTGATCGTCACCGTAGACTGCGGCATCACCGCTGTGGCGGAGACAGAGTATGCCGCGGCCCTGGGCGTGGACATGATCGTCACGGACCACCACGAGTGCCAGGACGTCCTGCCGGTCGCCGCCGCGGTGGTGGACCCCAAGCGCCCGGACTGCGCCTGTCCCGACCGGGACCTGGCCGGCGTCGGCGTGGCCTTCAAGCTGGCCTGCGCCCTCAGCGGCGACAGCGCCGCCATCCTGGACCGGTACGCGGACCTCGTGGCGGTGGGCACCATCGCAGACGTGATGCCCCTGTTGGGAGAGAACCGGCGCATCGTCCGTGCCGGCTTTCACATGCTGCGCACCGCGCCCCGGCCCGGACTGGCGGCGCTGATGGAGGCCGCCGGGGTGGACACCGCCCGTCTGGGCACCAACGCGGTGGGCTTTACGCTGGCCCCCC
The DNA here is from genome assembly GCA_947632005.1 of uncultured Oscillospiraceae bacterium. Lineage (GTDB taxonomy): Bacteria > Bacillota > Clostridia > Oscillospirales > Oscillospiraceae > CAJOIG01. Next base: position 15,322 of record CANRNU010000036.1, on the reverse strand, counting down.
GCATCAACGCGGCGGGACGGCTGGGACGGGTGGACCGGGCGGCGGCGCTGGTCATGGAGCGCGACCCTGTCCAGGCGGCCCGGCTGGCCGCGGAGCTGTGCGATATGAACCGGCAGCGGCAGCAGCTGGAGGCGGAGATCTGGGACGAGGTGGCGGATATGCTGGCGGGCCAGGCCGTCACGGCTCCCATCGTCCTGGCCCGGGAGGGCTGGCACCAGGGGGTCATCGGCATCGTGGCCTCCCGGCTGAGTGAGGCGTATCAGGTGCCCACCGTGATGATCTCCCTGGATGGAGACAGCGGAAAAGGCTCCTGCCGGAGCTGGGGCGGGTTCAATCTCTTTGACGCCCTGGCCGCCTGCGGGAAGTACCTGGAGTCCTTCGGCGGCCACGCCCTGGCGGCGGGCCTCAATCTCCGGAAGGAGAACATCGGCCCCTTCCGGGAGGCCATGAAGGAATATTATCTCGGCCACATCCCCACGGGGGAGGCCAGCATCACCCCGGACCTGACCATCTCCTCCCCGGCACTGCTGACCATGGAGTGCGTGGAGAGCCTGAACGCCCTGGAGCCCTTCGGCAACGGCAATCCCCGGCCCGTATTTGCCATCTCCGACGCTGTGCTGTCCGACGCAGCCGGCATCGGCGGGGGCAAGCATGTGCGCCTGCAGCTGGAAAAATACGGCCAGCGGTATGACTGCGTGTGGTTCTCCCACCGGGCGGAGGACCTGCCCGCCGTGCCGGGCGACCGGGTCGACGCGGTCTTCTTCCCCCAGATCAGCGAATTCCGCGGCCGCCGGAGCGTGCAGCTGCTGATGGAGGGCCTCCGCCGGACGGACCTGGAAGAGCTCTGCCGGCATATACTGGAGGGAGGACCCTTCGGCGACCACCGTCTGGACCGGAAAGGGCTGGGAGTGCTCTGGCGGTCCCTGTCCGGCCGGTGTCCCTGCCGGGTCCGGCTGAGCCGTCTGGGGCAGATGGAGCCCCGGCTCCATCCCGCCCAGATCGCCCTGGGCCTGCGGGTGCTGTCGGAGCTGGGTCTGGCCGCCGTCCGCCCCGACGGGGAGAACGTGGAGATACTGCTCATCGCCTGGGACGAAAAGACCGACCTGAACAACTCCCCCACCTGGAGAGCGCAATTCGATTGAGCCCCTTTGCACCTGCGGATACAGGCCCCGAGAGGCTTTCAATAAGAGAGAAGAGAGACTGAAATGACAGAATTTGTGCCGGATAAGGCGTTTGACGCCCTGGCCGCGGTCATCCGGGAGAACACCCCCCACGCGGACCTGGCCCGGATCCGGGAGGCCTTCGACTTTGCCGCCGCTGCCCACGAGGGGCAAAAGCGCAAGGACGGCTCTCCCTACTTTACCCATGCCGTCGCCGCCGCCACCATCACCGCAGAGATGGGACTGGACGACGAGTCGGTCATGGCGGCGCTGCTGCACGACACCATCGAGGACACGGACGTGACCCACGAACAGCTGGAGCAGCTGTTCGGTCCGGACGTGGCGGACATCGTGGAGGGCGTCACCAAGCTGACCCGGGTCCAGTACAGCACCCTGGAGGAGGCCCAGATGGAGAACCTCCGGAAGATGCTCCTGGCCATGGCCAAGGACATCCGGGTCATCCTCATCAAGCTGGCGGACCGGCTGCACAACATGCGCACCATGGAGTACCAGAGCCCGGAAAAGCAGCTCAGCAAGTCCCGGGAGACCATGGAGGTCTACGCCCCCATCGCCCACCGCCTGGGCGTGGAGCGGATGAAGGACGAGCTGGAGGACCTGTCGCTGCTGTACCTGGACCCGGTGGGCTACCGGGAGATCACCAGCATCCTGGACAAGCGCCGGGAGACCCTGGAGAAATTCCAGAAGGCCATGGAGGAGCGCATCGAATCCCGCATGGAGCGGGAGGGCATCGCCTGCAAGGTCTATGGCCGGCTGAAGCACATCTACAGCATCTACCGCAAAATGTACGCCCAGCATCTGGGCGTGGAGGAGATCTTCGACCTGTGCGCCTTCCGGGTGATCGTCAACGACCTGGCCGACTGCTACAACGTGCTGGGCATCATCCATGAGATGTTCCGCCCGGTGCCCGGCCGGTTCAAGGACTATATCTCCACCCCCAAGCCCAACAACTACCAGAGCCTGCACACCACCGTCATCGGCACGGAGGGCATCCCCTTCGAGGTGCAGATCCGCACCTGGCAGATGCACATGACGGCGGAATACGGCGTGGCGGCCCACTGGAAGTATAAATCCGGCCCCGCCGGCCACAAGGAGGGCGACGAGGAGAAGTTCGCCTGGATCCGAAGGCTCCTGGAGACCCAGCAGGACGCGGGGGACGTGCAGGACCTGTACCATGACCTGAAGATGGACCTGTTCGACGACGAGGTGTTCGTCTTCACCCCCAACGGGGATGTGAAGAGCCTGCCCGCCGGGGCCACGCCCATCGACTTTGCCTATTCCATCCACTCCGCCGTGGGCAACTCCATGACCGGCGCCAAGGTGAATGGCCGCATCGTGCCCATCGCCTATCCCCTGCAGAACGGCGACATCGTCACCATCATCACCTCCCACTCCTCCGCCGGTCCCAGCCGGGACTGGCTGAACATCGCCAAATCCGGCGAGGCCCGCTCCAAGATCAAGCAGTGGTTCAAGCGGGAGCGCCGGGAGGAGAACATCGTTCAGGGCCGGGAGATGTTCGAGGCGGAGGCCCGGCGCATCGGCCTGGTCATGGCGGATGTGACGGACCCCGAGATGGTCCCCCACATCCTCAAGCGCATGGCCGTCCAGGACCTGGACGACATCTATGCCTCCATCGGCTACGGCGGCATGACCGCCGCCCACGCGGTGGGCCGCATCCGGGACGAGATCGTCCGCAACCGGACCACCGTCCGCAAGACAGAGCTGGAAAAGATGCAGGAGCGGGCGGACCGCCGCCAGCAGAAGGAGCTCCGGGCCGTCCAGGGTGTACTGGTGGAGGGGCTGGACAACTGTCTGATCAAGTTCTCCCGGTGCTGCACCCCCGTGCCCGGCGACCCCATCGTGGGCTTTATCACCCGGGGGCTCGGCGTGTCCATCCACCGGAAGGACTGCGTCAACTACCGCCGGGACACGGACAATGGCCGGTGGATCACCGTCTCCTGGGCCGACCGCATCACCGACAGCTACGCCGCGGACATCTACATCACCGCCGATGAGCGGGGCGGGCTGGTCATGGACGTGGCCACCATCCTCAACTCCCTGAACGCCAAGGTCCGCAGCCTGAACGCCCGGGACACGGGAAAGGGCCTGTCCACCGTCATCATCACCCTGGAGGTCAGCCACTCCTCCGAGCTGCAGACCGTCATCAACAAACTCCAGACCGTCCGGGGCGTCCGCGACATCAACCGGGGAGGGCAGTAAATATGCGCGCAGTGGTTGCCAGAGTGAAAAACGCCTCCGTGGAGATCGACGGGGCCATCCACGGCCAGATCGGCCAGGGCTTCCTGGTGCTGCTGGGGGTCCATGTGGACGACGGGCCGGCGGAGGCTGCCAAGATCGCCGACAAGATATGCGGCCTTCGCATCTTCGAGGACGCCGCCGGGAAAATGAACGTGAATCCCACCGACGCCGGGGCCAACCATCTTCTCATCATCAGCCAGTTCACCCTCTTCGCGGACTGTCACAGCCGCCGACCCGGCTTTACCGCTGCCGCCAGGCCGGAGCAGGCCATCCCTCTCTATGAACAGGTCATCTCCCTGTGCCGGGAGAAGGGGTTTCATGTAGAGACCGGGGTCTTCGGCGCGGACATGCAGGTCCGCAGCCAGAACGACGGACCCGTGACCATACTTTTGGATACCAAGGAGCTGTAAGCCATGCTGATCAAAACTCTCACCGTCGGCCAGATCGAGACCAACTGCTATGTGGTCACCGATGAAGACACCCTCCAGTGCGCCGTCATCGACCCCGGCGACGAATCCAACACCGTGATGGATTACTTGGAGGAACACCACCTGACCGCCAAGTACATCTTCCTGACCCACGGCCATTTCGACCACACCATGGCGGTGGACGCGGTCCATGAGCAGACCGGCGCCACGGTCTGCATGAACAAGGCGGACGCCGGGACGGGCGAGTACCGGTTCACGCCCCCCGCGGGCTCCGTCTGGTACGGGGAGGGCGACAGTTTCCAGGTGGGCGGCCTCACCTTCCGGGTGATGGAGACCCCGGGCCACACCCCCGGCGGGGTGTGCCTTCTCTGCGAGAACGCCCTGTTCTGCGGGGACACCCTGTTCCGGGACTCCTGCGGTCGGACGGACCTGCCCGGCGGGGACATGGGCCAGATGCTGAGCAGTCTCCGGCGGCTGCACGACCTGCCCGGAGACTATGAGGTCTACCCCGGCCACATGGACAGCTCCACCCTGGAGCGGGAGCGGCATTTCAACTACTACATGAAATACGCCGCGGAGGTAGGCTGATATGGGATTGCAGCCAGGCCAGTCCGCCAGCTTTGGCAAGACCGTCTCCGAATCGGACATCTATACCATGGCCGGCGTGATCGGGGACTTCAACCCCCTGCACGTGAACACGGAGGAGGCGGCCAAGGGCCCCTTCGGTGAGCGCATCGCCCACGCCCTGCTGCCGGCGGGCTTCATCTCCACGGTGCTGGGCATGTTCCTCCCCGGGTCCGGGACTATCTATCTGCATCAGTCCCTGGACTTCAAGGCCCCGGTGAAGATCGGGGACACCGTCACCGCCACCGCAGAGGTGACAGAGGTCCTGAATCCGGTCAAGGGCATCTACCGCCTGCGGACCTTCTGCAGGAATCAGCGGGATGAGCTGGTGGCCGACGGCGAGGCCGTGATCAAGTACCTGCCGCCGGAGGAATAAAAAAAACAGGGTCTGCCCCGCCGGGCAGACCCTGTTTTCATGTCGCTTTTCTGAACCGCAGCGCACCCACCGCGTGGGCCAGCGCGACGAGGTTTTCCGCCTCCTCGCTCCGGACGATGAGCTCCTGCCAGCCGGACCCGTCCGCCGGGCCCACCGCCGCGTCGCACCACAGGGCGTCCGTCCCCTGGCCGAAGATCATCTGCGGCCTGCCGCCCCGCGCCCGGAACGCAGCCAGACATGTCTCCGGTCTGCCGATGACTGTCTCCTCTTCCGGTCCGGTAAAGCCCTCGGCCTCCGCGAGCTTTGCCAGCGCCGCCTCCGCGGTCTGTCCTTCCTCCGCCGCCCGGGCCAGATACCGCCGCCGGACGGGACCCGCCCCGGTCCACGGCACCCGGGGGAAATACTTCCGCCGCAGGGATTCCAGCTCTTCGTCTTCAAATACCCGTTCCTTCGCCATATTTTCTCCCTGCCCGCCTTTGCATAACGCCGCATAACCCATGGGTCATTCCGCCGGATGCGGCACGTATTTTCTGAAACGCCCCGTATAGCGCCCTTTTTCGGCCGCATAGGCGCCGTATATCCTGTGGATACGGCGTTATTGTACCCCATCCCCGCCCCGCCGTCAATTCCCGCCGCCCTTGCGGTTTCAGACCGGTTGTGATATCCTGAGATCGGAAGGAGGCGGGCATATGGACATATACGGTACCCTTGGCCCGGCCTGCGGCGACGCCGAGACGCTGGAGGCCATGTTTCGGGCGGGCATGACCGGTGTGCGGCTGAATCTGTCCCACGTGGCCCTGCGGGACGCGGCGGACCAGATACGCCGGCTGCACGCGGCGGCGGACCGGTGCGGCGTGAGGCCAAAGCTGCTCATCGACATGCAGGGCCCGGAACTGCGGGTCGGCCCTCTCGCCTCCCCCATGACCCTTCTTCCCGGCGCCACGGCGGCCCTGGGTCCCCACGGTATCCCCCTGCCCACATCTGTCCTGCCCTGGCTGCGGCACGGTCAAGAGCTCCTTCTGGATGACGGCAGGCTCCTCTTGAAGGTCATCGGCCCCGCTACTGCCCTGGTCGTTCGGGGCGGCGTGCTGGAGAGCCGCAAGAGCGTGGCCCTGCCGGGGGCAGATATCTTCCCCCCGCCCATGACGGAGGCAGACCGGCGGAACCTGCGGGACGCAGCGGGCTGCGGCGTCACCGGCGTGATGCAGCCCTTCGTCCGCTGTCCGGAGGACCTGCGGACCGTCCGGGAGGAGCTGGACCGGGCGGGCTGCGCCCATGTGCGGCTGTTCGCCAAGATCGAGAACATGGCCGGGGCGGAGAGGCTTCCCGAGCTGCTGCCCGCCGCGGACGAGATCGTCATCGCCCGGGGCGACCTGGGCAACGCTCTGCCCCTGTGGGAGCTTCCCGCCCTGCAAAAGCGCATCGCTGCCCAGTGCCGGGCGGCGGGAAGGCCCTTCATGGTGGTGACCCAGATGCTGGCCTCCATGGAGCGGAGCCCCGTCCCCACCCGGGCGGAGGTCAGTGACGTCTTCAACGCGGTCCTGGACGGCGCCGCCTCGGTGATGGTCACCGGGGAGACCGCCGTGGGCAAGTACCCTGTGGAGGTCATCCGGTACCTGGCCAACACCGCCCGGGAGGCGGAGCGATTTTTGGAGGGCTAGATGCAGATCAGAGAGTTTTACGCCCAGCCGGACAGGGACCACTGGCTGGAGGAGATCAAAAAGAGTGATTGGGACGCGGGGCAGCTTCTCTATTGGCTGCTCCGCTCCGGGGCCTTCCGGCCCCTATGCGGCAAGACCGCCCGGGTATACCTTCTGACCGAGGGCCGGGAACTGGTCAGCTTCTGCACCCTGGCGGAGACGGACGATGTGCGGGACACGGACCTGGGCCCCTGGATCGGGTTCGTCTACACCTTCCCACGCCGCCGGGGCCGCCGGTACGCGGGCCGGCTGCTGGACCACGCCTTCCGGACCGCCGGGGCAGAGGGCGCGAAGCAGGTCTTCATCTCCACCGGGGAGACGGGCCTCTATGAAAAGTACGGCTGGCGCTTTGAAAGGCTCCTGCCGGACATGGCCGGGGGCGAATCCCGGGTCTATGTGCGGGATGTTCCAAAGTAAACAGCCGGCAGCTACCTTACGGAGTCGGAACAGGATAATGATTATACCGGCGTCCGACATGAAACAAACGACAGCGGGTGGCTTTGCGCCATCCGCTGTGCGTTTTGAAAATGACCAATGACGGACGCAGGCATATTTTCAAATCCTTCACAAACAGGCCGTATTCCGTTCAAAAATCCGTGTTATGCTCCGGGCATTCCATGGAAGGCAGGTAATGTCATGAAGCGAATTTCATGTATAGCCGTGTCGGCGGCCATGCTGCTGAGCCTAGGCGTGACGGCCCAGGCGGCGGGAGGGCCGGCCCCTTCCTCCGGCGTGACGGAGCATGACGCGGTCGTGACCTACAGCGAGGATACGGCTGTGTCCGGGGAAGGATATACATCCGCCGGGACAGACGAAAACGCCATCCTCATCGAGGACGGCGCGGTGGCCCTGGACCAGATCACCGTAGACCGCACATCCGCCGACTCCGCTGGGGGCGACAACGCCAGTTTCTATGGTGTGGGCGCGGCCATCCTGGCCACCGGCGGCGAGACGGACATCACGGGCGCCCAGATCACCACGGACGCCAAGGGCGGCGCGGGGGTCTTCGCCTACGGGGACGGCGTGGTCCATATCAGCGACAGCGCCATCGCCACGGCCCAGGACACCTCGGGCGGCATCCACGCGGCGGGCGGCGGCACCCTGTACGCCGACAACGTCATCGCCGCCACGGAGGGCGAGTCCTCCGCCGCCATCCGCTCCGACCGGGGCGGCGGGCTCATGGTGGTGCGCGGGGGCAGCTACATGTCCAACGGCGTCGGCTCCCCGGCGGTCTACTGCACGGCCACCATCGCCGCGGAGGATGCGGAACTCACCGCCAACGGCTCCGAGGCGGTCTGCATCGAGGGACTGAACAGCCTGTATCTCTATGACTGTGACCTGACCGGCGCTATGCCCGACTCCCAGCAGAACGACTGCACCTGGAACGTCATCCTCTACCAGAGCATGTCCGGCGACTCCCAGGTGGGCAACAGCACCTTCCAGATGACCGGCGGCACGCTGACGGCCAAAAACGGCGGGATGTTTTACACCACCAACACTGAATCCACATTCATTCTGAAAGATGTCCAGATCGTCAACGCCGACGACAGCCCCTTCTTCCTGCGCTGCACCGGCAACCAGAACCAGCGAGGCTGGGGGCAGACCGGCAGCAACGGCGCGGACTGCACCTTCACCGCCATCAGCCAGGACATGGCCGGGGACGTGGTCTGGGACTCCATCAGCAGTCTGGACCTGTATGTGACCGAGGGCAGCACGCTCACCGGCGCGGTGGTCCAGGACGAGAGCTGCGCGGGCAGGGTTGGCGACGGCTATGCCGCGCTCACCATCGACGCAGACTCCCAGTGGGTCGTCACCGGGGACAGCGTTCTGACTTCCCTTCACAACGGGGGTTCTATCGTGGATGAGGACGGCAGCCCGGTCACCATCCAAGGCGGCGACGGAACCGTCTATGTCAGCGGCGACGGCAAATACACCGTGACCGTCTCCGCGTATGATGGGGACGCTGACCTCTCCGGCGCGGGGACTGTCACCGCTTTCGAGGACGCCCAGGTCAACACCGGCTCCCAGACCACCGGCGGCATGGGCGGTATGGGAAGCGGCACACCGCCCGACATGCCTCAGGGCGGCATGGACAACGGCGGCACGCCTCCGGAAATGCCCCAGGGCGGTGCGGACAACGGCGGCATGCCTCCGGAAGTGCCCCAGGGCGGTGCGGACAACGGCGGCATGCCTCCGGAAATGCCCCAGGGTGACCCGGGCAGCGTCCCGCCCGACATGTCGGGCAATGGAAGCACGCCCCCGGAAAGACCCGCCGGCGGCACACAAGAGGAAATGGCGTGACCATACGTCACGCCACTTCCATCATTCGACATCCTTCCATCTTACAGCCGGCCCGGGCACCCGGGCCGGCTGTCACATATATGTTTCCTTACTTGTTGGACTTTCTCCAGATGTGCATCTTTTCCGCCTCGGCGATGAGCTCCTCCCGGAACTGAGGATGGGCGATGGAGATGAGCGCCTCCGCCCGCTCCCAGGTGGACAGGCCCTTCAGATTGACCATGCCGTACTCGGTAACGATGTACTGCACGCAGCTGCGGGGGTCGGTGCAGATGCTGCCCGGGGTCAGGGTGGGCACGATGCGGCTTTTCACGGTGCCGTCCTTGCCCTTGACGGTGGAGGGCAGGCAAATGAAGCTCTTGCCGCCGTTGGACAGATAGGCGCCCAGCACAAAATCCAGCTGTCCGCCGGTGCCGGAGATGTGCTTGATGCCCGCGGACTCGGCGTTCACCTGGCCGAACAGGTCCAGGTCCACCGCGCTGTTGATGGACATGAATTTGTCCTGCTGGGCGATGACATGCACGTCGTTGGTGTAGTCCACCGGCGCGCCCATCACGTCCGGATTCCGGTGGATGTAGTCATAGAGCTTCTTGGTGCCGGCAGCAAAGGCGAAGACCTGCCGGCCATAGTCCAGGGTCTTGTTTCTGCCGGTGATTTTGCCGGCCTTGGCGATGTCCACAAAGGCGTCCACATACATCTCGGTGTGCACGCCCAGGTCCTTCAGGTCGGACTCGGCGATCATGGCGCCGATGGCGTTGGGCATGCCGCCGATGCCCAGCTGCAGGCAGGCGCCGTTGGGGATCTGGGGCACGATCAGGTTGGCCACGGCCTTGTCCACCTCATTGGGGGCGGCGGAGCCCAGTTCTGCGATGGGCGGGTTTGCGCCCTCCACCACGCAGGTGACCTGCCCGATGTTGATCTCGGTCTTATTCAGACCGTAGACCCAGGGCATGTTCTCGTTGACCTCCACCACGATGTGCTTGGCCCGGGCCAGCATGTCGTACAGGTGGGAGGCGTTCATGCCGAAGGAGAAGTTGCCGTGCTCATCCATGGGCGGGACCTGCAAAAACGCCACGTCCACCGGCGGGACATTGTCACGGTAGTACCGGGGCAGCTCAGAATACCGGATGGGGGCGAACCAGCCCATTCCCTTGCCCATGATCTTCCGGTCGATGCCGGAGCAGTGCCAGGGCATCCAGGAAAAGTGTTCGCCGGCGTCATCGGGCTTGGCGATCTCCGGCACCCACATGGTAATGCCGCAGCGGATCTTCACATCCTCCAGCTCGCCGGCCCGGGCAGCCAGAGCCTTGTCCAGCTCCACGGGGTAGTTGGTGCACCAGCAGTAATCCACCCAGTCGCCGGACTTGACCAGCTTTACCGCCTCCTGGGCCGTGGTCAGCTTCGCTTTGTACATCGCCTGATAGTCCATGTATTTTCGGTCTCCTTTTACAACTTATTCTAATATTTACAGTTTACCGGTCCGGGCTCCGATTGTCAAGAGCAACCGGGCCCGGACACCGGGGCGAAATGGCCCGAATGCCTGAAAAACCCTGTGTTCCGCACTTGACTTTTCCCATGGGGTGTACTATACTTTTAGATGGTTGATACTGATAAAAAATAAACAATATCGTCTTTTCGGCGCCCATGGGCGCCATTATTCTGCAAATTATTATGAAGGAGGAATCCCCCTGTGAAAGACATTTATCTGGTATCCTGCTGCCGTACTGCCATTGGCAGTTTCCAGGGCACGCTGTCCAAGACTCCCGCCGTTGACCTGGGCGCCATCACCGTCAAGGAAGCGCTCAAGCGCGGCAACGTCCCCATGGAAGCCATCGACGAGGTCATGTTCGGCTGCGTGCTGACCGCGGGTCTGGGCCAGAACCCTGCCCGTCAGGTGCAGGTCAAGGCCGGCATCCCCTACTCCGTTCCCGCCTATACCGTTGGCATGGTCTGCGGCTCCGGCATGAAGAGCGTCATCGAGGCCGCCCGCGCCATCAACTGCGGCGACGCCGACCTGATCGTGGCCGGCGGCATGGAGAGCATGACCATGGCGCCTTACGCCGCCCCCGCCGCCCGTATGGGCGCCCGCATGGGCGACAGCAAGCTGGTGGACACCATGATTAAGGACGGCCTGTGGGATGCTTACAACAACTACCACATGGGCACCACCGCTGAGAACATCTGCGACGTGTGGGGCATCACCCGCGAGGAGCTGGACGCCTTCGGCGCCGCCAGCCAGCAGAAGGCTGAGGCCGCCATCGCCTCCGGCCGGTTCGACGACGAGATCGTCCCCGTGCCCGTGAAGATGAAGAAGGAGACCATCGAATTCAAGGTGGACGAGTTCCCCCGCAAGGGCGTGACCGCCGAGAGCATCTCCAAGCTGCGGGGCGCCTTCCCCGTAGGCCCCGAGGGCGTGGAGGACGAGATCGTCCACACCTTTGAGCCCACCGAGGTCCATGAGGCCGACACCAAGAAGCATGTTCAGCGCGTTACCGCCGCCTCCGCCTCCGGCATCAACGACGGCGCCGCCTGCATCATCGTCGCCAGCGGCGAGGCCGTGAAGAAGTACGGCCTGAAGCCCATGGCCAAGCTGGTCAGCTACGGCCAGGGCGGCGTGGACCCGAAGATCATGGGCGTGGGCCCCGTGCCCGCCTCCCGTCAGGCTCTGGAGCGCGCCAACCTGACCATCGACGACATGGACCTGATCGAGGCCAACGAGGCCTTTGCCGCTCAGTCCATCGCCGTGGCCCGTGAGCTGCACTTCGACATGAGCAAGGTCAACGTCAACGGCGGCGCCATCGCCCTGGGCCATCCCGTGGGCGCTTCCGGTGCCCGTATCGTGGTCACCCTGGTCCACGAGATGCTCAAGCGGCCCGAGGCCAAGTACGGCCTGGCCACCCTGTGCATCGGCGGCGGCATGGGCGTTGCCACCATCTGGGAAAAGTGCTGACGTCAAAACGCTCCTGAAGACGACGAGGACCGGCAAAGCCGGTCCTCGTTCGTCGGCCAGGGACGTTTTTCCTTTCCCCTCGTCAAAACAAACTTCGTAGGTCTCCCTTTGGCGCACAGCGCCAAAGCTCGAATACTCCGTTTGTTTTTCCTCTCCCCACGGGAACAACGTTCCCGTGGGGGCCCCAGTTTGGCGTGGCGTGTGGGGGCCCCGGTGAGTCTCCTGAAGGCAATACACACAGACACTGTTTCATGAGGGATATAAATGGAAGAGATCATTCGCAGATACTTCCGCGCGTGGATAGATGTGGACATTAAGACGGTCAGAAATACCTTTTCCGATAACGCGGTATACAGCGAGTGCTACGGTCCGGAGTACCGCGGTCTCTCTCAAATTTTACAGTGGTTCAGGGATTGGAACGACCGGGGCCGTGTCCTGGAGTGGTCGATCAAACGTGTACTGGAAACAGACCGCACCGCCGTGGCGGAGTGGTATTTCCAGTGTGAGTATGACGGCGTGACCGATGCTTTTGACGGGGTGACCATCGCTGATTTTGACGAAACCGGGAAGATCGCGAGGCTGTGTGAATTCCAGTCCAAGGCGGAGCACTGCTACCCATACGGAGAATGACCACACGCAGAAAAATTCCATCGGCGGGACCTGGTCCCGCCGATTTTCATATCCAACCGCGGCGAAGCCGCTCCATATCGAAAGGCTCCCTTGTGTAAGGGGAGGTGGGCCGCCGCAAGGCGGGGAGGGGTTGTTACCAGTCTTGGAAAACATCCCAGCTTGGTAACAATCCCTCAGTCTCCGGCTATCGCCGGAGCCAGCTCCCTTTGCACAAGGGAGCCTTCCAAAAGCGCGACACCATCCGCTCTATCGCGCCGCGGTCTTCTTCCTGCCCACCGGCACATTCAAAAGCACGATGGCGGCAAAGATGAGCCCGATGCCGGCGGCGTTCATGACGTTGAGCCGCTCATGGAACACCGCGATGCCCGCCAAGGTAGCCACCATGGGCTCGGCAAAGGCCAATACCGATGCCTTGCCCGCCTCCACATTCTCCAGCCCGCCGGTATAAAACACATAGGGCATGAAGGTGGACACCAGCCCCAGGCCCAGAGCCAGCAGGACCGTTTTCCCGCTGCCCGCCACGATGGCCGCCCCCTGTCCCATATGCACGAAGGGTGCCAGGCACACCGTGGACACCACAAAGGTGTAAAAGATGACGGTGAAGGTGTGATACTTTTTCAGAGCCACCTTGCCGAAGATGCTGTAGGTGGCATAGCCCAGGCCGGAGCCCACGCCGGTGAGAAGGCCGAAGGGCGTGATGCCCCCGGCACCGATGCCGCTGACCAGCACGCACCCGCCGAAGGCCAGGGCCAGGGCCGCCAGCTTCTGGCCCGTGATCTTCTCCTTGAAGAACACCGCCGACATGAGCATCACGAAGCAGGGGGCCGTGTACAGCAAAATAGAGGCCGCCGCCAGGGTGGTCATCTGGATGGTGGTAAAGTAGCACACGTTGAAAAACACGATGCTCACCAGCCCTGTGCCCAGGAATATCCATATATCCCGGGGGTCGATGCGGAACAGGGAGCGGTCCTTCACCAGCAGAAAAACGCCCATCCCCACGAACACGATGACGCTGCGCACAAAGGTCACCTGCAGGGCGGACAATCCCGCCGCCGTCAGGGGGCGGGAAAACAGCCCGATCAGCCCCCAGCCCGCGGCTGCCGTCAGGATCATCGCCACCGAGACCCAAGTCCTGTCTTTTTTCATCTCATGCCCCAGCTTCCGCTTTTTTCTCCAGCAGCACCAGCTGCACCCCCTCGATGCCGTTGAACACACAGGGGACGACGCCGATCTCCGCAAAGCCCAGTTTCCGGTACATGGCCCGGGCCTTGCTGTTGATCTGGTTGGTGTCGATGCGCAGATAGGGGCAGCCGTGCTCCAGGGCATACCGCTCATAAAACCGGACGAACCCAGGCCCCAGGCCCTTTCCGTAATGGACCGGATGGATGACCAGGGTGTGCAGGACCATGATCTCCCGGTCCGGGGCGGGGTATCTCCACTGGCCCTCGGCGTACACATCCACCTGCTGCTGGTTGATGATGCCGGTGCCCACCACCGCGCCGTCCTCCTCCGCCACGAACAGATCCCCGCGGGCCAGGGCGTCCCGGGCCGTCTTCTCCGAGGGATAGATGCCCCGGACCCAGCCGGTGTAGTGCTCGCCCTTATCCCGCAGGTCATGGGTGGCCTCGTAGATATCCGCCACGGCCCCGATATCCGCCGCTGTCGCTTTCCTGTAAATCATGTTTCCGCCCTGTCCTTTTGATAAAATACCAGCGTCATCCTGTCGTTGATGACGGTCGTCTCCCCTGTCTGCCGGTAGCCCATCTTCTCATACAGGTGGAGATTCCCCTTCTCCTGCAAGATGGTGTCCAGCTCCCAGCCGTCGTCCCCGTGCAGCCGCTCCGCCTCCGCCATCGCCGCCTGGGCGATGCCCCGGTCCCGGAACGAGGGCAGCACGAACAGCGGGGAAATGCGTTTCCGGGACCCATCCATTTTGTCGATGACCCGTATCGCGCCCACCGTCTGCCCGTCCGCAAGGATGAAATAGTAATATGTATCCGGCTGCTCCAGCCGCCAGACCATCCGGTCCGCCGGTTCGCTGGCGGGATTCGTTTCATAGTCCTGATATTTTTCCAGCATGGCCGCAAAGGACGCCACCTGCATCTTCCACAGGGCCTCCGCGTCCTTCACCGACGCCCGCGCGAGCCGCACTTCCATGACGCATCCCTCCTTACATTCCCCCGCAGTATAGCACAGGGCCAAGGAGAATTCCATCCCCATTTACACAGAAAAAGAGCCGTCCGGCGGACGGCTCTTTTGTTGCGTTTTGGATTCGCTTACTTCGCGGCCTTGGCGGCGCGAATGGCCTCGGTGAGCATGGGGGTGACCTTGAACAGGTCGCCGCAGATGCCATAGTCCGCGATCTCGAAGATGGGGGCGGACTCGTTCTTGTTCACCGCGATGATGCACTCGGAGTCCTGCATGCCAGCCTTGTGCTGGATGGCGCCGGAGATGCCCAGAGCCACATATACCTTCGGGTGCACGGTCTTGCCGGTCTGACCGACCTGATGGTCGGCGGAGAGCCAGCCGCTGTCGATGACCGCACGGGAACCGCCGACAACGCCGCCCAGCTCCTCAGCCAGCTCCTCGGCCAGCTTGATGCCGCCTTCCACGTCCTTGCTGATGCCGCGGCCCACGGACACGATGAAGTCCGCGCCGATCAGGTCCACCAGCTTCTTCGCGGCCTTGACGACCTCGGTGACCTCGGTCTCCATATCGGCCTCGCTCAGCTCGAAAGCGGGCTTCACGATCTGGCAGGCGTCGGCCTTGGCCTGGTCGAAGGGGCGCTTTTTCATGACGCCGGGACGGACCGTGGCCATGGTGGGACGGAACCGGGGGCAGATGATGGAGGCCATCAGGTGGCCGCCGAAAGCGGGACG
>CANRNU010000035.1 GCA_947632005.1 uncultured Oscillospiraceae bacterium | reverse complement strand
ACTCCGGCGTCATCAACCTGGGCCTGGAGGGCATCATGGTCATCGGCGCCCTGGGCGGCGCGCTGGTGATGCGGTACTTTGCCGGCGCCTCCGCGCTGGTGATGGTCCTGGGCGTCATACTGGGCGCTGTCGTCTTCGGCATGGCCTACGCGTCATTGCTGGGCGTGGCCTGTATCAACTTCAGGGCCGACCAGACCATCGTGGGCACGGCGCTGAACATGCTGGGCACCGCCGGCGCCACCGTGCTGGTGAAGGCCATCAACACCGCCGCCAACCCCGACGACGTGTCCTCCGTCATCCAGTACATCGAGCCGAAGAAGGCGTTCCTCGTCAACATCGGCGGGTTCGAGTTCAACTGGTTCATGCTGGTGGCCATCATCGCCCTGGTGGTGGCCTATGTGGTGCTGTATAAGACCAAGTTCGGTCTGCGGCTGATGGCCTGCGGCGAGCACCCCCAGGCGGCGGACAGCGTGGGCATCAACGTGCACAAGATGCGCTGGGCCGGCGTGCTGATCTCCGGCGTATACGGCGGCCTGGGCGGCATCACCTACATCCTGGCAGGCGTGAGTGAGTGGAAATTTGAAAACGGCGTGGCCGGCTTCGGCTTCCTGGCCCTGGCGGTGATGATCTTCGGCCAGTGGAAGCCCACCCGCATCGCCCTGGCGGCGCTGCTGTTCGGCCTGTTCCGGGCCCTTTCAAACGTTTACATGGGCTTCGACTTCCTCTACAGCCTGAACATCCCCAGCACCGTTTACAACATGATGCCCTACATCGTGTCCCTCATCGTGCTGGCGTTCACCTCCAAGAACTCCCGGGCCCCCAAGGCCGAGGGCATCCCCTACGACAAGGGACAGCGATAGCGCATCGCAAAACATGGACTGCCGCGGGCATTTGCCCGCGGCAGTTTTGCTGTCCGGCCACAGTTCTCCCTTTTTTGCGGGCGGGACGCCTTACAATATATCCATCCTTAATAATAATGTGAGGAATGGAGGCGATATGACCATGCCGATGCTGATGAAGGTCCGGCGCCGGGCGGATGCGGGGGTGCTCTCCCTGGGACTGGATGAGATCGAGCCCAATCCCCTCCAGCCCCGGCAGGTATTTGACGGCCAGGCGCTGGAGGAGCTGGCGGAGAGTATCCGGCTGTATGGGGTCCTGTGTCCCCTGTCGGTCCGCCGGCGGGAAGGCCGGTACGAGCTGGTGGCCGGAGAGCGGCGCTGGCGGGCGGCGCGGCTTGCCGGGCTGGAGCGGGTGCCCTGTCTGGTGCTGGAGGCGGACGGGCCGGAGTCCGGCCTGCTGGCCCTGGTGGAGAACCTGCAGCGGCAGGACCTGGACTACATCGAGCAGGCCCAGGGCATCGCCCGGCTCATCGATACCTTCGGTCTCAGCCAGGAGGAATGCGCCCGTCGGCTGGGCAAGAGCCAGTCGGCGGTGGCCAACAAGCTGCGGCTGTTGAGGCTGCCCCCGGACGTGCTGGAAAAACTCCGGGCGGCGGAGCTGACCGAGCGCCACGGCCGGGCCCTGCTGCGTCTGCCGGACGACAGCCTGCGCCGCCAGGCCCTGGACCACATCATCGACCGCCAGCTGACCGTGCCCGCCGCGGACATGTACATAGACCATCTGCTGGAGCGGCTGGAAAAACCGGCGGCCCAGACCAGGACCCGGCTGGTGCTGAAGGATGTGCGGGTCTTTCTCAACACCCTGCAAAAGAGCGTGGACGTGCTGTCGGCAGGGGGCGTGGATGTGGGGATGGAGCGGGAGCAGACCGACCGGGAGATGGTGGTCACCATCCGTATCCGGCGGTAAAATTTCCCTTGCGGCTGCCAACGCGGAGGGGTAAAATAAAGAAAAGACCTGACAGAAAGAGAAACCGGCGGGATGGCGAGAGACGACTCTTTGATAAAGGATTATACCTCCGGCCCTGTGGCCCGGCAGCTGCTGGGATTCGCATGGCCATTTATGCTGTCCAACCTGCTGCAGACGGCCTACAACCTGGTGGACATGGCGGTGGTGGGCCAATATGTGGGGCCGGCGGGCCTGTCCGCGGTGGGCGTGGGGGCGGACGTCATCCACTTTTACACCTTCCTGTGCATGGGCTTCTGCAACGCGGGCCAGGTGCTCATCAGCCAGTATGTGGGCCTCCGGGACCGGGGCAGCCTGTCGAAGATCGTGGGGGTCATGTTCACCTTCATCCTGGGCCTGAGCCTGGTCATCTCCGCCGCCGGCCTGCTCCTGGCCGGGCAGGTGATGGTGTGGCTGAACGTGCCCCCGGAGGCGGCGGCGTACTGCCGGCAGTACACCGACTGCTGCACGGCGGGCCTGTTCTTCCTGGTGGGCTATGTGATGGTGGCCGCCATTCTCCGGGGCATGGGGGAGTCGAAAAAACCCATGCTGTTCATCGTGATCGCGTCGGTGCTGAACGTGGCGCTGGACCTGGTGTTCGTGTCCGGCGGCATGGGCCCCTTCGGCGCGGCCCTGGCCACGGTAATCGCCCAGGGGGTGAGCTTTCTGCTGTGCGTGGGCTACCTGTGGCGGCGGCGGGACCGACTGGGCTTTGAATTCCGCCTGAGGTATCTGCGGCCGGACCCGGACAACCTGAAAAAGCTTTTGAAGCTGGGGGTGCCCATGAGCATCCAGTCCTGCGCCATCAGCATATCCCAGCTGTTCGTGTCCAGCCGCATCAACGCCTTCGGCGTCACGGTCTCCGCCGTCAACAGCGTGGGGGGCAAGCTCTCCACGGTCTGCAGTATCATCACCCAGGCCCTGAGCCAGTCCGGCGCCACCATGGTGGGCCAGAACTTCGCCGCCCGGAAATTCGACCGGGTCAGCAAGGCCTTGGCGGCGTCCATGGCGGTGGGACTGAGCTTTGCAGCCGTGCTCTCCGTGGTCATGGCCGCCGGGCCTGAGCAGGTCTTCGGCATCTTTGACGACGACCCGGCTGTGCTGGCCATGAGCCACCGCTATGTGCTCATCGCCGTGCTGAATTTCTTCGGCTTTGCCGTCCGGGGCCCCAGCACCGCTCTGTGCAACGGCATGGGTTTTCCCGTCATGAATTTCGTCCTTGGCATCCTGGACGGGGTGGTCATGCGCATCGGCCTGTGCCTGTTGCTGGCGGAGACCTTCCGCCTGGGCGTGATGGGTTACTGGCTGGGCGGCGCCCTGGCGGGCTACGCCTTCTTCCTGGTCATGGGTCCCTACTTCCTGTCCGGAAAGTGGAAAAAACGGGCGCCGCCGACGGCGTCGAAACAGCATTGAGGCAGCGAGGCTCCCCTGGCGCCCCTGTCGCTTCTGCTATGTTCACAGAAAAAAAGACACAGGGCCGCTTCATAAGCGGCCCTGTTGAGGTCGGATCATATATCCAGATCGGGACACCCTACCGGTGACAGGCCCCGTGATAGAATAATGGCTTACCCATTCTTGTGGGAAATAAAACGCCGGCTTATGCAAAGATCACGTTGTCCTGAATATATTGGTAGTCTCTCAGCGGCACAAATAGATAATCGAGGTATACAGATTCAACACTCTCAAATTGATCGAGCCAATTTAAAATGCCATGCGTCGCCGCTTCCATGATCTCCTTGTCAGGCGAAGCCGGAATGATGTCTTCCGTAATGAGTTCATCACGGTCTATACCTACTGCCACCTTAAAATAAACTTGCGTGAGCAGGGCGTTATAGTATTCCAGAGCGGTCGGATCGTCAGGCCACACGAAATCGTCCGGGGCGATCTCATTCGGAATGAGATATTCTTTGGAAACAGACTTGGCGATGTACGTCATAAGCTCCTGGAGGTCCTCCTCCGTCACCTCATCTTCCGCCGTTTTTCCGGGCCTTTTCTCCCCGCCGGAGAGAAGCTCCTCCATGAACGGCGCATACTTCCCCTCCACGTCGATGGCCGTATTGCCGAACAGGCTCAGGAAGAAGTCGTCTGTTCTTTTCTCGCTGATCTGCTGCTGCTCCAGCCAATCCGAGATGGCAGCGACCACCTCCAGCTGCGCCTCGCTCCCCAGAAAGCCGTTCGTATCCGCGCTGATCGCTTCAGCGGCGCCGTCGCCCCCGTTTCCCCCATCCAGAATATCCGCGATGGCTTCAGCATAGGTCGTCAAGATCCGGTCCATCGTCAGGCGAATGAACTCGAAGGCATTGTCGATGTCCTCGCGGTCAAAGCCGCCGATGGCGTCCGCCAGGGCCTGCATGTCTTCTTCGGTGAGAGAGTAGTCGTTCAGTTCTTCTTCATCAACAGAAGAATTTGCTCCGTTCCTGGCCAGCGATTCCTCCAGGGCGGCCTTTGCTTCTGCCAGGGCTTTCTGCGCATCCGACAACCCATCATCGGTCTCCTCCCCGTCCGCGAAGGCAATTGCCCCCAGGGACAGGACCATACACAGGGCCAGGAGGGCCGCCAATATTCTTTTCTTCATCTTTTGCTTTCCTTTCCTGATTTAAATCTACAGCCACCGTCAGAAAGGAAAACGATCTATCCGGCGGTGTCATGCTGCGCTGTCTCAACGGTACTGGTCCGCGGGAACAGGCCATAAGACCTGCCCCGCGAACGTTCCCGCCGAAACAACAAAGGCGGCGCAGGGTAAATCCCCACACCGCGCACAACACAACACAAAGCCGGCCAACCTTTTCCCCTTGTAAAAACCAAGGGGAGAAAGTATAATGGACCTTGGGCGCTGAAAAGCTGTGTAGGAGGTCATCTCTCCTGCATAGGGCCGCAAGGTGTTGCAAGCGCCTTACGGCCCGCCTTTGTTATTCCGTTACTGCCATTATAGCGCGTCACTGGGTCAAGCGCAAGTGTTTTTCCTGTGGCTGGCTGTTGGCCGGGGGCGTGATCTCTGTCAAAGCCCCCCTTAACGAAATGCTCCGTGGGAGCGCAGCCGCATGATCTCTTGTGCGGTCAAGAGATCTTAAGGCTGCTGTCCTGACAAACAAAATGGACGATCCCGGCTTGGCCGGAATCGTCCATTTTTCATGGTGCCCCATATACACGACTTGCCAGCTTTGCACAGGGACAAAGCTGATCCCCAAGGGGGGCGGCTTCTGTCTGCCGGGGGTTTTGGGAGCGCTGACAACACCTGGGGGGAGGGGCGATCTGGCGTTCTACATCTTGCGTACATTGTGAGAAAGCGCCAACAATTTCCTACGATTCTTGTCAGTTTTCACAAAAAATTTATTAAAATTTTGTTAAATCAGAACGGCTTGGACCGCTGGACAACGGATTTTGACCGGCGTATAATACAGATGATCGGGCCGGGATGAACGGCCCGAAAAGAACATATTTGTGAGGAGGAATTAACAGTGATCAGTTTTATTCTCTGCCTCGCGCTCCTCATCGGCGGCTACTTTACCTACGGCAAGATCGTAGAAAAGACCTTTGCCCCCGATGACCGTGAGACCCCTGCCGTCACCCACAACGACGGCGTGGACTATGTGGTCCTGCCCCAGTGGCGTCTGTTCATGATCCAGCTGCTGAACATCGCCGGTCTCGGCCCCATCTTCGGCGCGCTGCAGGGCGCTATGTGGGGACCCATCGTGTTCCTGTGGATCACCTTCGGCACCATCTTTGCCGGCGCTGTGCATGACTACTTCTCCGGCATGATGAGCGAGCGCAACAACGGCGCTTCCATCTCCGAGGTCACCGGCATCTACCTGGGCAACGTCATGAAGAACGTCATGCGCGTGTTCAACGTGGTGCTGCTGATCATGGTGGGCACCGTGTTCGCCGTGGGCCCCGCCGGCATCCTGGTGAAGCTCATCACCGAGAACGGCGGCAGCGGCATCGTGGCCAACACCATGTTCTGGCTGATCATCATCCTGGTCTACTACTTCATCGCCACCTTCATCTCCATCGACAAGATCATCGGCAAGATCTATCCCGTGTTCGGCATCTGCCTGATCATCATGGCGGTGGGCGTGGGCATCGGCATCTTCGCCCATGGCTACGAGGTCCCTGAGATTTGGGCCAACTTCACCAACCGTCATCCCGCCGGCACCCCGGTGTGGTCGTTCATGTTCATCACCGTGGCCTGCGGCGCCATTTCCGGCTTCCATGCCACCCAGAGCCCGCTGATGGCCCGCTGCATGAAGAACGAGCATCAGGGCCACTTCGTGTTCTACGGCGCCATGGTGGCTGAGGGCGTCATCGCCCTGGTGTGGGCCGCTGCCGGCTGCTCCCTGTACGAGCTCACCGACGGCCTGTCCACCGGCCTGAACGACGTCATCGCCGCCGGCCAGCCCGCCGCTGTGTACGACGTCTGCTCCAAGACCATGGGCGGCATCGGCATCGCCCTGGCGATGCTGGGCGTGGTGGCCTGCCCCATCACCTCCGGCGACACGGCCTTCCGTTCCGCCCGTCTGGTGCTGGCCGACTGGTTCCACATCGACCAGAACAGCTACGCCAACCGCCTGAAGCTCTGCATCCCCGTGCTGGGCGTGGGCGCCTTCCTGGGCATCGGCAACAGCGTTGGCTGGTTCAGCTATCAGGTCATCTGGCGTTACTTCTCCTGGACCAACCAGACCCTGGCCATGATCGTGCTGTGGGCCGCGTCCATGTTCCTGGTGAAGGAGAAGAAGAACTACTGGATCACCGCCGTCCCCGCCACCTTCATGAGCGCGGTGTCCATCACCTACTTCTGCGCCGGCAAGGAGTGCCTTGGCCTGGGCACCAACATCGCCTACCCTGTGGGCATCGTGGCCGCTGTGGCGTTCTTCGGTATCTTCATGTATGCCGCCAACAAGAACAAGGCTGCTGTGGCAAAGTAACTTTCCCAACATACCCGCTGGCGGAGGGGCCTCGCCCCTCCGCCGCTTCCATATAGGAGGCGATTTCCATGATTTTCAAACCCAAACAGCTCGGCAAGGTCTCCCTCCCCCAGGAAACGGTCGTGGCGGAGAAGAAGTCCTGCCGCCGGTTCGGCCCCTGCGGCATCGGCAAAGAGGCCATCTACCTCAACAGCTTTTACTTTGAGCGCCGGTACTATCTCGCCATCAAGTCGGTCAAGCGCATCTTCAAGCGGGTGGCCATGAGCAAGGGCGGCTTTACCGGTCGGGGCGTATTCGCCTCCATCCCTTACCTGGTGGTGGAGTACGACAACGGCCAGGTGAAGCAGTGCAACTTCAAGGTGGAGGACGACGTGGACATGTTCCTGGAGGCCTTTGCCCGCATCCGGCCCGACGTCCCCCTGCACAGCAAGGAGGCGGAGCGGAAGCTGCAGGAGAAGGCCAAGCGGGAGGCCGCCCGGTACCGCAAGGAGCTGACCCCTCAGGCCCAGAGCGCCTGGAATGAGCTGGAACAGGCCAAAAAGCGCCTGGAGAACGACCCCGGAAAGTCCAACCGCCTGGCCCGGGCCGCCAAAAACAAGCGCCGCAACGACCAGGCCAACCCGGCCTATAAGTGGGTGGCCCTGGCCATCGTGCTGGCGGGCGCCCTGTGCGCGGCCTATGGGGTCTATACCCTGGTCACCCACGACACCACCGGCATCTATTGGACGCTGCTGGGTCTGGCCGCCGTGTTCTTCTTCTCCGGCGCCCATGTGCTGCCTACCGCCCGGAACAACCGCCGGGCCATCGACCGGGAGTGGGAGCAGGCCCGGGAGGACATGAAGACCGCTGTCGGCCCCGATTTCCCCGTGCCGCCTCAATACGCCCACCCCGTCGTGCTCCAGCGGATGATCCGCATCATCCGGGAGGGCCGGGCCCAGACGGTCCCCGAGGCGTTCGAGCTCATGAAAAAGGACCTCAAGGCTCTCAATTCCTCCGTTCAGGTGGAGCAGGAGGAATACGACGAGGTGGTCCTGATCAAGCCCATCTTCCTTCTGTGCAACTATGAGTAAGTATTTGGTCAGCGCGTGCCTTCTGGGGCACAATTGCAAATACAACGGCGGGAACAACGACAACGCCGCCGTGCGGGTGTTCTTGCAGGACAAGGACTACTGCGTCTTCTGTCCCGAGCGGGCCTCCGGCCTGCCGGCGCCCCGGCTCCCCAGCGAGATACGGGGCGATAAGGTCTACAGCAAAGCCGGGGACGACGTGACGGCGGAATTTCGCGCCGGGGCGGAAAAGACCCTGGCCTTCTGCAAACGGCAGGGGGTGACCCACGCCGTGCTGAAGGCCCGGAGCCCCTCCTGCGGCGTCCACGCCGTCTATGACGGCTCCTTTGCCGGAAAGGTCGTCCCCGGCATGGGCGTCACAGCCCGGCTTCTGGCCGAAAACGGCATAGAGCTCATGGACGAAGAGGATATCTGACGGCAGGAAAACCGGCGCACAGGAAACGCCCGGTCCGGATCTCAGGACCGTTTGGCGGCCTGTGCGCCGGTGATCTTCATATGCACGCCCTTGGATGCCAGCGCGGATTCCAGCCAACGCTCCATCTGCTGGGCGTTGGCGTTGATGTACCGCACCACCATGTCCTCCTTGGCGCTGTCCGGCATGGCCCGGGCCGCCATGATCACCGGCGCCGCCAAATGTCCTGCCAGAGCCTGGATGACGGACTCATAGTCCACGTCGCTCACGTTGAATTTCAGTTCTACCATGACTGTTGCCTCTCCTTTTCAGCGTGTTTCTACCATATTATTATAGCAGTTTTTACGGTGCTGTGCATCAGTCCCCGGACAAAAACGTCCCGGGAAAGGATTGACAGCCCCCGGGTAATGGGATAAACTGGAGGCACTGTTGGAGACCGGGAGGCTGACACATGCTCTATGAAAAGATGAAGGCACTGTACGAGAAGGTCCGGCTGAAACACTACCGGGACCTGTTCAGCCGGGTCAAGGAGCGGGACGGGTCCCTGAGCGCCACGGAGGCATATGCCGCGGACGTGATCTATCTGCTGGGCTCCCCCACCGTCAGTGTTTTTGCCGAGACGCTGGGCATCTCCCAGCCCAACGCCACCTACAAGATCAACAACCTGGTCTCCAAGGGCTACGCCGTGCGCAGTACCTCCGACACCGACCGCCGGGAGTGCATGGTGTCCGTGGGCGACCGGTTCTTCTCCTATTACAACACCGACTACCCGTTCATCGCCGAGAGCGTGGACAAACTCAAGGCCAACTATTCGCCGGAGGACCTGGACCTGCTGGAGCGGATGCTGGACGATATGAACCGGTATATGGAGCAGTAGGAAAAATGGCCGGGCCGTGAAAAAAACATTGACAAACACCCCGCAATCTGTTATCATATTACCCGTTCCGAGATGGGGGTATAGCTCAGCTGGGAGAGCGCTTGAATGGCATTCAAGAGGTCAGCGGTTCGATCCCGCTTATCTCCACCACGTCGAAAGACTCTTGAAGATGACGGCAGGCTGTTTATAGCCTGCCGTTCATCGGTCAAGGGTCTTTCTTCCTTTTCCTCAAAGGGAGCCGTCGATCATGTGCGGCTCCACCGCGACAACTATGAAAGCGCAAGGATGGGATGACAGCGGACAGCGGCGAAACGTTATTTACCGCCCCACGATCATTTTTCCTCGTTCTCTGGGGGTTCTTCTTCCAGCTTGGACTGTTTTCTCTTAAACAGCTGTGCAGAAACCTGCAATCCCCCAAAACAGGCAGCAAATACTACTATCGCGTATACGATCCCTGCAGCAACGGAACCTAATATCTTGTCGGGGAATCTTTTGACCGTATGGACGAAGCCCAGTACTCCTGCAATAAGCGCGCCTGCCAGGGAGACAACGATGTTTGATGACGTATCGGGCCTCAGGCGGCGATCCCATATTCCCTGCTTCATGCAGCCCGCCGCTATATACAATGAAAGCAGCATAAAAACGATCCATTCCCCCGCAAGATCCTTGAAATCGAAGTCTAAAAGGATCTGCACGACTATCGCCGCCAGCAAACCCCAGAAAGCCAGCCAGCACCCATTGTGTTCGATCCGCAGCAATGTCTGCTCCTGCCGTTCATCTAAATTGCTCTTATGGTTTTTCATTTTCACCATCCTCCCAGAACAGGTCATTCAACGTCGTGTCCAACGCCTTGCAGATAGCGATACAGAGTTTAAGCGACGGATTATAATCACCGGCTTCGATCAACCCTATCGTCTGCCTGGTGACGCCTACTTTCTCAGCGAGCTTCGTCTGCGACATTTCCAGCTCGATACGTCTGAATTTGAGTTTTAGGTTTCTCATCGTCCACCTCCTGGTGACAAATATACATCAAGCCAACAAGAATGTCAAGTATATATTGCAATTAACATATATAAATTTTGTTTAGCTTATATAGATGGCTCTTATGCTCGCTTTCATTGCTTGCTGATCCCCACCCAGCCTCAAACGCGGGAAGACGCAAAATAAACCCCAGGGCGGGAACATCGTAAACGATGCTCCCGCCCTGTTCATCTCGTCGATAAATGGGAAGTTATCGCTCCATTCGATCCGTACCTGTCAGCGTTCGGATGACACGGCAGGGATTGCCTGCCGCGAAGCTGTGGGGCGGGATATCCCGCGTGACCACGCTTCCCGCGCCGATCACGCTGCCCTCTCCGATGGTCACCCCTCCACAGACCACGATGTTTGACGCCAGCCAGCAGTCATCCCTGATCGTGATCGGTTTTGCGTACTCCAGGTTGTAATAGCTGCCGTCCGCTCTTTGCCTTACGTTTCGCTCCTCCGGCAAAAGAGGATGCATGGGCGTAGCCAGCGTCACGTTGGGGCCGATGAACACATTGTCCCCGATATGGACGGGGCACACGTCAAGGCAGGTGAAATTGAAGTTCGCGCCGCTGGACCTGCCGAAATAGGTGTTGCATCCAAAATCAAACCAGACCGGCGCCTGCAAGCTCGGCAAGAACGGCGTGTTGGGCAAAAGCTCCCGGAGGACCGTTTCCCGCTGCTCTTGCTGGTCCTCGTCGATCTGGTTATAGCGTCTGGCGAGTTTTCGCGCTTTCACCAACAGCGCGCCCAATTCCGGATCGGACGGGTCATACAGCATCCCCGCCAGCATCTTTTCTTTTTCTGTCATATCGTTCTTCCTCAACTTTTCATCCTGCATTCAATCTCTCCCCGGCAAATGGGAAGTTGTTATTCTGGAACGCTATTTCATTACGCGTATGAACAAAGTCATACATCACGGTTTGCCGGTCGCGATCCGGACTGCCGAAGCCATTCCGCCGTCTCCGTAGGAAGGATTTTTAATAAAACGTTCTGCCTGTTCACTTAACGCATGGCCGTTTTTACGTGAAAGCATGATTTCGTTTTCCCATCCCAAAAGCCTTGCGCTGGAGACAGCTTCCATATCCAGCAAAACGTTTATCATATGGTCCCTGTAACTTTGGCGATGCTTTTCCATGATATAACGCATAAGTTCGAGCCGCTTATCCATGCTTTTTATATTTGCAGAAGCGGGGGCGGTCCGATAATGGATCAATGGGCTTTCAACGATACCGATATGAGCCTCCGGTGCAGTTTCCAGCATGGACAGAAAGAAGTCCCAATCTTCAAAGCCGGCGCGCATGATCTCATCATAGCCATCACATCGTTCATAGACGCTTTTACGAAGGATATGAGTAGCCGGGCAGCAATTGTGGGATAAAAAAGGCACGATATCCCCACCCGTCGGGCAAACGACCGCATCCAGGATGCCAAACGTGTGCATCCAGGATGATGCGACGACCATTGTCGGGTCATCGCAAAGCAGCCTGCTTACATTTTCAATGTATCCGGTTTCCAGTGTGTCATCGCCGTCAAGGACCAGGACCATGGGGGAACGCGCCTTACGGATCCCGGCATTTCTGGCGGCCGATACGCCGCCGTTTTCCTGGAAACAGACCGTTACCGGGACCGGCAGCTTGGGGTCGCTTTTTATGCTGTTCAATACCGCAAGGGAGTGCGGGTCAGTCGAACCGTCATCTACGATCATGATCCTTTTGGGCAACAGCGTCTGGCTGCATACAGAGCGAACGGCCTCCAAGATCATGGAGCCCTGATTATAACTGGTTATGACCGCTTCGATATCTGTTCCCGGTTCGCTTCTACGATTCTCGCTGTACATTTCATCCCGCCTTTCTCTTATGCAGCCGCCCCACCGCCGTCCTTATTAATACGCCACCGCTGGCCCAAGAGCCTCCCCTGTGTAAGGGGAGGTGGGCGCCGTCTGCGGCGCTCGGAGGGGTTGTTACCAGCCTTGGAAAACATCTCTGCTTGGTAACGATCCCTCAGTCTCGTCGTCGCGGCGTCCGCTAAGCTGCGCCGGCGCATCCGCCGGCATCCGCCCGCTCCCACGCTCCTCCTATCCCCAAAAGGCAGGCGTGCCTTTTGGGGACCCCTGGCGCTGCCAGCTCCCTTTGCACAAGGGAGCTTCTCAAAGCGGTGCGCCTACGGCACGATAAATGGGAATTTGTATCATACTAAAGAGTTTATCCTACCATACGTCTCAAAATATCTGTTATGTCTTTTACCGCTTTAGCTGGTTTATCGCTCATGATTTCCCAAACAGGCGTTGTACTTTGTTGCCCGGAAAAATACCGTCGGGCGCAAGACAGGACTGCTTCCACATCCTGTTTTTCGAACATGGCATCAATGGCTTCATCAAAGAGAAGCATATCACACCTTTGAGGGCACTCATCGTCCAGTTCAATTTCATATAAATGGATTTTCGCTCTTTCTTCTTCGGGTTCTTGTTTCCAACCCGCCTCATAGAGTATTCTATAATTTTCAAGGTTGTCGAAAAAATACTTACATTTCAAGCGACTGAGACAGTTTGGAAATTCCGTTTTGCGAACAAATTCAAAAGCTCCTTCAATGCTATATGTTTCGTATTTCGCCCGGTCTAAACGTACCAATTCGTCGGGTACTGTCTGTTGAGATTGACCGTTGACCAGCATATTGCAAAAGAAGTCAATACCTTTTTCAAGTGCGTAAACAAATGGAAGTGAAAGCCCCGATTTCTTCTCAAAATCGTTTTTCATTTCTTCCCCTAGTATAAGCGTTTGGCTCATATGATATAAAATCACTTTAGACATCTCCTATGAATCTCATTCCATAAGCAGAATTATGAGAACCATTATAAGATTCTTTTGTATCTTTTCTTCAAGGCCCGATCTGCCGTTCTAACATCTCCCCGGCAAAGGGGAAACTGTTATTCTGTATACAGCGTCCATCCTGTTCATGGGCTTCCAATGGATCTCGGGATCTCCTTTGCCTCTCGCAAACGCCCAAGCGGTCGATTTGCCTGCCGCCCGGACAAGGGGCGCCGTGGTTCCTTCGGCCAGACGGGCCGGAGACCTCACTCCAGCGCTTTGGCCCAGTCTGCCTCCCGGAAGCCGGGCAGCACCGCATGGTCTGTCACCAGGATGGGTCGCTTGACCAGCATCCCGTCGGTGGCCAGAAGGGCGTACTGCTCCTCCTCCGTCATGGTCGGGAGCCTGTCCTTCAGGCCCAGGGCCTTATATTGCAGGCCGCTGGTATTGAAAAACCGCTTCAGAGGCAGGTCGCTTTTGGCATGCCAGGCCCGCAGCTCCTCCTCCGTGGGATTGTCCAGCTTGATGTCCCGGACCTGGTAGGCGGCACCCCGGGCGTCCAGCCATTTTTGGGCCTTCTGGCAGGTGGTGCACTTGGGATAACAGATGAAAAGCATTTTATATCGTCTCCTTTTTCTCGCTTGTCTGGTACGCCGGCCCGTCGAAGGGCGTGCCGATCTGCTGGACATTCTCCTCGCTGTCGTAAGACGCCTGATACATGTCGCAGCTATAGAACTCAAACACACCGGGCATATCCCAGGGCTCGGCCAGATAACAGCGGCCGTTTTCCAGCCAGTAGCCCTTGCACGACGGCATGGCGATCCTGCTCATGGGCCGCTCTTCGTGACGGAGCTCCTTCGGGGGCGTCATACCCGGGGCTCTCCGTACTGTCCACACTTCGCTGCTGCCGCCGCCGCCGTCATGATAGGAGTAGGTCTCCCCGCCGTAGACCTGAATGGAGTCCGCCGATTCAGAATAATCCTTAGAGAAGCAGCCGATCTCCAGCCTGTCCCTGAAAAGCGTGAAAACGTCGGGCCTAGCCGGTATGTAATGGGACAGCTGCTCGGCGCAGTGGCCGACATTTGCCGGTGCGGACGCCTCGATGAACGGATGGAACGCCTCCGCAAATCGTTCTTTCCTGAACTTCTGCAGATGCCTTTCCCCAATATATCCATACCGGACATAGGGTCCGTCCTTCTCAGAAAAAATGACGTCCTTCGGGAAAGGCCCCGCCCCTTCCGGTGCGCTCCACGGAAGACCGCATCTTTCGATCATAACGTCGCTCTTGGCCGGTATGCGTCCGGCCAGCTCCGGCGGCAGGAACGGCCGCATGAGAGCGTTCTGCTCCCGACACATTCGTTCCAGCTCCTTTTGCCGGTCCTGCACTTCTTCTTTCGGCTTCTCCTGGGGCGTGCTCTGCTTCTCCTGGGCCTGTTTCTGCTCTTCCTGGGCCCGCCGCTTTTCTTCTCGCTCCTGCTCGATCTGTACGCGTGCTGCCTTTTGGCGCTCTTCCCAAGCCTTTTTCAGGGCTCGCTTCTGCTCTTCCTGCTTACGCGCCTGCTCCCACTCCTCTATTCGTGAGGGGCGGCCCTCACGGCGCCTCTTCAGGTGATCAAAAAGGAAGGCAAAAAGGAACACGAACAGCTCTATGATCGCCAAGTACACGATGAAAGCGATGGCGTTCCCTATGAATTCCTGCGTCCCGGGGAACAGGAGATAGACGCCCGCGACGGCGAGGACAGCGGCGACGATCGACAAAAGAATGCGGGTGGTCTTTGAGCCTTTCATAACGGTCTCCTCCTGGTCAAATGGTCTGCCCAAGCGTTTGCGGGCTGTTCCTGCGGGAGTGCGGCGCCCATGTCCAGTTTAGCCCACGGCGGCGGAGCTTGTCAATCCTGCGTGACAAAAACACGGGGCGCCCACAAGGGGCGCCCCACATGGCTTGTTTCTATTCGCCCGTTCCGGGCTTTGTCTGGTTGGAGCCGAAGATATAGCCCAGCACCGTGACGGCGATGAGCTTGAACGCCTCGAAGGCGTTGCTGACCAGCGTCCGCTCCGCCTCTGTCCGGGCGGAGAGGAGCACGTCCAGCAGTACCAGCACCACCATGGCTCCCATGGCCGTGAACAGCACGGCCAGGCCCGTCTGGAACCGCAGCCGTCCCATGGACCGGCGACAGGTCTCTGTCGTCTCTCCGGCAGCGGGTCCCGTCCTGGCGGGTCTATCCTCCATCGTTCCCACCCCCACCCATCCTATGCGGCGGGAGCGGGACCGGTCAAGTCTCGAAGAACTTCCGGTGGACGGCCGCCACGGCCCGGTCGGCGCTGGCGGCGTCGATGACGCAGGATATCTTGATCTCGCTGGTGTTGATCATCTGGATGTTGATATGCTCGTCGTTGAGGGCCTCGAACACCAGCGAGGCGATGCCCACCGAGCTCATCATGCCCGCGCCCACCACGCTGATCTTGGCGATGTCCTTGTCCACGGAGATATCCTGAAAGCCGATAGCCGCCTGCCGCTGCTTCAGCGCCGCACAGGCTGCCTCCACGTCCTGCTCGGCCACCACGAAGCTCATGTCGTTGGTCTCGTCCCGACCGTTGGCCTGGATGATCATATCCACATTGATGCCCGCCCGGGCCACCGCGTTCAGCACCCGGAAGGCGGAGCCGGGCCGGTCGGCCACCTGCATGACCGTCACCCGGGCCGCGCTGGTGTCCTTGGCGATGCCGGTGATCTTCATCTCTTCCATGTTGTGGGAAACCTCCTTCACCTTAGTACCGGGCGCCCTCACCAGGGAGGAGAGCACCTCCAGCTCCACCCCGTATCGCTTGGCCAGCTGTACGGAGCGGTTCATCAGCACCTGCGCGCCCATGCTGGCAAGCTCCAGCATCTCGTCGTAGGTGATCTCGTCCAATTTCCGGGCCCCCGGCACCTTCCGGGGGTCCGCCGTATATACGCCCTCCACGTCCGTATAGATCTGGCAGCGGTCGGCGTGGAGCGCCGCGGCCAGGGCCACGGCGGTGGTATCGCTGCCGCCCCGGCCCAGGGTGGTGTAGTCCTCGAAGTTATTCACGCCCTGAAAGCCCGCCACCAGCACGATGCGCTTTTTGTCCAGCTCCCGGCGCAGCCGCTCTGTGTTCACCCGGCGGATGCGGGCGGAATTGTATTCGGAGTTGGTGCGGATGCCCACCTGCCACCCTGTCAGGGACACCACCGGCAGGCCCATGGCCTCCAGACACATGGCCATCAGCGCGATGGACTGCTGCTCTCCGGTGGTCAGGAGCATGTCGAGCTCCCGTTTGGAGGGGGACGGATTCAGCTCCGCCGCCTTTTCCAGCAGCTCGTCGGTGGTGTCGCCCTGGGCGGACAGGACCACCACCACCTCATGGCCGTATAGGTAATTCTCCGCGATGATGCCCGCCACATTGCGGATGCGGTCCGCGTTGGCCACGGAGGAACCGCCGAATTTTTGTACGATCAGCATATGGTTCAGGTCTCCTTGTTATACGATGCTCGGGCTCTCGCCCCTCCATTCTATGCCAGCACCCGCCACAGGGCCCGGCCATCCAGCCCCGCCAGGAGCTTTTCCGCTGCAGGCCGGTCCATGGGCCCGGTGATGAATCCGCACTCGCCCGTGGTGCTGTACACCGGCTTCACACCGGAAAACAGCGCCTCCACCGTCTCCGGCGCGGCGTCCGCCCGCACATACCAGGGGGAGACCAGGTCCGCCTCCGGAACTACGGTACCGCCGGGCTTGCCCATGTCCGGGACCATCGGGTCGGACCTGTGCCGGACCGCGTCCGCGATGTCCGCCGCCACGGCGCTGGCCGTGGGATGGCTGCCCGCGCCGGGACCGCACAGGACCACCTCGCCCACCGCGCTGCCCCGGATGGCGCAGGCGTTCATTACCCCGTTCACCGAGGCCAGGGTGTGGCTCAGGGGGACCAGATGGGGCTGGACAAAGGCCAGACACCCGCCGTCCGCCCGCTTGGCCCGGCCCAGCAGCTTCACCGCATAGCCCAGCGCCCGGGCCAGTTCCAGGTCCACCGCCGCCACGGACGTGATGCCCGTGGTGGGGATATCCGCCGGGTCCAGATTTTGGCCGAAGGACAGGTCCGCCAGGATGGTGGTCTTCCGGCAGGCGTCGATGCCCTCCACGTCCGCCGTGGGATCCGCCTCCGCGTAGCCCAGCTCCTGGGCCTTTTTGAGGGCGGCGGCAAAATCCTGGCCCTGCTCGTCCATGGCCGTGAGGATATAGTTGGTGGTACCGTTCAGGATGCCGTACACCTCGTCGATGCGGTTGGCCGCCAGGCACCGGCACAGGGGCCGCAGCAGGGGGATGCCGCCGCCCACGCTGCCCTCAAAGAGGTAGCTGACCCCGTGCTCCTTCGCCAGGGCCGCCAGCTCCAGACCGTGGGCCGCCACCAGCTCCTTGTTGCTGGAGACCACGCTCTTGCCCGCCATCAGCGCCCGGCGGGAGTAGTCATAGGCCGCGCCCACGCCGCCGATGACCTCGGCCACCACGGCCACATCCGGGTCGCTCTCTATCACGGAAAAATCCCGGACCATTTTGTCCTTCCAGGGACTGTCGGGCATGTCCCGCCGGACCAGGATATATCCCAGCTCCAGCGCCCCGCCCGCTGCCGCGGACAGCTTCTCCTTCTGGTCGGCCATGACCTCCGCCACGCCGCGCCCTACGGTCCCAAAACCCAAGATCGCATATTTTATCATCTGTACGTTCCTCTTTTTTAACCGGCCGCTACTGCGGCCTTGATGACGCCGTCCACCGCGCCGACCCGCTCCAGCAGCACCTCGGCGGAGGTGTCCAGGGTGGTCATGTCCGCCGTGATGGTCACCGGGGCCGCCCCGCTGGTGGGGATGCCCTGGTTGATGGTCAGGATATTGGCGCCGGTCTCGGCGAAAATGCCCAGTACCTCGCTCAGCACGCCCATTTTGTGCCGGAGCATGATCTGGAAGGTGACGATGTGTCCGCCGGCCACGTTCTGAAAGGGCATGACGGCGTTTTTGTATTTGTAATAGGCGGACCGGGAGATGCCCACCTGCTCGGCGGCCTCCGCCACGGTCTGGGCCCGGCCCGTGTCCAGAAGCTCCTGGGCCTGGGTCACCCGGATGAACACCTCCGGCAGCGCGTCGCCTGCTACCAGATAGTACTGCCCACGCTTCCGTTCTGCCATGTGCATGTCCTCCTTTTGCGGTCATTTGTCCACGCGGCGTGTATCTTAACACGTTTGCCTCCATTATGCAAGGAGCTGGCCGCAGATTCAGCAAAACCCCGGCTCTGACGAGCCGGGGCTGCTGGTTTTCTGTGCGATTTTACCGGATTTACTGGATCTGGATCTGGTGCTGCTGGGGGACGATCTCCGGCAGCTTGGGCAGGGTCAGCTTCAGCACGCCGTTGACGTACTCGGCCCGGATGGCGGCGGCGTCCACGCCGGAGACCTCGAACCGGCGCTCCACGGTGGAGCAGGTGCGCTCCCGGCGGATATAGCCGCTGTCGGACTTCTCGCTGTCCTTGGCCTCATGCTCGGCCCGGACGGTGAGCACGCCCTCCTTCATGTTGACGGAAAGCTCGTTCTTGTCATAGCCGGGCAGCTCCGTCTCGATGATGAACTCCTGGTCAGTCTCCCGGATGTCCGTGGCGGCGGCGTGGGCCACCGTGCCGAAAAACTCCTGGAACGGGTCCCAGATCTTGCTGGGCGCATAGGAATGGTTACTGGCAAAAGGGATCATGTCAAACATGGTGTTCAACCTCCGTATCTTTTTGATTTGTCTGTATCATACACATAATTTGTGAATAAATTTATGTGTATCATGTGAACAAATTGTAAATATTAGCACTCAAAGATGAAGAGTGCTAATATTTTTCTGCCGCCCCTCTCAGTATATCCCCGCAGGCGGATTTCTTGTGCGGGGACGTTGTCAAATGATGGAAAGCATGGTAGAATGTGACCATCAGATCTTGTCAGGAGGCGCGGGATATGGGACCGATGTTGGTGATCATGGCCGCCGGGATGGGGAGCCGGTTCGGCGGTCTGAAGCAGATGACCCCTGTGGATGGGGCGGGCCAGGTGATCCTGGACTACTCTGCCTATGACGCGATGCAGGCAGGCTTTGAGAAGATCGTATGCGTCATCAAAAAGGAGATCGAGGCGGATTTCCGGGCGATGGTGGGAGACCGTATCGGGAAAAGGTGCGATCTGCACTATGCCTTTCAGGACCTGCATGACCTGCCGGCGGGCTTTGCCGTACCGGCGGAGCGGGCCAAGCCCTGGGGCACGGCCCACGCGGTGTACGCTGCCCGGGCGCTGATCGACCGGCCCTTTGCGGTCATCAATGCCGACGATTTTTACGGCCGGGGGGCCTTCCGGGCGCTGGCGGGGTTTTTGTCTGAGAATGCGGATGAGCACACCCACGCCCTGGTGGCCTATGACCTGAAGAACACCCTGACGGAAAACGGCACAGTGGCCCGGGGAGCCTGCACCACGGACGCGGATGGCTTTCTGGCCACGGTGACGGAGCTGACCAGCATCCAGGGCCCGGCGGATGCGCCCTCCTACAGCGAGGACGGGGGCCAGACCTGGGTCCCGCTGGCCCCGGATATGCCGGTGAGTCTGAACACCTGGGGCTTCCACCAGGGATTTTTGGGTGCCATCGGGGAGGAACTGGAAAAATTCCTCCGGGATGCCATGCCCAAAAACCCCGCCAAGGCGGAGTTCTTCCTGCCCAGCGTGGTGAACGCCTGTCTTGCCGCCGGCACAGACCGGGTGAAGGTGCTGCCCACGGATGAGGTGTGGCATGGGGTCACCTACCGGGACGACCTGCCCGCCCTGCAGGCGGCCCTGGCAGAGATGAAGGCCGCAGGAAAGTACCCGGAGGACCTCTGGGCCTGACCGGACGGATCAATGCCAATAAAAACGGACGCGGAAGATTCCGCGTCCGTTTCGTTTTCAAATTATCGCCTCACCGCCGCAGGATGGTCCGCCAGCAGCGAAAGTCCACCGGCTCGAACCGCTTCCGCAGCTCCTTGACCAGGGTGTTCCGGTCCGCGTCCTGGATGAACACGTCGTATTCATCCGGTGTACAGCCAAAGGTCACGGTCTTTTTCGTACCCATGATCTTTTCCAGCTCCCGGAGCATGGCCTGGCGGGAGACGGAGGCGTCGTAAATGCGCAGGAACGCATAGCCGCCGCTGAAGCTGCAGGGACGGATATCCACCCGGTACTGCCCCGCCCAGGGCTGGGCCAGCAGCGCCTCCCGGGCCCCGCGGATGCGCTCGGCCCTGTCCATGATGGAGACGTAGATCACGTTGTCGTATACGTCGGTCGCGCTTTTCAGATAGTTGCGGTAAAAGGAGGGCCGGCGCTTTTCAAAGGATATCCGCATGGCCTCGTTGGCCAGCTCCGCGTACCGCACCACCAGCAGGTCATCCTGGATGATGCAGTAGAAAAAGGGAAGATCGTTCTCCCTGGCCCAGGCCATGAGCTGCCGGGCATTCTCCGGCGGCATGGGCACCGTGCGCAGATACGCCTTTTTGCCCATGTCGTAAATGGCCGCGCCGTCCAGGGTGATGATGGGATAGGGCAGGGTGACCCCCTGCATGAGCTCCCGGACGGTGGCCTGGGACTCCTGGGTGGAGAGCGTGAATCTGGCGCCGTCCTCGATGAGCCGGTTCAGCTCCACCCGGGAGTAGGGGGAGAGGGTGCTGTCCTCCCGGAGGATGGTGTGGCCCAGGCCGGATACGAACAGCGTGTCGGTGTTCCGCCGCCGGGGCAGCTGGACCCGGTTGACGACCTCCGCGATGAGCAGGCCGATGACCGTGTCCAGCAGCCGGTTGAAGGCGTAGGCATAGGCGTTGATGCCCTGGATATGGTTGATGCCGATGCTCAGAAAGACCACCGCCGACAGACTCGCCATCCCGGTCACCTTCAAAAGCACGGTGGAATAGATGGTCACGCCGGTGAAAAGACCCACCAGCAGATAGTGGACGGCATCGTCCGGTACGCCGTTCTCCGTCAGGGTCAGCTCCAGCGTGATGAGGACGAGGCCCCATGCCGCGCCGATCATGGTGCTTTGGACCCGCTCCTTTGCCAGCTGGACCATGCTCTTCACATAGGGCTGGATGCCCGCCAACACCGCGATGGCGGAGAAGATCGGCAGGCCCTGCTTGCCCCGGAGCAGGTAGACGCCAAAGCACAGCCACACGGATATGACCGTGCGGATGATGCGCTGCCCCGGCAGGGGGATCTTCCGTTTGTGCCGCTTCACGGGCTTTGTACCTTCGGTCATGCCCGCTCCCACAGCAGCAGCCCGTCCTCAAACCGGGCGGTCAGGCGGCCCGTATCCTTCAGCCACGCCAGATAGGATCGGACCGTGCTGCCCACCAGGGCGTGCTGCTCGAAGGTCATGACCAGGCCATAGCGGGCAAAGAGCTTTTGCAGCAC
>CANRNU010000034.1 GCA_947632005.1 uncultured Oscillospiraceae bacterium | reverse complement strand
GGCCGGACGGACATGTCGGCGGGCTCCGCCAGCTTCCGGCCCCGGGCCGTGCCTGTGATGACTCTCATGTGTCGTTTACCTCCCCGTGGAAGTGCTCATATACGGCCCTGGCCGTCTTTTTTCCCACCACCGCGGCCAGCTCTGCCTCCGTGGCGGCAGCCACGGCCTTGACGCTCCTGAAGCTCTTCAAAAGAGCCCCCCGGCGCTTCTCCCCCACGCCGGGGATGGCGTCCAGCTTGGAGCCGATGGCCTTCTTCCGCAGGGTCTTGTGGTAGGTGATGGCGAACCGGTGGGTCTCCTCCTGGATGGAGCCGATCATGGCGAACACCGCGGGATTGGCGGCGATGCCGATCTCCCGGCCGTCCGGGGTGGTCAGGGCCCGGGTCCGGTGCCGGTCGTCCTTCACCATGCCGAACACCGGGATATCCGGATGGCCCTGCTCCGCCATGGCCTCCACCGCCATGGCCACCTGGCCCGCGCCGCCGTCGATCAGCAGCACGTCCGGCAGGGGCATGAACTTCTCATCCCCGTCGTTATAGTGGGCGAGCCTGCGGCTCACTGCCTCCCGCATGCTGGCAAAGTCGTCCTGGTGGGTCACGGTCTTCATCCTGAATTTCCGGTAGCGGCTCCGGGCGGGCTTGCCGTCCTGGAACACCACCATGGAGGCCACGATGCCAAAGTCCCCGGTATTAGAGATATCAAAGGACTCCATCCGGCGGATGGGCGCAGGAAGGCCCAGCATCTTCTGCAGCCACTCCAGGGTCTTGCTGCGGCGCTCCGCCTCGCTCTCGGCCCGGGTGCTCTCCTCCCGGGCGTTCCGGGCAGCGGCCTCCAGAAGCTCCCGCTTCACCCCACGCCGGGGCATGACCAGCTCCACCCGGTGCCCGGCCATCTCCGTGAGAAACTCCGCCAGAGGCCCGGCGTCCTCGATCTCCGCCGGCAGCAGCACCGTCCGGGGCCAGGCGCCCCGGCGGGTATAGTATTGCCGGACCAGGGCCGATACAGCCGCGGCGTCGTCCTCCAGGGGTTCCGGCATCAGCTCCAGATCTTTCCCGGCCAGGTCGCCATCGGCGTAGTGGAGCACCACGAAGCTGGTCCGGGCGCTGCGGTGAAAGCCCACCGCGTCCACGTCCGCCCGGGCGGCCTTCAGCACCGTCTGGCGGTTGGAGAGCTCCTTCACGGCGGTCAGCCGGTCCCGAAGCTCCGCCGCCTTTTCAAAGCGCAGCTCCTCCGACGCGGTCAGCATCTCCTTTTCCAGCTGGTCCATCAGCTCTTTCGCCCCGCCGGAGAGGATCTGCACCGCCTGGGCGATGCGCCGGCGGTACTCCCCCCCGTCCGGCTCCCCCCGGCACCAGCCCTCGCACACGCCCATGTGGTGGTTCAGGCAGGGCCGGTCCCTGCCGATGTCCCGGGGGAATTTCTTCCCGCAGGCCGGCAGCTTCAGTGCCTTGGCCAGGGTATTGAGGATGCTGTGGCTCACGCCCCGGCCCCCGTAGGGGCCGAAGTACCGGGCCCCATCCTGGGCGATGCGGTTCACGATGGTGAAGGCGGGATACGCCTCCCGCTCGTCCAGCCGGAGAAACGGGTAGGTCTTGTCGTCCCGGAGCAGGATGTTATAGTGGGGCTTGTGGCGCTTGATAAGGCTGTTCTCCAGCACCAGGGCCTCGAACTCCGAGGCGGCCACGATGACGGAAAAATCGTCCACATGGCTGACCATGGCCGCCACCTTGGGCAGATGCTCCCCCCGGAAATAGCTGGTCACCCGATTTTTCAGGGCCTTGGCCTTGCCCACATAGATGACCTCCCCGGCGGCGTTTTGCATGATGTAAACGCCGGGGAGCAGGGGCAGCTTATTCGCTTTTTCCCGCAGTTCCGCGATCTTGTCCATAGCTTCAAACCGGTTCAGAAACAGCAAGAAAGGGTGTGCTTTCACACACCCTTTTTCCCTTGCAAAAATAACTTACTCGGCAAACTCTTTGTCGATGAGGTCCGTGAGCGTCTCCACGGCCTCGGTCTCGTCGGCCCCGTCGGCGATGATGTTGACGGTGGTGCCCTTCACGATGCCCAGGGAGAGCACGCCCAGAAGGCTCTTCGCGTTCACGCGGCGGTCTTCCTTCTCGATCCAGATGACGCTCTTGAACTCATTGGCCTTCTGGATGAAGAAGGTGGCGGGTCTGGCATGCAGGCCGACCTGATTGTTGATGGTCACTTCACGATTAATCATGGGAGTACACCAATCCTTTTCAAACGAATGTTTTCTATATATTAGCAAAAAAAACTTGATTTCGCAATTGTTTTAGAAGTCCGAATTAATGTTTTGGAGACTTGCACAGTTCGGCCCGCCCGGCAAAAGAAAAATTATCTCAGTTCCACAACGGTAACGCCGGTCTCCCCCTCCCCATAGCGGCCCAGCCGGAAGCTTTTCACCTGCCGGCTGCGCTTGAGGATCTGCTGTACGGCGCTGCGCAGGGCCCCTGTCCCCTTGCCGTGGATAATGGTCACCGTTTGCAAGCGAGCGGCGGACGCGGCGTCCAGATACCGCTCCACCATGAGCTCCGCCTCGTCGGCCATCATGCCCCGGATGTCCAGCTCCCGGCTGACAGAGGCGGACCGCAGGGCCCGGCCCGCGCTGGCGGACACGGATTCCTTCTTCACAGGCTTGTCCAGCAGCGCCACCTCGTCCTGGGACACCGTCATCTTCAGGATGCCCGCCTGGAGGGTCAGGGAGCCGTTGGGCTTGACCGCAGTCACCTCCGCGGGCCGTCCTGTGGACAGAAGCTCCACCGTGTCCCCCTCCCGGATGGGCCGGTCCGGCGCCTTCCGCTCCCGGACGGGGCGGATCTCCTCCCGGCTGCGGACGGACTCCTCCGCCAGATTCAGCTTCCGGCGAAGCTCCGCCCGGGCCTCGTTCACCCGCTGATGGTCCGCCTCCTCCAGGCTCATGGCCCGCTCCCGGTCGATCTGGCGGTACGCCTCGTCGGCGGCGGCACGGGCCTCCCGGATGATCCGCTCCGCGTCCCGCCGCGCCTTCTGTTCCGCCTTCTCCAGACGGACCTCCAGCTCCCGGCGCATCTTCTCCGCCCGGGCGGCGTCCTCCTGGGCGGCCCGGCTGGCCCGGGCCCGAGCCTCCGTCTCCTGCTCCATGGCGAGCCGCTGGGCCTCCAGCCGCTCGATGGTCTTCTCAAAATCCGATGTCCCGGCGTCGATGCGACGGCCGGCGTCCTCGATGATGCTCTCCGGCAGTCCCAGCCGCCGGCTGATGGCAAAGGCGTTGGACTTTCCGGGGATGCCCACCAGCAGCCGGTAGGTGGGCCGCAGGGAGTTCACGTCGAACTCGCAGGAAGCGTTCACCACGCCTGTGGTGTTGGTGGCATAGACCTTCAGCTCCGCATAGTGGGTGGTGGCAGCCAGCAGCGCCCCCGCCCGGCGGGCATATTCCAGAATGGAGATGGCCAGGGCCGCCCCCTCGGTGGGGTCCGTGCCTGCGCCCACCTCGTCCAGCAGTACCAGGCTCCCGGGACCGCACTCGTTCAAAATGGCCACGATGTTCACCATGTGACTGGAGAAGGTGGACAGGGACTGCTCGATGGACTGTTCGTCGCCGATGTCCGCCAGGATGTTCTCCACCACCGGCACGGCGCTGCCGTCCCCGGCGGGGATGTGCAGGCCGCAGCCCGCCATGGCGCACATGAGCCCCAGGGTCTTCAGCGTCACCGTCTTGCCGCCGGTGTTGGGGCCGGTGATGACGATGGTGTCGTACTCCCCGCCCAGGGCCACGTCGATGGGCACCGCCGTGCCCTTTGGCAGCAGGGGATGCCGGGCCTTTTTCAGGATGAGCTCCTTTTCCGTCAGGATGGGCTCGCCGCAGTTCAGTTCATAGCTCAGCTCCGCCTTGGCGAAGATCAGGTCCAGCTCCGTAAGTACGGTATAGTTCAGGTCGATACCGCTCCGGGCGGCGGCGCACTCGGCGCTCAGCTCCATCAAAATGCGCTCGATCTCCGCCTTTTCCCGGGCCCCCAGCTCCCGCAGCTCATTGTTGGCCTTTACCACGCCCATGGGCTCCACGAAGAGGGTCGCCCCGCTGCCGGACACGTCATGGACCAGGCCGGGCAGCTCCCCCCGCTTCTCCGCCCGGACAGGTACCACGAACCGGCCGCCCCGCTGGGTGATGATGGCCTCCTGGAGCACCTTGGCATAGCTGGGAGCTGTGATGATCTTCTGCAGGGCCTCCCGGGCCCGGGCGCTGGCCGCCCGCATCTTCCGGCGGATGTCGGCCAGCTCCGGGCTGGCCCCGTCGGCGATCTCCTCCTCCCCGGTGATGGCGGTGGTGATCTTCTCCTCCAGGAAGCGGTTGGGACTGATGGCGGTGAACAGCCGCTTCAGATTCCCGCAGTCCCCCCGGCCGGAGGCATAGGAACTCACCGCCCGGGCGCAGAACAGCACCCCGGCGATGTCCAAAAGCTCCCGGGTGTTGAGCATGCCCCCCATGTCCGCCCGGGCCAGGGAGGGCCGTACGTCCTTCAATCCGGAGAAGGAGGGGCTGCCCTTGGTCTCCATCATGGTCTTGGCGCTGGTGGTCTCGGTCTGACGCTCCCGGACCCGGCCCAGTTCCGCCGCGGGCCGCAGCGCCCGGGCCAGGGCCTTGGCCCCGTCGGAGACGGCCTTGCCCGCCAGCAGCTCCAGCACTGCGGGCAGCTCTATGGTCTGTAAAGATTTCTCATATAGGCTCATGTTACGCTCTTCCAATAATCCAAAGAATAGAAATTCCTGTCCAGCTGATACCGCACGAACAGCTCCGCCGCCCGGCCCAGCCGCTCCAGGGAGGCGTCCTGCAGGGCGAAGGAGAACTCCTTTCTGGCCGGGGCGGTCACGATATGGCGCAGAGCCGCCAGGCTCTCCTTATCCAGAGCCACCGACGCCCCCTCCGCCCCGGGGGCGCATCCGGCACAGTGGACCATGCCGGAGGCCGGGGAGAACATCGCCCCGTCCGGCTCCGTCCTGCCGCACACGCCGCACACATCCACCTCCGGCTGAAAGCCCTCCAGACTCAGGAGCCTGAGCTCGAACACCGCCTTCACATGCTCCGGCGTGTAGATGCCCCGGCTCAGGGCGTACAGGGCGTTCAAAGCCAGCTGGAGCGCCGGGCCCGCGCTCTGCTCCTCCTGGCACACCGTGTCCAGAAGTTCGGCGAAGTACGCCCCCAGCGCCAACTGGGAAATGTCCTCCCGCAGCCCCAGGAACTGCTCCAGGGTGGAGCCCTCGTCCGCCGTCCACTTGCCCCGGTTGCCGAAGAGGGTGAACTCGGAATAGCAGAGCGCCTGGGTGGCCGCCGCCATTCTGCTGCCCTTGCGCAGCGCTCCCCGGGCCTTCACCGTGAGCTTTCCCCGGTCAGCCGTCAGGAGCGTCAGGATGCGGTCCGCCTCCTTGTAGCGGACCTGGCGCAGCACCAGGCCCCTCGCCGTCACAAACATTCTATGTACCGTGCCTCATCTCCGCGGCCCGGCGTGCCGGTACATCACCCAGCACATCGGGTCGCCCGTATCCTTAAACAATTCCCACAAAAGGTCCTGTTGCAATCCGAATCACCCCGTGGTCCTATTGTGCCACGGCAATGCCGGTTTCATCACTCGTTGGTGAATCCAAAATTTCGCAGCAGGGCGTCCGAATCCCGCCAGTTCTCCTTCACCTTCACCCAGGTCTGCAAAAACACCCTCGTGCCCATGAACGCCTCGATGTCCCGGCGGGCCTGCTCGCCGATCTTTTTGAGCATGGCGCCCTTTTTGCCGATGATGATGCCCTTATGGCTCTGCTTTTCGCAGTAGATGGTCACGTCCAGGTCGATGACGTCGCTGCCGTCGTCCCGCTCGGTAAACTTCGTCACCACCACGGCGGTGCCATGGGGTATTTCCTGATCCAGATTCAGA
The DNA here is from genome assembly GCA_947632005.1 of uncultured Oscillospiraceae bacterium. Classification (GTDB taxonomy): domain Bacteria; phylum Bacillota; class Clostridia; order Oscillospirales; family Oscillospiraceae; genus CAJOIG01. The sequence goes on along the minus strand of CANRNU010000034.1, from coordinate 15,969 downwards.
AGCAGCTTCTCCCGGACGATCTCGGCGCAGATCTGCTTTTCCGGCTGGTCGCTGATCACGTCGTCCGGGAACAGCGCCGGGCCCTCCAGCGCGAATTTTGAAAGCTCGTCCAAAAGCTCCTCCACCCCGTCGCCAGTCTGGGCGCTGATGGGCACGATGGCTGCGAAATCATACGCCTCGCTGTAGGCCGCGATGACGGGCAGCAGCTCTCTCTTGTCCTGGAGCGTGTCCGCCTTGTTGATCGCCAGCACGGCGGGCACGCCGTTTTCTCTGATACGTGCGATGAGCTTTTTCTCGATGTCCCCCACCGTGGGCACCGGATCCGCCATCAGCACCACCGCGTCCACATCCGCCACGCTCTGCCGGACCACATCGTCCATGTAACTGCCCAGCTTCGTCCGGGCCCTGTGGAAGCCCGGGGTATCCGCAAAGACGAACTGTGTCTCCCCCCGGCTGGTAACGGCCAGGATGCGGGTGCGGGTAGTCTGGGGCTTGGGAGAGACGATGGCGATCTTCTCCCCCACCAGGGCGTTCGTCAGGGTGGACTTGCCTACGTTGGGCCGTCCGCATATGGTTATCATGGCTGTCTTGGTGATCATTCGATATCCTCCGTTCGCGTATCCGGCTCCAGCTGGGCCATAACGGCCTTTTCCCGGGCGCGCATCTGTCTTTTCATCGGTCCCTCGTCCACATGGTCATAGCCCAGCAGGTGCAGCACGCTGTGGACGGTGAGATAGCTGATCTCGTGGTCCGGTCCGTGGCCGAGCGCATCTCCCTGGGCCTTTGCCCGGTCCACGTTCAGCACCATGTCCCCCAGCAGGTACCGGCCCGTGGCCGGGTCCGTGTCTCCCATGGGAAAGCTCAGCACATCCGTGGGCCTGTCCACATCCCGGAACTCCCGGTTGATGGCGTGGATGCCCTCGTCGTCTGTGAGCAGCACCGACAGCTCACAGGGCCCGTCCACCGCCTCCGCCGCCAGCACCGCCAGGGCGGCGGTCCTGATGCGCTTTCGCAGCTCCGGCGGGCATTTCACGCCCCGCTCGCACCGCAGGGACAGCTTCAGCTTCTCCATCAGCGGCGGCCTCCGGGATTCTTATTCTTGGGCCGGAACGTCTTCACCTGGGGCTCGTCCTTGGCGTGCTTCTCATAGGCCTCGATGATGCGCTGGACGATCACATGGCGCACCACGTCCGCCCCGGTAAGGCGGCAGATGGCGATGTCCTCCACGCCCTCCAGCACCCGCATGGCCTCCTTCAGCCCCGACACCTTGTCCGCAGGCAGGTCGATCTGGGTCACGTCCCCGGTGATGACCGCCGTGGAACCGAAGCCCAAGCGGGTCAGGAACATCTTCATCTGCTCCCGGCTGGTGTTCTGGGCCTCGTCCAGGATGATAAAGCTGTCGTCCAGGGTCCGGCCCCGCATATAGGCCAGCGGCGCCACCTCGATGTCTCCCCGCTCCAGATATTTGTTGTACGTCTCCGCCCCCAGCATATCGAACAGCGCGTCGTACAGCGGCCGCAGGTACGGGTCCACCTTGCTCTGCAGGTCTCCGGGCAGAAAACCCAGCCGCTCCCCGGCCTCCACCGCCGGGCGGGTCAGCACGATGCGGTTGACCCGCTTCTCCCGGAAGGCCGCCACCGCGCAGGCCACGGCAAGATATGTCTTGCCGGTGCCGGCGGGGCCGATGCCCAGGGTGACGGTGTTGTTTTTGATGGCGTCCACATAGGTCTTCTGGCCGATGGTCTTGGGTTTGACGGGCCGGCCCTTGGCGGTGATGCAGATGACCCCCCGGGCCACGTCCCCGATCTTGTCCTCCTGCCCGGCCAGGACCATCTTGATGATGTACCGGACATTCTGGGCGTCGATGGCCTCTCCCCGGGCGGCCAGGCTCAAAAGCCCGTCGATGGCCTTTTCCGCATGCATCACGTTCTCCGCCTCGCCGGAGATCTTCAGGTGGTCGTCCCGGTTGGTGATGGACACCCCCAGCTCCGTCTCGATGATGCGCAGATTCTGGTCGAAGGAGCCGAACACGCTGATAACGTTCTCCATCCGGTCGATCTGCATTACCTTTTCTGTCATTTATGGAACCTCTGTCTTTGGTATTTTCGCTTGTATGTCCGCCAGGTCCGCCGGGGTGAGGGGCTCCTCCCGGCCGATCTGCTCCCGGCATTCCGCCCGGAGGGTTACGACCATCGCCCCATCCCGTTCCGAACCGGTGAACGCGGACGAGATCACCTCGCCGTCTTCCCCCACCTGCCGGAGAAGCGTCTCCATGAGCCGTTCCTCCAAGTCCTCCCGCAGCCCGGCATCCCGCTGCGGCGCGACGTCATAGGGCGCGTATACCGTCTGCTCCAGGGTGACCGGCAGGGAAAACCATCCGTCGCGCCCGACGGTATGGTCCACTGTGATTTTATCACATCCGGCCGGACAAATACTACTGCCTTTGTAAAAATTTATCCGTGTTTTTCCCAAAATCAGCGCCCACCGGGACGTTTTCCTCCCTGTGGGCGTCTTCACGCCGGACTCCAGCGGGCTTTTGGCCGTCAGCTCATACCAGGTCCGGGCCGTGACGCCGCCGATGGCCCGGGCGGGGCCGATGACGCCGCTCCGGCCGGTGAGGTAGCCGCCGATGAGCTCTTCCCCCGGCAGGACCACCTTGTTCTCCTCCGTCAGGGCCGTGCCCCGGAAGGCGTCCACCTTCTCCACCAGGCCCGCCTTGGCCGCCACGATCTTGACCAGCTCCTTCCGGTCCAGCAGCGGCAGGTGCTCCCGCTTCTCCCGCACGATCACCTTCGCATGGCTGCCCCGCATGGTGACGGTCATCCAGCGCAGCCCGGGGACCCGCAGCAGGACGCTGTTGCGGATCTGGTCCTGGGAAAAGGCGGGCCAGTACGCGCCGATGTCCACGCCGCACTGGCTGAGAGCCTGGCGGATGACCCCCTCCGGGACCGCGTCGCTACCTGTGATGTCGATCTGCCAGACAAAGGCGCTGCCCACATACAAAACAGCCGCCACCAGCCCGATGCAGGCCAGGAGCATATACCGCCGGCGGACCTTCCGAAGGGCAGCCGGCAGCCCGTGCCGGGACCGGATGCTCCCCTCACAGCCCACGGCTGCCGCCAGCGGGCGGATCAGCTTGGCGGCATGCTCCGGCACCTGTACCGTCAGGCTGTAATCCTTGGGCGGCGCGGCGCCCCAGAAGGCGATGCCCCGCTCCGCCAGGGCATACAGCAGCTTCTCCGGCTCGGCGCCTGTCACCTCCACCGTGACCCATCCCGTGATGTACCGCGTCCAGTTCATTCCAGCTCTACCGCCCACAGACGGCCCGACACCACCATCTCATGCCGGTCCATGGTGACAAGGCCCAGCGCCTCTCCCTTAATCAGGATCCGGCAGCCGGGTCCTGCCGCCGCGATCCGGTCCTGCGCATACTCCAGCAGTCCCCGGTGGCCCTCCACCAGGACCCTGGTCCCTCCCGAGATGGTGATCCTCGGCGCCCCTGACAGGGATTCCTCCGGGATATCCAGCTTCGTCATCATCCTCTGTGCCAGCGACAGTTTCTCCGTCATGCGTATCACCCGAAAGATCTTATGCGTGCCCGGTTCAAAAAAGGACACCCGGCTCATACACTGTGAGCATGAAAAGATCTCTTCCTGTACTGCTCGTGCTCTGGCTGTTCACGCTTTTGGTCGTCTTCTCCGGACTGGCCGCGGAGGGCGCCCGGCAGGGACTGGCCATCTGCGCCGCCACCCTGGCCCCCTCCCTGTTCCCCTTTTTTGTGCTGGCAAATATGCTGTCCTCGCTGGGGCTCCCCGACATTCTGGGCGACCTCTTCGGCGGGCTCATGGGCCGGCTGTTCCGGGTCTCCCCCGGCGGGTGTCAGGCTTTCTTCCTGGGGCTCTCGGGCGGATATCCCCTGGGCGCGTCGGTGACGGCGGACCTGCGCCGGGAGGGCCGTGTCAGCCGGCAGGAGGCGGAACGGCTGCTGGCCTTCTGCAACAACTCCGGCCCCGCCTTTATCATCGGCACGGCGGGCGGCGTCTTCCACAGTCCCCGGGCCGGTCTGCTCCTATACCTGACCCATGTGCTGGCCGCCGTCACGGTGGGCGTCCTGTTCCGGCCCCGGGAGGACGCCCCCATGCCGAAAAAACAGCCCGCTCCCGCGCAGGCCGTCCCTCTGGGCAGGGCCCTGACCGGGGCCATGTCCGCCGCCCTCGCCTCCACGGCCACCGTGTGCGGCTATGTGGTCCTGTTCAGTTCGCTGCTGGGCCTTCTCAAGCCGGTCCTGTCCCTGCCGCCCATGGCCGGCGCCCTTGTCCTGGGCTTTCTGGAGCTGGGCAGCGGCGTGGCCGCTATGGCGGGGCAGGCCGCCGCGCCCATCCCCCTGGCCGTGACCGCCCTGCTCCTCGGCTGGGGCGGACTGTCCGTTCACTGCCAGACCATGGGCGTGCTGGCGGGCACGGACATAAGATGTGCCCGGCACCTTGCGGGCCGGGCACTGTGCGGCATGTTCGCCGCGGCATATACATATGTTGGCGCGTTACTCCTCTTTTAGGATCATGGCAGCTTCCTCGCTCAGGGTTTCCGAGGCTATCTCCGCGTCCGGCAGCCCATACGGGAACTCCAGCACCATCCCGCCTTCCCGGAAATACGTGTCGCCCATCAGGGTGCGCAAATCGTTCATCCCGGTCTGGACGGCCTCCGTGGCCTGGCCGGCGTCCACAGCCGCCTGGGCATCCAGGAGCCGGTACCGGCTGCCCACCTCGGCCCCCTCCGCGTAGTCCATGAACAGGGGCTCGGCGCTGACGCCGCTGATCCAGATGTCACCATTGTCCGTGTCCCGGCTGATCTCGATCTGGGCCACGGCGGAGATGTTGGTATACGTATCCGTAAAGCAGCTCATCAGGTTGGACAGGCTGTAGCACACCACACAGTTGGCGTTGCCGTCGGGCCTGGCCACTGTGCGCACCTCGATGGGCTGGGGCGATTTCACGCCGCCGCCGATGAGGATATCCACGCCGCTTTCCAGCAGATGATCCGCCACCTCGGTCTGGTTGTCCCTCGGCTCGGTGTAATATTGGGTGTTGTTCCACCAATAGGCAAAGCACACCACGATGTCCGCGCCGGCCTCCCGAATGGCGGCGATGTCCGCGTCGATCTTCGTGTAATCCACCGTCTCCATCGTGGTCATATAGTCCGTGGTGAGCAGGTCCAGACACCAGCTGCTGTCCGCCACAGACACAGGCTGGGCGCCGCCGGTGTTGGAGGCGGTGCTGTATGTATAGCTCAGAAAGCCGACCTTCACGCCGTTCACGTCCGCCATCAGAAGGGAGCGGTCGGAGCTGTCATAGGCGCCCAGCACGCCAAGTCCGGCGTTGCGCAGGATGCCCACTGTCTCGGAAAGCCCCTCCAGACCCCGGTCCAGAATGTGGTCGGTCGCGGCGTTCACCAGGTCGAAGCCCACGTCCTTCATGGCCGCGGCAGCCGCCGCCGGCATGCGGTAGGAGTCATACTCACCGCTCTCGGTCAGGGTGCTCACCAGGGTGCAGGCCGCCAGATCCGCGTTCTCCAGAGCGCTCCGGACGCCCTCCATCTCCGGGGCAAAATCATAGGTCTCCGTCCCGTCATCCCCGGTGATCTTGGCGTCCGTGGTCAGTCCCGCCTGTCCCACCAGGTCGCCGGCAAAGGCCAGCGTGACGGTCTCGGCGTTGCGCACGGGCACCGCCGTGGGGACCGGCGTCACCGTGGGCTCCGGCGTCGGCGTGACCATCTCGGCCAATCTGGCCGCCTCAATGTTCTCCTGCTGCTGCTGATTGGCCTGGAAATTCAAAAAGATCAGAAAGCCCAGTCCCACCCCCAGAAATACCAGAAGCACATACATCAAACCGGTGGAAAAACCGTTCCTCTTCACACACTACACCTCGATCGTTCAGCATAAGTTGTCATAACACTGTGATTCTATCGCAAATCCCGGGAAAAATAAAGCCCTTTTTGCGTTTTTAAAGGAGCGGAATGCCATCATGACATCCCGCTCTTATTTATCCCTGCTGGGAAAGGCGTTGCAGCAGCGTACATACCTCCGCCCTGGTGGCGGAAGCGGCAGGGCGGATCCTGCCATCGGAATAGCCCTTGACAAGTTCCTTGCTGACCGCCCAGATCATGGCATCCTTCGCATAGCTGTCGATGGAATCGGCGTCGGTGAAGCCCGCGAGGCTGCCGGACACCGCAGGAGAACCATTCATGCGGTACAGCAGCGTCACCAGGTCCTGCCGGGTGATCTTGCCGTCGGGGGAGAAGTTGGTGCCGCCGGTCCCCTTCACGATGCCGTTGGCCGCCGCCCAGTTGACAGGCGCCTTATAGTAATCCTCCCGCAGATCGGTAAAGCCCGCCGACTTGCTGACCTTGGGCTCTCCCTTCATCCGATAGAGCATCGTCACCACATGGGCCCGGGAGGCGGTACCCTGGGGATTGAACTGCCCGTTGCCCAGGCCGCTGACGATCTTCTTTCCTGCTGCCCACTGCACCGCGTCGTAGTACCAGTCGCTGCTCTTCACATCGGAGAAGGACGTGGTCCCCTGGGAGGTGTCGGGCGTGGGGCTGGGCGTAGGCGTGGATGTCACAAGGCCCTCGGAGGGCGGCACGGCGGCGGAGGCGGTCTCGTACCAGTAATCCAGGTCCACTTCCCCGGGGATACCGTTGACCTTGCCTATGCCGAACTGCCAATACTCATAGCTTCCGGTGTATGTGGTCTTCTTGGTCCAGTGGGCCAGCCAAATGCGGCCCATCTGGTCGGGATAGAGGTCGTCCCCCAGCATGGCGAGGTTTGTATAGACCATGCTCCGGTACCCGTACTTCTCCACCTCGCTGCAGAAGGCGTTGGCGATGTCGGTCTTCAGCTGGCGGTCCAGCTTCTCCATCACCAGCCGGCGGCTCTTGACCGAGGGCACTTCCTCGTAGTCGAACACCAGCGGCAGGTCGATGCTGTAGTTGCGCACGATGTTGACAAGATACCGGGCCTCCTCCCGGGCCTCCTCTACCGTCGTCGCCTGGGAAAAGAAATAGGCGCCCACCTTGATGCCAGCCGCTCTGGCGTTCTTCAGGTTCTGGGCATACTTCGCGTCCTTGCCCAGCGTGCCGTATTGCGCGCCCCGGTAGGCCACGCGCACGATGGCAAAGTCGATGTCGGCGGCCTTTACCTTGGACCAGTCGATGTCGCTTTGGTACTCCGACACATCCACGCCCTTGTGCAGCACCTCGCCGCTTTTCAGGGTCCGGGGCGTTACCTCCTTGTAGGAGCTGGGGATGGCGGCGATGGTCATGGGCGTATACGCCATCTTATAGAACAGCGGATCGTCTATGCCGGACTGCTCCTGGGGCTCCTCCTCTGTCTCCACCGGCGCGGGCGGCACGGCAGGCTCCTCCTCCAGGGCAGGCGGCACGGCAATGACCGGCTGCGTGGGGGCAGGCGTCTGCGTCGGCGCGGGCGTCTCGGTCGCCTCCGGCTCCGGTGCCTCCGGTGTGGGAGAGGGCTCCGCCTCCGGGGAGGGCTCCACTTCCTCTTCTTCCTCCTGTACCGCGGGAGGCGGGACTTCCTCGTCGGCAAACGCCTCCACGCCCATTGCACCTGCAAGGAGCATCACGGCCAGCATCCATGACACGAGCTTTCTCATCTTGTCCTCAAATTTACTCATTTTTGTAACTCCGCGGTAAATATAGTAACAAAAGTTACGCGTATTGTAACACTTATTCTCAAATTATACAAGTCTTTTTTGCAAAAAAATTCTGTTTTTTCCCGTTGCACGGCAAAAAACAGCGCAAAATGCTGCCCGATATGTTACAATGGGCCCATGGAAACAGAGCTGCGGAAAAATGATATCCTGGAGGGCGAGGTCACGGGCCTCACTTCCCAGGGCGCCGGGGTGTGCCGGCTGAGCGGCCGGGCGGTATTCGTACCCGGGGCTCTGCCGGGGGAGCGCTGGCAGGTGCGCATCGTCAAGGTGACAAAGACCGCCGTCTGGGGCCGGGGCGAGAAACGGCTGACCGCCTCTCCCCTGCGCCGGGAGCCGGTCTGCCCGGTCTTCGGCAGGTGCGGCGGCTGCGCCTGCATGCACATGGACTACGCCCTGGAGCTCCAGTTCAAGCTGGACCGGGTGAACGAGGCGCTGCGGCGCATCGGGGGCCTGGACCTGCGGGCGGAGCGCATCATCGCCGCGGATACCCAGGAGGGCTACCGCAACAAGGCCATCTACAACTTTGCTCCGGGGCCTGTCTGCGGCTTTTACGGTCCCCGGAGCCACCGGGTGGTGCAGACAGACCGCTGCCTGCTCCAACCGGAGGTCTTTGACCGGGCCGCCCGGGCGCTACTGGCGTGGATGCGGCAGACCGGCGCCCCCGCCTATGACGAGACGGCGGGAGAGGGCCTTGTCCGGCACCTCTATCTGCGAAAGACCTCTTCCCACTTCGCCGCCTGCATCGTGGCGGCAGGACCGATGGACAGGAGCGCGGCGGACGCCCTGCGCCGGGCCTGCCCGGAGCTGACAGGCGTGCTGGTCTGCGAGAATACGGCCCCGGGGAACACGGTGCTGGACGGTCCGGTATCGCTCCTGTGGGGCAGCGCGACCGTGGAGGAGACTCTGGGCGGAGCCCGGCTGGACCTGTCGCCCCTCACCTTCTTTCAGGTGAACACCGCCCAGGCGGAGAAGCTCTATGCCCTGGTCCGGGCATACGCCCAGCCCGCCGGAAGGACCGTGCTGGACCTTTACTGCGGCGCGGGCTCCATCGGCCTGGCCGCTGCCCGGGACGCCTCCCGGCTCATTGGCAGCGATATCGTCCCCGACGCGGTGGAAAACGCCCGGGCCAACGCCCGCAAAAACGGCGTTCTGAACGCCCGATACCTCTGCGGTGACGCGAAGGACGTCGCCCGGACCCTGGCGGCGGAGGGCCTCCGCCCGGACGTGATCGTCACCGACCCGCCCCGGAAGGGCATGGACGAGGCCGTCCTGCACGCCATCGCCGCCATGGGCCCGGAGAGGCTGGTATACGTCTCCTGCGACCCCGGCACCCTGGCCCGGGACCTGAAGCGGCTGGCAGAGCTCGGCTTCCGCCCCGACCACTGCGCCGCCGTGGACATGTTCCCCCGGACCTACCACATTGAGACGTGCGTGCTGTTGTCCAAACTTAAAGTCGAGCACTACATCGAAGTCGATCTGGACCTGGACGAGATGGATCTTACATCTGCGGAGACGAAAGCCAGCTATCGGGAGATAAAGGAGTATGTTCAGGAGCACTTCGGCCTGAGCGTCAGCAACCTCTATATCGCCCAGGTAAAACGCAAGTATGGGATCATTGAGCGAGACAATTACAATCTCCCCAAGTCGGACGACGCCAAGCAACCTCAGTGTCCACCGGAGAAGGAAAATGCAATCGTCGAGGCACTAAGATATTATAAGATGATATAAATCCTTTTGGATAATTATGATCCGGGCCACTGACTGCCCGGATCATAATTATTTAAAGGCATATGCGATTAGTAGCTTATCACTCATCTTCGCTCTCGACACCAGCACCAAATTCAAGTAACGCCTCATTCACATATGTTGCTATCTGATTCTGCTCATCCGTGCTCAGGAGTTGATTATTACCATAATAATGTGAAGCACTTCTAATGATATAGGCAAATAGCTAAAATACATGAGAATGCAGGAGTTTTTGCTCAGCTTCGTCACTATAAATAGCATCGTAATAAGTCATTTTTTCGCCCTGATTTGCAGACACATACTTGAGTTCAATCTCTTCCCCATCTTGTAGTCTTGTAACTTTCTTCTTTAGCGCATCCAAGTTATCTATCTTTGCCCCATCAATTCTACGCAGTAAAGTAAACTTGATGGGTTGGTCAAAAAGCAATACCGTCACATCTTCTGTATATGCAATAGAGCATGTCTTCTCGCCCTCAATATTGTTAATTGCTTCTCGCGTTAACTCGGATACTCCTAACTTGAAAACAAACCATTCTCTCTTGCTTTGATATATGCCATGCTTTGCCATCGAATACAAGCGATCAATAAGCAAATGATCCGTGGGCTTTATTTCTTGAGGAATACATATAGAAATTCCCCAAAACTGTTCGATTGTTACAATTCTATCAAGAAATTCTATTTCACTGTCAAGCCTGGCAATGTCGATCGGCTCAAGTTTTCCAGTTGAAAGGAACTCCTCATTTGTGGCAAGAGATTTTAAAACAATCTTCTTTGCAGTGGATGCTTTTCTTAAAATAATACGATATTGAAGAGCCTCATAATTCGTTGGATTAGTAGGCATAACAGTAAATAAGAGCTGGTCAGATGATGGGTTAAGCGATATTCTTATTTTAAAGTTAAAATTCTCCTGTTCATCGTTTGTGATGATTGCCGTTCCATCATCTAAAATCTCTTTCGTCCTCAAGAGCAGATATTCAACAGCCACACATCCATCTATGAGTACATTACAAGGAAATGCTTTTGGAAGTTGTGGAGGATATAGCACAGCATGCGCACCGGTCATTTCCTCCGCTTCAACTTGGGAAGGATCAAGGACATCACCGAGATATTTCTTCGCCGTAACACCATCTAATGAAATAGGAATCTGGTGTCGATACGATTGTGACAAAGCGTAGTCATCCATTCTGGTTAACAGCTTATCCCCCAATTTAGCCGTTTTAGCTGAAATAGAAAAACGGGGTGGATAGCGCTTTAGCGCATCATCACTTATAGGGATACTTATCAACCTTCCTCGTTCATTAAGCCCAAATTTAAAGTCATCAGGAAGAGTATGAGCTACACTGATACCTTTAAGAAAGACTGAGAGATTCTTTTCAACGAGATCCAAGTTTCCCTCTTGAACAAGGGGAATATTGCGATCTATCGACAGAAGCGACATCTCGTCTATTCTCCTTGAAAGGTCCGCTGTAGCCTCTCCCAAGGACTGATGCTGAGTAGTCATTTCATCGATAACGGTATCTTCTATCTCTGCAGCCATAAACTTTAGTTCGCGGTTAATCTTTGAACGGTAGAAGGCCCTTAAAATATCAACTGAATCCGAGGCCAATTGCCTTGCTCGTTCGTCTGAAAGACGCGTTTTTGCCTGGGCATAAAAAGCAGCTTTGTCCATTATTGATTGTCTGGCACGTCTTCGTTGAATAGCATTCCCAAATAGGCGCATTTTCACTTCTTCCAGCAAATCACCACAGATGTATTCAGCAACTCCTTGAAAATCAATTTCCTCCTCGACTGTGCAAACAAGATTATACTTGTGCTGACGGATTAAAAAGTCATTAAGCCTGTTCCGCAGTTCAGTTTCTTCTTGTTTCTTAGTTATCTTCTCTTTCACCACGCTCAAGCCAATATCAACTATACGGCTCGATATTGTTGTCATTGTGTCCATTTGGTTTCACCCCTTATGATGGAGCTTTAGCACATATATTGTATCAACTCTACAACAGCCGCGACATTCGCGGCTCCAAATAATTCTTTAGCCAGCATTTCCTGTTGCCTAGGGGATAGCATTCTAAAGGACTGTAAGGCGGTAATTAAATCCTGTTTTGCTTTTTCATACGGGTCAACAGGTTCTACTCCAAACGTAGGTCTATACTGGTTCATATCGTTTCACCTCATTTCAACCGTTCACACAACAAAGCCCGTTTTCCGGCTTCGCCACAAACTATCTCTGTTTAGTAGCATCTTGTCCATCCTGTCACAGCTCTCGCATGATCTCCATAAACTGATCCATCGTATATGCTCCGTCGATGCCGAATTCCCGGTTCTTGAACACCATGAAATAGCGGTAGTTGTCGCCCGCTTTCATTTGCCACCAACGTCCGAGCTTCAGTTTTCGCTCACTGTCGCTGTTGTCGCGGTCGTCGCCCTTGTACTCGATCAGGACAAGTTTTCCGGATTTGGTCATAACCATGAAATCGGGATAATGATTGATAAAGCCGTTCAAGCGGAAACCCTTGCGTTCAATGATCCGGTGCCACCACTTCACATTGTCAAGGCCAACAATGGCATCGAGCAGTTCATGCTCTCCGCCGTTCATGTCGTCTTTCTCCGCCTCATACAGAGACTTTGGGATAGAATCCGTCGTATCAGCAGGCGTAATGACCTTCGGCAGCATATAACTATCCCGACAGACGATCTTTCCGCTGTCAAGCCACCGTCCAAATTTGTCTTCGCGGTAAGCGTCTTCCAGCGTCTTGATCTTCTCTTCGATTTTTCTGGCATAGGTCGGGATGGCCGTCTCCATGGCAGAAAGCTCATCCTCTGTCATGCCGCCGACAATGCGTCGCACATAGTCGTTGATCTCCGCCGCAGCATAACGGTTATTCCGATTGATTTGGGCGCAGATCATGTTGGTACAGCTTTGAATTTTCTGTTCCGGGGGAAGCTGCGCCAGATAGCTGCGAATGTACTCGCTGGTCTCAGCGTCTGCCCGCCTGTATTTTGGGACCGCTTCGCCCTTCTCGGCAACGTCCACCCGATACATCTCGCCGGTAGCCAACTCAAATCTCACCTGTGCATCTTGACCGGACAGGGAAAAGCCGTCGGACAAGTTTTCCGGTTCCAGGAGCTCAAACTCGCCGCCGAACAAGTCGGGCACAGAACGCAGGAAAAACTGCGGTACTCTCAGTCCAGATACCTCGTCGGATAAATACGCTTGTATAGCGTTTTGTGTCAGCATCTCCCCCAGTTCACCTCCGGTAAATCCCATATCGGACGTGTCGTTTAACGCAGCATTATAGCTCTCTGCCTGTGTGGTCGCCTCGCTTACCATGGCTGCGACATCCGATCCTGCCTGTGTTTCGCCAGAGAGAGCACTGTGGACTTCTTCTGTGTTGACATCGCTGAAATCGTCTTCTATCGGTTCCGGTTCCGGTGGAAGCGTGGTCTGCTCCTGTTCAGGAGCTACGGGCGTCTGCGGAACTTCTGCCGTCTCACCGACACGATAATCCTTACGGCTGAATCCAGCTTTGTTCAGGCCAGTGACGATCTTCTCCAACGTGCTGTGGAAATCAGCTGAGTTTGTGAGCACATAGGATGTATTCAACAGCGGAGAGCTGTGTACTTTTGCATAGGGCTGCCGCAAGATCCGCCCAACGATTTGCTCCACATCCACGGTAGAGGTCCGATTGGCAAGGGACGCCAATATGTATGCGAAGGGACAATCCCATCCCTCCTTCAGCGCATTCACGGTAATAATGTAGCGAATCGGACAGTTCCGGCTCATCAGGTCCTGATCCTTGATGTCGTCCACGACAGAAGTTTTGATGGCGATCTCCTCTTTTGGTATCCCCATCTCGATCAGCATGCTCTTGATCCGATCATAAGTGACGCTGTCTTCTCCAGTGCGCGGCTGTGCCTGGAACAAAACAATGGGGCGGATATAAGCGCCGCCAGCTTGCTCGGCGGCAATCGCCACTCGCTCTATGCTGCCGCGGAGTTGTATCGCGTCCTGGATCACTCTTTGGCGGGACGTCCGGTTATAGACCACCACAGGCAGCTTGACCATGTGCTCTTTCTTCAAGTCACGGGCGTCCACATAGGATATGATATTGCTGTTTTTACGCGGCGTCGCCGTCAGGTCCAGCACAAAGGACGGATTCAGGTTGTTCAGCATCTCCACGCTGAGCTCTGACCCGGCGTTATGGCTCTCATCCACGATAACGATCGGCTCCAGATGGCGCAGCACTTGGATCAGTGCCGTTTCCGGCGTGTCCGCCAACAAAACATCGTCATCCTTGTAAAACTCCGCAAAGCGGGCAAGGTTGCCGTTTTCCTGATAGACCTTGCGGACCTCCCGGTTCTTGCTATTGATCCGCAGAGAGCTATAACTCATGATGCAGACAGTCAGCATCTCCCGCACCGTATCGGGGGAAAAGTTCTGCCCGTTCAGCAGCATGTCCTTCGTATATACGCCCACGCGCCCGGCGAAGTCCTGATCCAATCTCCGCCGATAGTCGTGTTCAACATCGGAGAGTGTGCGGATGGTCTGTGTCAGAATGGAGTCGCTGGGTACAAGCCAAACCACGACCTTTGGCTTGTTGATGGGCATAGCGTCAAAGATACGCCGCACGGAAGCACAGGCCATAAAGGTTTTTCCCCCGCCGGTAGGAACTTTCATGCAGATATGGGGAACGCGGTCAATCGCATTGTTATACGATGGAACGCCATTCAACCCCACAGCAATATCCTTGGAAAACCAGTATTCCCTCCACGCGGAATACAGATTGACGCCCCGGTTGACGCAGTTCATGTAGTCCGTCAAGTCTCGCATGACCTGTCTTTGATAACCGTTCAGCTCCATAGCAGCGCCCCCTTAGAGTTTCGTAATATCTCTGGGAATCTTCTTAAATGTAATGTGGTACTTTTCCATTTCCGCTTCACTGAGCATACAGAGATCTGCGTAGATCACATATGCGCCAGCTTTTGTTTTGATCGTATGTAAAAACTCCCGATTCAGTGTGGTGACAGCTTCCCTTTCGTAGTAGAAATAATAGGCGCTGTCCACATGCACCCCCATGAAATAGGGCTCGTCCGCATGAGGCACCGGTAGACGGCTTTTGGTTTCTGTGAAATAGACATACTCCCGAATTTTATCCACACCCACGTCCTCGTTGAGTACATCGCCAATGAGCAGCGGATCGCCCAGGTCGTAGAAACTGAAATCGCCGCCGGTGCCCTCCACGGCGTTTTTGCCCTCACCGTAGCCCTGGATGACCCGTTTTACCCGCTCTGCGGTGATGCTTTCGGCGTAGTCCATCATCTCCACAAGGATAAACTTCCGGTGACCGCCGTCGGCCTTGTTCATATTGAGAACAGCGTGGGCGGTGGTGCCGGAGCCAGCAAAGGAATCGAGAATGATGGAATCTTCATCTGTTGCAATTTGAACGATCCTCTCAACTAGCTTGGTCGGTTTAGGCGTGTCAAACGGAGCTGCCCCATCAAAAATAGATTTCAATTCGGCAGTGGCTTGTCTAGTTGTACCCGCAACCCCACCAACCCATATGTTTTCAGGAACTTTCCCTTGCAAATCAGCAAGATACAATTTGTGAATTATTGCAGTTTCATCAGAATTAAATATAATCTCTCCTGAATCTATTTTTGATTGTAGCGTCTTTTGGCTCCACCGCCACCCTTTATCTGGCGGTGGAATTCGATTTCCGTGAGGCGTGACAATATCATATTTCAAATTAGGCCGGTACAGTCCATTTACACAGTAGCCAGATCTCCACGGTCCTCTAGGGTCATTATCAGGATTCCTGTATAGCTTATTATCTTCCTCAGACCGAGGTAAATTCCCCAACACAAATAAAGACGATTTGGAGTAAACTATCGTGTGGTTAAATTGAGAAACAAATTTCCCACCATAGCCATTGGCCTGTAAACTGTGCTGCCAAATTACATCTGAAACAAAATTACTACTGCCAAATATCTCATCACATACTAGTTTTAAATTCGCACACTCTGTATCATCTATACTGATAAAAATAACTCCATCATCGGCAAGCAATTTCTGCAACAATTTCAGCCGCGGGTACATCATGCACAGCCACTTATCATGCCGCGTCAGGTCCTCGCCCTCTTTGCCGACAACTTCACCGAGCCACTTCTTGATTCTGGGGTCATTTACATTATCGTTATAGACCCACCCCTCATTGCCAGTGTTGTACGGAGGATCGATATAGATGCACTTGACCCGCCCCTCATATCTGGGGAGCAGGGCTTTCAGGGCTTCCAGGTTATCGCCCCGAATAATCATGTTCTCGCTGCCATTGTCCTCTTCGTGCTGCCCGTCGGCATTATAGCTGTACTGCCGCTCCAGCACACGGTATGGCACTTCCAAATGGTGATTGATGACTTTATCTTTTCCGATCCATTCAAGAGTTGGCATACTTATTTTCTCCGTAAAGACAGTATCTGGTCTGCATTCTTCTGTATT
>CANRNU010000033.1 GCA_947632005.1 uncultured Oscillospiraceae bacterium | reverse complement strand
TGCCCACGTTGGCCCCGAAGATGACGGCCACGGCCTGGGGCAATCCCATGAGCCCCGCCCCCACGAAGCCCACCACCATCACCGTGGCAGCGGAGGAGCTCTGTACCGCCGCCGTGACCGCTGCCCCCGCCAGAGCGCCGGCCAGGGGCGTTCCGGTGACGGCGGCCAGTACCTGCCGCAGCCGGTCCCCGGCGGCCTCCTCCAGGGCCTTTGTCATGGCATTCATGGCATACAGGAACAGGGCCAGGCCCCCCAGGAGCCCTGGGATAATAGTTGACATAATACACCTCCGCGTCCCCTGGCATTGACTTTTCCCCGTTTGGTGGTAAGATGAGGGAAAAACGCAGCGAGGACAGGCACATGGAGCTTATGCATGGGGCCCCGGCGGATATGACCGGCCGGGCGGAGCGGGAGATACGCTGTTACGCCTTTTTGGACCGCTTGGGGGTGGACTATTACCGGACCGACCATCCGGACGAGCCCGCCACCAGCATGGAGGTCTGCGCCCGGGTGGATGCCATATTGGGCACGCCCATCTGCAAGAACCTTTTTCTCTGCAACCGGCAGCAGACGGATTTTTACCTGCTCATCATGCCGGGGGACAAGCCCTTCAAGACGAAGGAACTGAGCCATCAGCTGGGGGTGAGCCGGCTGAGCTTTGCCGATGAGGGGCACATGCTGGCGTTTCTGGACCTGACCCCGGGGAGCGTGAGCGTGCTGGGGCTGATGAACGACAGGGAAGGCCGGGTCCGGCTGCTGATCGACGGGGACGTGCTGCAAGAGGAGTGGTTTGCCTGCCACCCCTGCATGAACACCAGCTCCCTGAAGTTCCCCACCCGGGACCTGCTGGAGAAGATCCTGCCCGCCACGGGGCATGACCCCACGGTGGTGCATCTGACCGGCGAGGGATGAGAGGACCGGGACAAAAACAGCCGCGTCTGTTGACGCGGCTGTTTTTGATATGATATTATCGTATCAAACAGACCAAAGGAGGAGCGGAACGATGAAGAGGTATCGAAACAGGGTCCTGGCCCTGCTGCTGGCCGCCGGAATGCTGGCGGGGATGGCGCTCTCCAGCGGCTTCACGCTGCGCAGCGGCGGGAGCTTCCTCACGGAGGTATTCGAGGAAGAGGAAGAGGGGTACAAGACCTACACCAATGACGCGGTGAAGTTCACCCTGGAATATCCGGCGGGATACGATCTGGCAGAGCCCTATGAGAACCTGGTGATCATCTCCTCCGGGAACGACTTCCGGGTGGTGGCGGAGTACGCCTACACCACGGCGGACGGGAGCTGCTACATCTACTCTGCAGCGGACTTTGCGGGCCTGATCGACGCGGACCGGCAAGTCCTGGCGGATTGGCTGGGGCTGGACAACTTTGAGGTGGTGAACAAGGGCCACGGGAAGATCGGGGAGAAGGAGTGCTATGAGTACGACGTTCTGATGGAGCTGAACGGGAACCAGTGCTCGGGGAGCCTTCTGATCTTCGACGGGAAGGGGGATTTTGGTTGCTACTGCATCCAGGCCATGGTGAATCAGGACTCCCCCGACGCGGACAAGTACATCGAGCAGCAGGTGCATCTGGTGGACACCTTCCAGGTGACGGGCGCCTACCAGGAGGAGGGGCTCGGGCGCACCCACATCCCCGAGTTCGACCTGGACTTCATCTCCGGAGAATATAACGACGCCGACTACTGGAAGGATACAAAGAGATACAGCATCTATCCTCTGGAAGACGTGTTCGTGGAGGGGAACGTCGACATTTTTGCGCCCGGTTCTGATCCCTCGTTGGACCCGGCCGGGGCGATGGACAGCGCCCTGAAGTACTATTTCGACTTTAAGGAGCAGACCCAGTATGTCGCTGCGGCCGCCCCGGTGGATGTGGGGTTTTATGATTACACGGCGTGTCAGATCCGGTATCTGGATTCTGACAGAGAGACGTGGATGAATACAGGAATGATCTGCTTTTTCCATGACGGAAAGTACTGGGTCGTGAAACCGACGGGCTCCAATGAATATATGGAGGAGATAAACGACTTCACATATGATATACTGGCCTCCCTCCGGTTCAGGGAGGACATACCCGAGTCGGGCGCGGCAGCCGTACAGAGCACGGAGACGGCCCCGGAGGAGGAGCCGGCGGAGGAGGCCGCATCCGCCCCGTCGGAGGGCGGCTACAGCACCTACACCAACGACACGGTGGGCTTCTCCTTTGAGTACCCGGCGAAGCTGACGGTGACGGAGCCCTATGAAGGCGCCGTGCTCATGGAGAGCGAGGACGGCGCGCTGCGCATGTCGGCGGAGTACGCCTACACCACCGTGGACGGCTCTACGCTCCTGTACTCCGCCACGGACTTTGCCGACCTGATCGACGCGGACCCTGGCGTGCTGGCCGATTGGCTGGGCACAGACGATTATACCCTGGGGTACCACGACCGGGACACGTCCGGGGAGCGGGCCAGATGCTGGTACTTCTTCCAGATGGAACAGAACGGCAGGACCATGGACGGCTGCCTGACGCTGTTCGACGGGGCTGGTCGGTTCGGCTTCTACTGCCTGCAGACCCTCTGTGACAAGCAGACATACGGCTCCGTGGAGTATGAGCAGCAGCTGGGTCACGCCCAGGAGAGCTTCCAGGTCACCAAGGCCTGCGAGGTGGCCGGCTTCACCGTGCGGCATGTGGACGCGTGGGCGCTGGACTTCCTCACCGATGACAGCCTGGTGGAGGATGTGGCTTTTGAGAGCGATCCGCAGACAGGCGAGACCCTGGAAGTGATCCCCGCCGGAGCCGGGAAGGGGGACCTGTCGATCCTGCTCTCCCCGCTGACCTACGACATCAATGAGGTGAGCATGAATGAGGCCGTGAGCAACAGCCTGGACTTTCTCCTCTCCGCCAAGGACCAGGCCGAGATCGTCTCGGGACCCGCCTATGTCCCGGACGTGGGGCGGTATGAGTTCAACAACTTCGTGGTGGCCTACCGTGACGGCGGGAAGACGGTCAACGCCTTCAACACCTTCCTGATCGTGGACGGGCGCTACTGGGAGATCGCCGTCACGTTCTCCGACGGCTATGGGGACCAGGCGGACACCATCGTCAGCGAGATGGTCTCCTCTCTGCGGTTCGCATGAGGCACACTGGATAACACAAAAACAGCCGCGTCTGGTTGACGCGGCTGTTTTTGGTATGATATTATCGTATCAAACGGACCAAAGGAGGAACGGAACGATGAAGAGATATCGAAACAGGGTCCTGGCCCTGCTGCTGGCCGCCGGGATGCTGGCGGGGATGGCGCTCTCCAGCGGCTTCACGCTGCGCAGCGGCGGGAACTTCCTCACGGAGGTATTCGACGAGGGGGAAGAGGGGTACAAGACCTACACCAACGACGTGGTGAAGTTCACCCTGGAATATCCGGCGGGGTACGACCTGGCGGAACCCTATGAGAACCTGGTGATCATCTCCTCCGGGAACGACTTCCGGGTGGTGGCGGAGTACGCCTACACCACGGCGGACGGGAGCTGCTACATCTACTCTGCGGCGGATTTCGCGAGCCTGATCGACGCGGACCGGCAAGTCCTG
This sequence comes from uncultured Oscillospiraceae bacterium, assembly GCA_947632005.1. Classification (GTDB taxonomy): domain Bacteria; phylum Bacillota; class Clostridia; order Oscillospirales; family Oscillospiraceae; genus CAJOIG01. The sequence goes on along the minus strand of CANRNU010000033.1, from coordinate 19,216 downwards.
GCGGAGTGGCTGGGGCTGGACAACTTTGAGGTGGTGGACAAGGGCCACGGGAAGATCGGGGAGAAGGAGTGCTATGAGTACGACGTTCTGATGGAACTGAACGGGAACCAGTGCTCTGGGAGCCTTCTGATCTTCGACGGGAAGGGGGATTTTGGCTGCTACTGCATCCAGACCATGGTGAACCAGGACTCTCCCGACGTGGACGAGTACATCGAGCAGCAGGTACACCTGGTGGACACCTTCCAGGTGACGGGCGCCTACCAGGAGGAGGGGCTCGTGCGCACCTACATCGACGAAGTCGGCATGGAATTCATCTCGGGGGAGTATGAGGATGGAGGCTACTTCAAAGATACGGGCATGGTCCACATCTATCCCGTGCAGCGGGTCGCCTCCAAGGGCGGCGTCAGCTTCTATGAGTCCTCCTATAGCGGGACGACCGACTTGTCCCAGGTGATAGACGAGGCGCTGGACTATTACTTCACGAACAAGTCGCAGACCCAATATGTCTCGGAGCCCGGCGCGGTGGGCCTGGGCCGTTACGACTGCGTCGCAGCGCAGATCCGTTTTCTGGACAAAGGGGAATGGATGAATGTGGTGCGCGTGTATTACCTGCGCGACGGCATGTATTGGTTCCTGACCATGACCAGCTCCGACGAGTACATGGAGTCGATGGTCGCCCTCACCCACCAGATCGTGGCCTCTCTCCGGCTCAGCTGAGACAAGACAGACCCAGGTCCCCGGACAGTTGTCCGGGGACCGTTCATTTTGGAGACTAGAAGCTCTCGATGAGCAGGGAGCGGAGCTCCCGGGCCTGGCGGCGCTCGTCGGCGGCGAAGGCCAGCAATGCCTCTTTCAGTTCCGGACTGTCCGCCCGGTCCGCGGCCCTCTCATATCGGTCGGCCAGGTCCCGGGCCTGGAGAAGGACTGCCCGCAGGCCGGGCAGCTTTCCGGCCAGAGCCCGGCAGTCCTCGTTGGTCCCGCCGGAAACGCCGGTGGCGATGTAGTACTCCGCCCGCAGCCGCCGCAGGTGATGCTTTGCCCCGGCGGCGTGCTTTTGCAGCATCGCCCGGCTGTCTCCCGAAAACATCCGGGCCAGGGCGGCGGCATAGGCCGCCGCGCAGGTCTCCTCATGGATCAGCCCCAGCAGGACGTCCTCCTGGGACCCCGCCCCTGGCGGCGGAGGCGGGGCGTTCTCCGGCCGGCGGGTGACCCGCTGCCACAGACTGTCAAATCCGTCCAGGCTTTCCTTGAGCATTTCGTCCATATGCATCCATCCCTCCCGTCCATTGTATGCGCCGTGGGCCGGAGATGACAGAACGCCCCGGCCATGAGCCGGGGCGTTTTTTGCGTTTATGACTTACAGCCAGGCATGGGTGCGGGCATACTGCAGGATGGCCTGATAGCCGTCCGGCAGCAGGTGCATGCCGTCGCCGGACTCATAGCTGCTGTTCAGGTTGCCGCTGTCGTCTTTCAGCGAGCCGTTGGAATCCAGGAACCGGACGCCGGTCTCCTCGGCCACGGAAAGGATCCAGGTGTTGGCGGTGTCGATGATCGCGTTGGTGACGCCCTCCGGCGCCTTGCCGTCGATGACAGGATAGATGGACTGGCAGATGACCTTCGTGCCGGGACTGGCCTGCCGGATGGCCTGGACAAGGCCGCGGTAATAGTCCTTGAAGGCGGTCTCATCCAGCAGCGTCACGCCGTTGACGCCCAGGGTGATGACGAGAAACTCCGGCTGCCGTGTAGCGGCTGCCACCGGGATGGACAGGGACTGAGCCACATCCGGTGCGGCGGGGTCGTAATACATCACGTTCTCGGTCGCCCAGTTGAACAAGGACAGCGTACCGTTGGAGGGGACCCAGACCTGGGTCTGGGGCAGTACCCCATAGGTCTGCAGGCCAAGGGTGGTGCTGTCGCCCAGAAATACCAGTTTGTCGACGTATTCCTGGCCGATGTCCATCGTCTCCGGCAGGACCGTGGGGCCTGTGAACTCGACGAGAGGCACGGGCGTGACTTCCGCCGGCGCCTGGCTGCCATCGGCTGCCGCCTGGCTGCCGTCCGCCGGCACTTGGCTGCCGTCCACCGGCGCCTGACTGCCGTCGGGAAGCGTCTCGGTGGTCCCGGCCTCAGTCTGCGGCGACGTGGTCTCCGCCGCCGGGGCGCCGCCGCCCACGATGGACACATAGGCCAGCAAAAAGACACACATCGCCAGACAGATCAGGATCGCGAGGGTCCAGAGCATATAAAAGCTGTCCCTGGTCCGTGGGTTCATTGTGTCGCCTCCTTGCCGGATGGGCCGGTCACTGGTATGCGTGGGTACGGATGTTTTGCAGTACGACGTTGAGGCCGGCGGTATTCAGGTGGATGCCCATGCCGTCGCCGTTGTCGTACTCTGCCCGCAGCCCCCCGGTCTCGTTCATGAGCAGGTCGTGGGAATTGAGGTAGCGGACCCCGGTCTCAGCCGCAATGGCGTAGATCCAGTCGTTGGCGGCGTTGACGCCGGCGTTGCTGATGCCCCGGGGGACCTGGCTGTCGTCAACGGGATAGACGGACTGGCAGATGATCTTCGTGTCGGGACTGGCCTGCTGGACGGCCTTGATAAGGTTTACATAATAATCCTTAAACTGTTCCTCGTTCAGCAGGGCGATGCCGTTGATGCCCAGCGTGATGACCAGGTATTCCGGCTTCCGCCGGGCGACGCAGTCGGGGATGAGCAGGCTCTCGGACACAGAGGGGGTGGCCGGGTCGTGGTAGGCGATGGGGTCCACGGCCCAGTTGAACAGGCTCAGGGTGCCGATGGAGTCGGTCCAGACCTGGGTGATGGGGAGCAGGCCATATCCGGTCAGCCAATAGGTGGTGCTGTCCCCCAGGAAGACGATCTTGTCGATATACTCCTGTCCGGCGTCCGGCGTCTCGCCCAACTCCACGGGAATGGCCGTGGGGGCCGGCGTAGGCGTGGGCTCCGGGGTCGGGGAGGGGGTGGCTGTAGGCGCCGGCGTAAACGTGGGCTCCGCCGTGATGGAAGGCGGCGGGACCGGAGACGCTTTGAGGGGGTGGATGGTGAGGAAATAGCGGACCAGCGCCCCGGCCAGGATGCACGACGCGGCGAAGACCAGGATCAGCAGCGTCTGGGCGACCCGACGGAGGATGCGTGTCTTTTTGGAAGGCTGCATGGCAGTTCTCTCTTCTAAATGTAAGGGGAAGCGTCAGCTTCCCCTTACGGTATGATTCTCTGTATGCCTCACTCGGCGGCCAGCGCTTTGGCCTCCTCGATGATCTTCTGCTGGACGTTCATGGGGGTCTCGTCGTAGCGGATGAAGTCCAGGGTGAAGGAGCCGCGGCCCTGGGTGATGGACCGCAGGTCGATGGCGTAGGTGGTCATCTCCGCCATGGGGACCTCGGCCTCCACGATCTGCATGCCGTCGTGGGCGTTCATGCCCAGCACGGTGCCGCGCCGCTTGGAGGGGATGTCGGACATGATGTCGCCCAGGTTGGCGTCGGGCACGGTGACCTTCAGAAGTCCGATGGGCTCCATGATGACGGGGTTGGCGTTGACCAGCTCCTTATAGGCCAGGCCGGCAGCGGTCTTGAAGGCCATTTCGGAGGAGTCCACGGGGTGGAAGTCGCCGTCGTAGAGGACGGCCTTCAGATACACCATGGGATAGCCGGCCAGCACGCCCTTCAGGCAGCACTCCCGCAGGCCCTTTTCCACGGCGGGGAAGAAGTTCTTGGGCACGCTGCCGCCGAAGACCTCCTCGGCGAAGATCATGTCCTCCTGCTCCTCCTGGGGCTCGAAGCGGATCTTCACGTCGGCGAACTGGCCGTGGCCGCCGGTCTGCTTCTTGTGGCGGCCATGGGTGTCCAGCACCTTGCGGATCTTCTCCCGGTAGGCCACCCGGGCGGGGCTCAGCTCCACTTCCACGCCGAACTTGCTCTTCAGCTTGGAGCAGAGCACGTCGATGTGCATATCGCCGGCGCCGGCCACCACCTGCTGGTGGGTCTCGGCGTTCAGGGTGACGGTGAAGGCGGGGTCCTCCTCGCCCAGCCGGGCGAGGCCCTGGGCCACCTTGTCGTCCTGGCCCTTTACCTTGGGGGCGATGGCCATCTGGTAGCAGGGGATGTCGAAGGTGATGCCGGGCAGGGCCTCCACCGCGCCGGCGGCGCAGAGGGTATCGCCGGTCTTGGTGTCGGAGAGCTTGCTCACCGCGCCGATGTCGCCGCAGGCGATCTCGGGCACCTCGGTGTTCTTCTTGCCCTGCATGGAGTAGATGTGGCCCAGCTTCTCCTGGGCGCCGCTGCGGGCGTTGGTCAGGGTCATGTCGGCGGTGACCTTGCCGGAGACGACCTTGAACAGGGAGAACTTGCCGAACTGGTCGGACACGGTCTTATAGACGATGGCCTTGGCCGGGCCGCTGGGGTCGCAGGGCTTGCCGCCCTCGGCGGGAGCGGGGAACACAGCGCACGCGGCGTCCAGGAAGATCTGGGTGCCCATGCCGGTAAAAGCGCTGCCGCAGTAGACCGGGCAGATGCTGCCCTCGGCCACGCCGGTGCTCAGAGCGCCGGAGATCTCCTCGGGAGACAGCTCCATGGTCTCGAAGTACTTCTCCATCAGCTCCTCGCTGGTCTCGGCGGCGGACTCGGCCAGCTCCGTGTACAGCTCGTCCAGCCGGCCGCTCATGGCGTCGGGAACGGGGATCTCCACACGCTTCTTGCCGTCCATCTTGTAGGCCTTGCGGGTGATGACATCCACCACGCCCACATACTTGTCCCCGTCCTTGATGGGGGCGGTCATGGCGCAGACGGAATTGCCGAAGCGCTCCCGCAGGCCGTCGAAGGTCTTGTCGAAGTCGGCGTGCTCCTCATCGAGCTTGGACACATAGAAGGCCCGGGGCTTCTTGGCGTCCCGCAGGTATTTCCAGCTCTTCTCCGCGCCCACGTTCACGCCGTCCTTGGCGGAGACGCAGATGACGCCGATATCCGCCACCCGCAGGGCCTGATAGACCTCGCCCACGAAATCGAAAAATCCCGGGGTGTCGATGAGGTTGATCTTATAATTGCCCCACTTCAGATTCATGGTGGCGGCGGAAATGCTGATCTGACGGCGGATCTCCTCCGGGTCGAAGTCGGAGACGGTGTTGCCGTCGGTGACCTTGCCCTGACGGTCGGTCATGCCGGCGACGGACAGCATGTTCTCGGCAAAGGAGGTCTTGCCGTTTCCGCCATGGCCCAGCAGGCAGATGTTGCGGATGTTATTCAGTTCGTAGCTCATAGGTCCTCTCCTTAACAAGACTTGTATTGAAAAGCTAAATTATCACCCAACTCATAATTATACACGATTGCAAAAATCTTGGCAATACACCGAATGAATTATTTTCATTGCCTACCGGCTCTGACTGTAGGCCAGAAAAGCCACAGGCAGGGCCCACAGGAACATATAGGACAGTACGTTTCCGGCGTTGGCGGTGTCGTAGGCGCCGGCCCGGCACAGCAGGAACATGGTGACCATGCCGATGGCGGTGCTGAGCAGCGACAGCACGGTGCCGATGCGGCAGGCGCCGTAGAGCTTTCGTCCGGCCTCGGCGGCGTCCACCAGCGGGCCCATGCCGCCCCGGCTCAGCACGGCGGAGACGGGGGCGCCGGAGCCGAGGGAGGCCTTGGCCAGGCGGTACCGGTCCCGGAAGGGGGGGAAGTTGAAGTTATCGGTGGGCATCCGGAATAGCTGCCGGATCATCAGGGGGGTGATGTTGAAATCCCGGATGGCGAAGATGGGCTGGGTCCGGCCCTGCAGGAGCGTCACCAGCGCGTCCTGTACGCTGCTGACCGGAATATATTCCAGGGTGAACACCCCCACCAGCTCTCCGCTGATGGCGGAGCACACGGCGTTGCGGGTGGTCATGTTCTGGGGCAGGCGGATGCCCATCAGGTTCATGAATCCGGGGGAGCCCACCAGGACCTGCTCGCCGTTTATCCGGGCGGACAGGCCGCCGCCCTCATGGCAGCGGAATTCCTCCGGCGTCACCGAGGGGTATCCCCGGCGGGTGACCAGCTCCATGAACACCCCGGCCACGCCGCTGCCGGAGGCCAGCAGCAGACTGGTGGTGCAGGAGATGACCTTGTCCACCGGCGCGCCCTCCAGGATGTTGATGCCGTTCAGCTTCATGGTGCCGGGCGGGAACAGGTCGTTGTCGGAGAGGACGACCCGGCGGGTCCGGCCGATGTCGGCGCAGCCGGCATAGCCCGTGAGGGCGGCGCCGGAGCCCTGGAGCTTCCGGGACGCCATGGAATAGGGCAGGGGGAAGCTCAGAAACGCCGTGAAGGAGGCGCTCACGCTCAAAAGCGCCGACAGAGTGTGCAGGAAATACATCCCCCGGCCATTCAGGGACGCGACGGCGGCCAGCGCCACCGACAGGGCCAGCAGGATGGGCGCGGCGGTGCCATAGACGCTCTGGCAGAAGTCCGCCTCTTCGGTGCGGCGGACAGCTCCGGTCACAGAGCGCTGGGTGCGGCAGAGGTACTTGCTGCCCCGACCGGTCTCCTCCGCCGTCATGGCGGCGGGATTTTTGCTGATGGCCGCGGTGCGCATGGTGCGGGCCCGGGCCAGGCAGCTGAGCTTTTCGCCCCACAGGGCGGCGCCCAGAGAGAACGCGCCCACCGCGCAGAAGGGCAGATAGCTGCTGTAGCCGACCACCACCATCACCGCGTCCACGCAGCTCATGACAGCCGCCAGCGTGGCCAGGGACTCTCCGCCGGGCCGCAGGTCGAACAGCTGCCGCATGCCAGTGGCCACGATGTCCAGCGCGGTCATCATGACGGTCAGCAGCAGGGCCAGCGATACGCCGGCCTGGACCGTGAGACTGCGGCCCAGGATGCCCGCCATGGGCAGGTTCAGGCTGATCCACGCCAGCGTCACGCACAGGAACAGGCACACCCGGCACCGAAAACGCAGCGGCCGGAGCTGTTGGCCATAGAATTTGGCGGCCAGCTTGGGAGGCATCTCCTCCGCTTCCGGCTCCTCCACCGGGTCAGGCCAGTTGGCGGCCTCCGCCTTCCGCATCTGCCGCTGGGCGGCCTTGGTGGCGATCAGCCGGACGAGGGGGTTCAGAAATCGCTCCGAGGTGCTGGCCGGCTCCGGGTTTTTCTTGGCCCGGCGGCGGAACAGCCCCCGACGCTTGGGCTCGTCCTCCTCGTAGGGGGGCGGATAGGAGTCGTCCTCTGCCTCTTCCGGGGGCAGGTCCTCCTCCGGATAGCCGTCCTCGTCCTCCTCCAGGTCCTCTTCCGGCTCCTGAACGGGCAGTTCCAGGTTCAGGGTGATGATACCGTCGGGGGAGATGGTGGCCCGGGGGCGCGCCGGCTTGTCCGGCGGGACGTCCGGTCCCGGGGCGGCGGGCGTCTCCGGCGTCGGGGCGGCCTGGGGCCAGTCCGGCGCGTCAGGCAGGTCGGACATGTCGAAGGTGAGCTCCGGCAGCTTGGCCGCCGGGGCGTTTCTCAGCGTCTCGGGCAGCGGGATATCCACCTCAGGATTCTGCCGCCGCTGGCGCAGCGTCTCCCCCAGGGCCTCCATGACGATCTGCCGGGAGCGCTGGGCGATGGCCTCCGCCGGACTCATCCCGGGTCCCGGCTGAGGGGTCTCCGGGGCGTCTTCGCGGGCGGGTCCCGCCGCGGCGGGGGCAGAGGCGCCGGCACGGTCCCGATAGCTGTCCAGAACGGATTCCAGGGAGTATTCCCCAAAGTCCGGCAGTAAGTTGTCCAGGTAACGGTCACTCATGGCGCTGTCTGACGATCTCATAAAGGAGCACGGCGGCTGCGGCGGAGGCGTTCAGGGAGTTGACCTTCCCCATCAGGGGGATGCTCATGACGAAATCGCACTGCTCCCGCACCAGCCGGCTCATGCCCGCGCCCTCAGAGCCGATCACCAGGCAGACGGGCCCGGTCATATCGGTCTTCCAAAGGGGGCTCTCGCCGCCGGCCTCCGCGCCGTAGATCCACAGGCCCCGGTCCTTCATGGTCTGCAAAGCCGCGGCCAGGTTGGGTACGCGGGCGATGAGCATATGCTCCGCCGCCCCGGCGCTGGCCTTGTCCGCCGCGGCGGTGAGTCCGGCGCTGCGGTGCTTGGGGATGACGACGCCGTGGGCGCCGGCGCACTCGGCGCAGCGGATGACCGCCCCCAGGTTCCGGGGGTCCTCCAGTCCGTCGCAGACCACCACAAAGGGGGCCTGACCCAGTTTTTCCGCGTGATCCAGGATATCCTCCAGGGTGCAGTATTCCCTGGCGGCGGCCACGGCGATGACGCCCTGATGGGCGCCGGTGACGCTCATGGCGTCCAGCTTGCGCCGGTCGCACTCCGTCACCACAGCTCCCGCGCTGCGGGCGCTGGAGGCGATGAAGGCCAGAGCCCTGTCGGCGCTGCCCCGGACCAGAAAGACCTTGTCGATGGGACGCCCGGCGCGGATGGCCTCCGTTACCGCGTTTTTTCCCTCTATTATGTTTTCTTCCGACATATTCATACAGAATGCACTATACCACAAATTCTTAAGATTTGGAAGACATAATTTGGCCTTTGGGCAAAATTCCCGGGACCGGAAGGGACGAGCGCATTTTTTAAGAATTAAAATGTGGACTTTGGGACGAAAAAAGGGTATGATTGGATGGAGGTGAGCGCATTGAAGAGCTTGAATCAAAAGATCGACCGGTTCTGCTGGAGCCACCCCCGGTTCGGGATCCCCCGGCTGATGCTGTTCGTCGTGGGCGGCAACGTCGTCGTGTGGCTGATCGCCATGATGGACCGGACGGGGACGTTTCTGAGCCTTTTGTGCTTTGACCCGGCGGGCTTCTGCCACGGGCAGGTGTGGCGGCTGGTGACGTTCGTGTTCGTGCCCAACTCCGGCAGTCTGCTGGGACTGGCCATCTCGCTGTACTTTTATTATTTTATCGGCTCCAGTCTGGAAAACGCCTGGGGCGTCGGCAAGTTCACCATTTATTATGCTGCCGGCATGGTGCTGACATGTCTGTACAGCCTGATCTGCTACTGCCTGGGCGTGCGGGTGCCGGTCATGTCGGGGTATTATCTGAACATGAGTTTGTTCTTTGCCTTTGCCACCCTGTGGCCGGACCAGATGGTGCTGCTGTTCTTCTTCATCCCGGTGAAGATGAAGTGGCTGGCCTGGATAGATGCGGCGATGTTTGCCCTGGGGATGCTGGGGGACCTGGCCGCCGGCCAGGTCGCCAGCGCCTTCATCCCCCTGGCGGCGGTGGCCAATTACCTGTTGTTCTGCGGCGGGTGGCTGTTTGACTATCTGCGCCCCAGCCGTGTGCAGGGACGGGCCCGGCAGAAGGCCCGGACCATCCAGTTCAAACAGGCGGCCCAAAAGGCCCAGGCCCAGCAGAAGGCCCAGGGTTATAGCCGTAAGTGCGCCGTCTGCGGCCGGACCGACCGGGACTATCCCGATCTGGAGTTCCGCTATTGCAGCCGCTGCGCCGGTTACCACTGCTTCTGCATCGACCATATCAACAATCACATTCATTTTACAGAGTGAGAAACGAAGGGACCGACATTGAGCAGGAAACAAATGTACCTGAAGTATCTGGAGGCGGCGGCGCTGGTGGTGCTGGCGGTGTGCCTTGTGGTACTGGTACAGGCCGTCCGGCGTGAGGCGCTGGGCGAGGCGGTGAGCGCCGGCGTCATGGAAGAGGATGTGACGGCTGACAGCGAGGCTGTCTCCGAGGCGGAGGGGACGCCCGAGGCGGAGGAGACCCCTGTCCCGGAGGCAACGGCCCTGCCGGAGTTCGAGCCGGAGCGGCATGCCTCCGACAACATCACCGACACGGCCATCCTGGCAGACGGCGAATATGTGGACAGCTATCAGGCAGACGATGAGCACACCATAGACTTCGCCGGCCCTGAAGATTATACCCAGATGGAGGGCATCGTCACTTTCCGGGGCAACAACTTCAGAAATACCTCCAGCTACGGGACCACGGCCATGGATGTGGGCGCTTTCGGGGACGCCTGGATCGTGGATACCGGGGAGCTGAACGGCTGGACCGGCAGCGGCTGGACCGGCCAGCCCCTGGCGGTCAAATGGCCGAGGGAGACCCGGCAGATCATGAACATGAAGGACTGGGCCAAGGAGAAGGACGACCTGGTGGAGGTGATCTACGCCACCCTGGCCGGAAAGGTGTATTTTCTTGACATGGAGACGGGGGAGGAGACCAGGGACAGCGTGTACCTGGGCTATCCCTTCAAGGGCGCCGGGGCCCTGGACCCCCGGGGTTACCCGCTCATGTACCTGGGTGGGGGAGTAAAAGGCACCGGAGGCGAGAGCGACTGGCCCAAGCTCACGGTCCTGAGCCTGATCGACGGGTCAGTGCTGTACACCACCGGCAGCGGCGACTCCTTCGCGCCCCGGGACTGGACGGCCTGGGACAGCTCGCCCCTGGTGGACGCCGAGACCGACCAGCTCATCTATCCCGGAGAGAACGGCGTGCTCTATATCCTGGACCTGAACACCTTTTACGACCCGGCGGCGGGGACCATTGAGGTGCGGCCGGAGGAGGTCAAGTTCACCTACAGCTCCTATACCACGGACAAGTACTATGGGGGCATGGAGGACAGCGCCATTGCCTGGCGGGACCACCTGTTCGTGGCGGACAACGGAGCCAACTTCCTGTGCATCGACCTGAACACCCTGGAGATCGAATGGCGCTTCGACTGCCTGGACGACACCAACTGCACCGGCGTGCTGGAGCTGGACGACACGGGGCATCCGTATATCTACCTGAGTACATCCTTCCACAACGGCTGGCGCAGCAACACCACGGCGGAGATACCGGTCTGGAAGATCGACGCCGTCACCGGTCAGGAGGTGTGGCACCACAGCTATGAGTGCCACTCCCTGGATGACCTGTCCGGCGGCTGTCAGGGCTCCCTCAGTCTGGGGACAGGCCCTCTGGAGGGCATCCTCTATGTGCCCATGGCCCGGTATCCCGACCTGTACGACGGCCATCTGCTGGCTCTGGACGCGGCCACCGGCGAGGAGCTGTGGACCCATCACTCCAATGGGTATTCCTGGTCCACCCCCGTCACCTTCTACGATACGGACGGCAACGGATATGTGCTGTACACCGACGTCAACGGCACGATGTATATGCTCGACGGCAAGACCGGCGACGTGCTGGATACATATGAGTTCGACACCACCATGGAGGCCACGCCCATCGTGTACGACAACACCGTGGTCATCGGCACCCGCGGCAAGAAGATATACGGCATCACCTTGGAATAAAATTCCCGAAAGGCGTCTGCCGGATGAAAATGTGAACGCCCCCGTCCTTTGACGGGGGCGTTCACGCTGACCGCAGGGGGCTTGTCGGGCGGTCATTCCACGCTGATCATATAGTAGTATACCGGCTGGCCGCCCCGGATGAGGCTGGTCTCCGCGTCGGGGAGCTGGGCGCCCAGCGCGCCGGAAAAGCTCTCCGCGTCCGCCTCGGCCACGTCCTGGCCGTAATAGACCGTCACGAACTCCGGCGTCAGCTCGGAGATGGTGGGGTTGATGCCGTTCACCAGCGCGTCGGTGTCGGCAAAGGAGCCCACCAGCTGGCCGTCCATGAGGGTCAGGTACTCCCCGGCCTTGATGGAGTGGCCGTCGAACTCCGAATCCCGGGCGGCATAGGTCACCTGGATGGTATGAACGGTGCCAAGGGCGTCGTTGAACTCCTGCTCCAGCTCCTCCGGCGTCCCGTCCGGGGTCAGGCGCATCATGGCGCTGATGCCCTGGCAGACGGTCCGGGAGGGGATGACCACGACCTTCTTGGTGGTCATGGGGATGCACTGTTCCGCGGCCATGATGATGTTTTTGTTGTTGGGGAAGACGAACACGGTCTCCGCCGGGGTCAGGTTCACGGCCCGGAGGATGTCCTCGGTGGCGGGGTTCATGGTCTGGCCGCCGGAGACGATGCCGTCGGCGCCCAGCTGTCGGAACAGCTCCTCCAGCCCATCCCCGGCGCACACGCACACGGTGCCGATGGGCTTTTCCGCGGGCACCGGGTCCGGGATGGCATGGGGGTCGGCCTGCTCCGCTTCCTCCGCCGGCGCGGGGACAGGGGCGTCCTTCACCGCCAGGGTGGGCGTATGGCCCTCCAGGGCGGTGTGCTGCTCGCGCATGTTCTCCACCTTCACCGCTAGGAGCGCGCCGTAGGTCAGCGCCTGGGTCAGGATGCGTCCGGGGACGTTGGTGTGGATGTGGGCCTTTATGACCTCCTCATCGTCCAGCAGCACGATGCTGTCCCCCAGGTTGCCCAGGTATGCCCGCAGCAGGTCCACGCTCTTTTTGCCGGCCCTGCGGACGATGAACTCGGTGCAGTAGGCATATTTCAGTTCCTCGCCGGCCAGAGCGGCGTGATCGGCCTTGGCCTTGACTGTGCCCTGGCCCTGGCTGACCGTCACCCGGCCCTCCAGCCAGCCCAGCATGGCCTCCAGCATCAGGATATAGCCGTAGCCGCCGGCGTCCACCACGCCCGCCTTTTTCAGGACGGGGTTTTGGTTGACGGTGTCCTCCAGGGCGGCCTTGCCGGACTCCAGGGCGGCGTAGAGCATCTCCTCGAAATACGCCGACTCCTTTGCCTTGGCCACGGCGGCCTCCGCCGCCAGGCGGCTCACGGTGAGGATGGTGCCCTCGGCGGGCTTCATGACTGCCTTGTAGGCGGCCTCCACGCCGGCGGTCATGGCCTGGGCGTAGTCCGCGGCCGCGGCGGTCTCCATCTTTTTCAGGCCCTTGGAAAGGCCCCGGAACAGCAGGCTCAGGATGACGCCGGAGTTGCCCCGGGCGCCCCGGAGCAGGGCGGAGGCGGTGCGGGCGGCGGTATCCGTCACGGTGGACGCCTCTTTCTGGCGAAGGTCTGTGGCGGCGGAGCCCAGGGTAAGGCGCATGTTGGTGCCCGTGTCGCCGTCGGGGACGGGGAACACGTTCAGCTCGTTGATGGCCTGCTCATTTGCTTCAAGGGCGTCGTAGGCGCACAGGATCATGTCCCGCAGCGCGGCGCCGTCTATATACTCTCTCAAAGTCAGTTACCTCGCAGTTGAAAGCTCAATCCATATTCATGGAGTCGATGAACACATTCACCTGGTTGACAGGCACGCCGGTGGAGGCGGTGACCTTATAGCCCACCTCGGCGATGATGCTCTCCGAGAGGGCGGACAGATTCACCCCGTGGTCCACCACGATGTGGAGGTCGACGATGAGGGAGTTGTCCTCCTCGAAGCGCACGCTGACGCCCTTGGACATCGACTCCCGGCGCAGGAGCTGCCACACGCCGCTGTCCCGGCTGGCCATGCCCTTGACGCCGAAGCAGCTGGAGGCCGCGTCGCCCACGATATTGGTGAAGACATCGGTGGAGATGTCAATAACGCCCTTGTCGCTTGCCTTTCTGACCAATTCAATGACCCCCTTATCGATAGATGCCGTGCCCCGGCGGGAAACTGCCGGAACATACTGCTTTATTATACAACATGCTCGGGCGATGCACAAGCTAAAAATTTCCGACACGATTTGGTGGAAAATGCGGGAAAAAACCTTTTCAACCGGATGGGCTTGTGGTATAATGCCCAATGACAAGGCGTGGACTGCCTTGTCTGAACGTATGTCCAAAAATAATTTTACATAAAGGAGATGCGCTTTATGTCCAGAATCAAGAAGACAATGGACGGCAACAACGCCGCAGCGCACGTTTCGTATGCATTTACGGAAGTGGCCGCGATCTACCCCATCACGCCGTCCAGCCCCATGGCCGACTTTGTTGACCAGTGGGCCGCTGCCGGGCAGAAGAACGTGTTCGGCACCACCGTCAAGGTCCAGGAGATGCAGTCGGAGGCAGGCGCTGCCGGCGCCGTGCACGGCAGCCTGAACGCCGGTGCGCTGACCACCACCTATACCGCCTCCCAGGGCCTGCTGCTGATGATCCCCAATATGTACAAGATCGCCGGCGAGCTGCTGCCCTGCGTGTTCCATGTGTCCGCCCGCGCTCTGGCCAGCCATGCCCTGAGCATCTTCGGCGACCACCAGGACGTGTATGCCTGCCGTCAGACCGGCTTTGCCATGCTGGCCGAGGGCAACGTCCAGGAGGTCATGGACCTGGCGCCCGTGGCCCATCTGGCCGCGCTGAAGGGCCGGGTCCCCTTCATCAACTTCTTCGACGGCTTCCGCACCTCCCATGAGCTGCAGAAGATCGAGGTCTGGGACTATGAGGACCTGAAGGACATGATGGATATGGCCGACGTGGAGGCCTTCCGTGCCCGGGCGCTGAACCCCGAGCACCCCACCATGCGCGGCAGCCATGAGAACGGCGATATCTTCTTCCAGAACCGTGAGGCCTCCAACAAGTACTATGAGGCCATCCCCGGCGTCGTGGAGATGTATATGGACAAGGTCAACGCCAAGCTGGGCACCGACTATAAGCTGTTCAACTACTACGGCGCTCCCGACGCGGACCGGGTCATCGTGGCCATGGGCTCCATCTGCGACGTGGCCGAAGAGGTCATCGACTACCTGACCGCCCAGGGCGAGAAGGTCGGCCTGGTGAAGGTCCGCCTGTTCCGGCCCTTCGCGGCGGAAAAGCTCCTGGAGGCCATCCCCGCCACCGCCAAGAAGGTGGCCGTTCTGGACCGGACCAAGGAGCCCGGCGCCCAGGGCGAGCCTCTGTACATGGACGTGGTCACCGCTCTTGCCAACGGCGGCCGCACCGACGTGAAGGTCATCGGCGGCCGTTACGGCCTGGGCTCCAAGGACACGCCTCCCTCCAATGTGCTGGCCGTGTATAAGGAGCTGAAGAAGGACGAGCCCAAGAAGCAGTTCACCGTGGGCATCGACGACGACGTGACCCATATGTCCCTGGATATGTCCGAGTCCCCCAACACCGCCGCGGAAGGCACCATCGAGTGCAAGTTCTGGGGTCTGGGCGGCGACGGCACCGTCGGCGCCAATAAGAACTCCATCAAGATCATCGGCGACTACACCGACAAGTACGTCCAGGCTTACTTCCAGTACGACTCCAAGAAGACCGGCGGCGTCACCATCAGCCACCTGCGCTTCGGCGACAAGCCCATCAAGAGCCCGTACTACATCAACAAGGCCGACTTTGTGGCCTGCCACAACCCCTCCTATGTGGACAAGGGGTTCAAGATGGTCCAGGACGTGAAGCCCGGCGGCGTGTACCTCATCAACTGCCAGTGGAAGCCCGAGGAGCTGGCCAAGCACATCGACGGCGCCTCCAAGCGCTACATCGCCCAGAACAACATCCAGCTTTACACCATCGACGCCATCGACCTGGCGCTGGAGATCGGCATGGGCAAGCGCACCAACACCATCCTCCAGTCCGCGTTCTTCAAGCTGGCCAAGGTCATGCCCGAGGAGGAGGCCATCCAGCACATGAAGGATGCCGCCACCAAGAGCTACCGCAAGAAGGGCCAGGACATCGTGGACATGAACCACAAGGCCATCGACCTGGGCGCCAACGCCTTCGTGAAGATCGACGTGCCCGCCGACTGGGCCGACGCCCCCGACACCGAGGCGCCCGCGGTCCATGCCGACCGTCCCGAGGTCATGAAGATGGTGGAGGACGTGCTCAACCCCGTGGGCAAGATGGACGGTGACAGCCTGCCCGTCTCCGCCTTCGTGGAGCACGCCGACGGCACCTTCCAGCTGGGCGCCGCCGCCCATGAGAAGCGCGGCGTGGCCGTCACCGTCCCCCGCTGGGACGAGACCAAGTGCATCCAGTGCAACCAGTGCGCCTATGTGTGCCCCCACGCCACCATCCGTCCCTTCGCCCTCACCGAGGCCGAGGCCGCGGCGGCTCCCGAGGCGGCCAAGATCGTGGACTTCAAGGCCGGCAAGGGCAAGGGCGTGTATAAGTTCTCCATGGGCGTGAGCCCCCTGGACTGCATGGGCTGCGGCGTGTGCGTGGGCATCTGCCCCACCAAGGCCATCACCATGGTGCCCCGGGAGGAGGAAGCGCCCCAGGAGGCCGTGTGGGATTACATGGTCACCAAGGTGGAGCAGAAGGACGAGCTGTTCGGCCTGACCGTGAAGGACAGCCAGTTCCATCAGCCGCTGCTTGAGTTCTCCGGCTCCTGCGCCGGCTGCGCCGAGACCAGCTATGCCCGCCTGATCACCCAGGTCTGCGGCGACCGGATGTACATCTCCAACGCCACCGGCTGCTCCTCCATCTGGGGCGGTCCGGCTGCCACCAGCCCCTACACCGTCAACAAGGAAGGCCACGGTCCCGCCTGGGCCAACTCCCTGTTCGAGGACAACGCCGAGCACGGCTACGGCCTGTACATGGGCCAGAAGGCCGTCCGCGAGCGCATGAAGGACGAGACCGAACAGCTCATCGCCATCTCCTGGACCCAGCCCGCCCTCAAGGAGGCCGCCCAGAAGTGGCTGGACACCTATGGCGACGGCCAGGCCAACCAGGAAGCCTCCAAGGCCTATGTGGCCGCGCTGGAGGAGAACATCGAGCCGGGCTGCACCTGCGACGCCTGCAAGCTGGCCGGTGATATCCTGAAGAACAAGCAGTACCTGAGCAAGAAGTCCGTGTGGATCTTCGGCGGCGACGGCTGGGCCTACGACATCGGCTTCGGCGGCCTGGATCATGTCCTGGCCCAGGGCGAGGACGTGAACATCATGGTCTTCGACACCGAGGTCTACTCCAACACCGGCGGCCAGGCCTCCAAGGCCAGCCAGATCGGCCAGGTGGCGCAGTTCGCCGCGGCCGGCAAGGCCATCGCCAAGAAGAGCCTCGCCCAGATCGCCATGACCTACGGCTACATCTACGTGGCCCAGATCGCCATGGGCGCCAACCCCGCCCAGGCCCTGAAGGCCATCGCCGAGGCCGAGGCCTATCCCGGCCCGTCCCTGGTCATCGGCTACGCCCCCTGCGAGATGCACTCCATCAAGGGCGGCATGACCAACTGCCAGGCCGAGATGAAGAAGGCTGTGGACTGCGGCTACTGGAACCTGTTCCGGTACAACCCGGCCCTGGCTGCCGAGGGCAAGAACCCCTTCAGCCTGGACTCCAAGGCCCCCACGACCTCCTATCGGGACTTCATCATGAACGAGGCCCGGTATGCCTCCCTGACCATCAACTTCCCCGAGCGTGCGGAGAAGCTGTTCACCGAGGCGGAGGAGAAATCCAAGGAGCGCTATGCCAACCTGGAGGCCCAGAAGGCCATGTACGAGCAGGAGGTCGCTGCGAAGTAAGCAGGACCGACCCGACCAAACGCACCGCACCCCGGGCATCCGCCCGGGGTACTTTTTATGCGGCGCGTTGACAAATCGAGGCCGGATGTTATAATTTTTGCAGAAGAACGCATCTGAGAGGTGGGGAGACAGAAAATGGATAAGAAAAAAACAGCACGTACGATCGGCTTTCTGGCAGCGCTGGCGGCGGTGATCGTCGCTGCCATCGTGGTGGCGGTGCAGGTGGTGATCCCCGGCATGCGCTACAGCCAGGCGGAAAAGCAGCTGGAGGCCGGCAATTACAGCAGCGCCATCGCCGGATTCGAGGCGCTGGCGGGGTATAAGGACGCCGCGGACCGGGCCGAGGAGGCCCGGGAGGCCGAGAAGGTGGAGGAAGCCAATGCGGCGGCCTATGAAGACGCGCAGGCACTGCTGGAGGCGAAAGAGTACGCTGAGGCCATCGCGGCCTTTTTAGCGCTGGACGAATACAGCGATGCCGCGGACCGTGCCGCCGAGGCGGCGGACGAGGCGGACGGGGCTTACGCGGAGGCGGAGGATCTGCTGGCGGCAGAGGATTACGACGGCGCTATTGCTGCGTTCGAGGCGTTGGGCGAATATAAGGACAGTGCGGACCGCGCTGTTGAAGTGGAAACTGCCAAGATCGAGGCAGCCAACGCAGCAGCCTATGAGGAGGCGGAGACTCTGCTGGCGGCGGAGGATTACGACGGCGCTATTGCTGCGTTCGAGGCGTTGGGCGAATATAAGGACAGTGCGGACCGCGCTGTTGAAGCGGAGACTGCCAAGATCGAGGCTGCCAACGCTGCGGCCTACGCCGCGGCGGAGGAACTGCTGGCGGCGGAGGATTACGTCGGGGCGAAGGCCGCGTTCGAGGCGCTGGGGGAGTATAAAGACAGCGCCGAACGGGCCAAGGAGACGGCCTATGCTTACGGGACGGCGCTTGAGAGCGCCGGGGATAAAGCTGCCGCGGCGATCGTCTTTGCCAATTTGAGCGAGGATTATCCGGATGCGCGGGAGCGGAGCCTTGCGCTGTGGGAGCAGGCGGCGGTGCGGCCTGTGATCGCTGCTGGTGACCATGTTACGGCGGCGGTGCGTTCGGATGGCACGGTCCTGATGGTCGGTATGTCCGATGGGGCAGAGCAGGTTGCGGGCTGGACAGATATCGTGGCCGTTGACGCCGGCTCTCAGCACATGGTGGGCCTGCGCTCGGACGGCACGGTGGTGGCAGCGGGCCTGAACAGGCAGGGCCAGTGCGATGTGGGCGGATGGTATGATGTGGTCTCCGTTGCGGCGGGCGGCTATTACACGGTGGGACTCAATCTTTACGGCGTCACAAGCTGGAACGTACCGGATGTGATAGCGGTGTCGGTGGGCGATTGGCATGTCGCAGCCCTTCGGATGGATGGCACAGTCGTCGTCAGCGGCGATACGGACAACGGAAAGTGCGAGGTGTCGGGCTGGAGAGATGTCAAGGCCGTTTCTGCCGGCTGTGAGCATACGGTGGGCCTGCAAGCGGATGGCCGGGTGCTTGCCGTGGGAAACAATGACGCCGGCCAGTGCGATGTGTCCGGCTGGACGGACATCGTGGCGGTCGCAGCCGGAAACAGTCATACGGTAGGTCTGCGCTCGGACGGCACCGTGGTGGCTGTCGGCAGGAACGACGAGGGCCAGTGCGATGTGTCTTCGTGGACAGATATCGTGGCCATTGCCGCGGGCGCGTTTCACACAGTGGGCCTGCGGTCGGACGGCACGGTCGTTGCGGTGGGGGAAAACAGGCAAGGCCAATGCGACGTGTCCGGCTGGACGGATATCAAGCTGCCCTGACGCGAGAAAAAACGTTGACAAATCCCGGAAATCGTGTATAATAAATTGGCTTGACTGCAAAGTCAGGCCAATTTCCTTGCTCCCGGGGACAACGGGGGCCATTATGCCTTGCTTCTTAAAACAAGGCAAGACCAGAAGGAGGT